>NZ_NEDJ01000037.1 GCF_002114285.1 Halorubrum ezzemoulense DSM 17463
CCCCCCGACCGGGTCGCCGAACCCCGCGGGGGGAAGGTGGCTCCGGTCGCCGCCCGCCGACCGCACGACGACCGCGACGCCTCGCGTGCCGGCCACGTCGATCACCGTGCGGTCGTCGGTGACGCGCGCGTCGATGTCGATTTCGTCCATGCCCCACGTTGCGACCGGGGACGGTTTAGCCCTACCGGCCGTCCCCGACGGCGCCGCGGGCCGGTCCGTCGCCGGCGCTCACCGGTGGTGAATCCTTTTGTGCGGCCGCGCCGAACCTCGCTTCGATGGACGTCAACAGCCATGCCGAGGAGCTCGCCTCCGACCTCGGCGTCGACAAAGAGGAGGTCAAAGCCGACCTACAGAACTTACTGGAGTACAGCGTCCCCATCGACGAGGCGAAACAGAGCGTCCGCCGGAAGCACGGCGGCGGGGGCGGCGGCTCGACGCCGACGCCCGACGCCGTCGACGTGGGCGAGATCACCACCGACCACGACGGCGTGACGGTGACGGTTCGCGTGTTGACGCAGGGGACGCGCACGATCCGGTATCAGGGGGACGACCTCACGATCCGGGAGGGCGAAATCGCCGACGAGACCGGCGTCATCTCCTATACCGCGTGGCAGGACTTCGGCTTCGAGCCGGGCGACTCGCTGACGATCGGCAACGCCGGCGTCCGCGAGTGGGAGGGGGCGCCGGAGCTGAACCTCAACGACTCGACGACGGTCGCCATCGCCGACGAGGAGGTCTCGGTCGACCGCGAGGTGGGCGGCGACCGCAGCCTCGTCGACATCGCGGCCGGCGACCGCGGCCGCAACGTGGAGGTCCGCGTGCTGGAGGTCGACGAGAAGACCATCTCCGGGCGCGACGGCGAGACCGAGATCCTCGAAGGGGTCGTCGGCGACGAGACGGCGAAGCTCCCCTTCACCGACTGGCAGCCGCGCTCCGAGATCGAGGTCGGCGCCGACCTCCGGATAGAGGATGTGTACGTCCGGGAGTTCCGCGGCGTCCCCTCGATCAACCTCACCGAGTTCTCGACGGTGACGCCGCTCCCCGACCCCGTCGAGGTCGCGGAGGACGCCCCGCGGCTGTCTGTCGCGGACGCCGTCGGCTCCGGCGGAATGTTCGACGTCGAGGTCGTCGGGAACGTGCTGGAGGTCCGCGACGGCTCCGGGCTCATCGAGCGCTGCCCCGAGTGCGGCCGCGTCGTCCAGAACGGCCAGTGCCGGAGCCACGGGGACGTGGACGGCGAGGACGACCTACGGGTGAAGGCCATCCTCGACGACGGCACCGACACCGTGACCGTCGTCCTGGACGACGAGCTCACCGCCGAGGTGTACGGCGGCGGGCTCGACGACGCCCTCGCCGCCGCGAAGGACGCGATGGACAAGGAGGTCGTCGCGGACGACATCGCCGACTCGCTCGTCGGGCGCGCCTACCGCGTCCGCGGGAACCTCTCGGTCGACGACTACGGCGCGACCCTCGACGCGGCCGAGTTCGAGCTCGCCGCTGACGACCCGGCCGCCCACGCCCGCGCCGCGCTCGCGGAGGTGGGCGAATGAGCGACGACGGGCCGGGCACGCGTGAGGTCGCCTACCGGGTGTTCGCCGCCGAGTTCGACGACGCCTCGCTGTCGTACTCCGAGAGCGACGAGGAGCGCGCCCCCAACTACGTCGTCACCCCGACCGGCGCGCGGGTGAACCGCCTGTTCACCGCCGGCGTGCTCACCGAGGTCGAGCGCGTGAACGACGAGACGCGGCGCGGTCGCGTCGTCGACCCGTCGGGCGCGTTCGTCACCTACGCCGGGCAGTACCAGCCGGAGGCGCAGACCTTCTTGGAGCGCGCCGACCCGCCGGCGTTCGTCGCGCTCACCGGCAAGGCGCGCACCTTCGAGCCCGAGGACTCCGACCGCGTCTTCACCTCCGTCCGCCCGGAGAGCCTCAACGAGGTCGACGCCGACACCCGCGACCGCTGGGTGGTCTCCGCCGCCGAGGCGACGCTCGACCGCCTCGCCGCGTTCGAGCAGGCCCTCGATTCCGACCTGCGCGGCGACGAGCTCCGCGCGGCGCTGGAGGCGGGCGGCGCCCCGGCTCCGCTCGCCGCCGGGATCCCGAAGGCGCTCGACCACTACGGCACGACCGCGGCGTACGCAGAGGCGGTCCGCCGGCTCGCGGTCGACGCGCTCGAGCTGATCGCGGGCGACCGCGACGAGGTCCGGTCGATCGACGTCGCCCCCGACGAGGGGGACGCGACCGCGATCGGTCCGCTCCCCGACACCGACGTGACGATCGCGGAGCCGGCGGCGACGCCCGAGGCCGACGCGACCGCGGCCGCGGACGTCGGCTCCGACCCGGAACCCGCCACCGGTGAGAGCGAGGCCGAACCGACCGCCGAGGCTACCACGTCGACCGCGGATACCGACTCGTCGACCGCCGCCGCCGGATCGACCGCCGAGGCCGAGTCGCTGCTCGACGACGCGGCCGAGATGGAGGGCGCCGGATCCGCGGAATCCTCGGAAAGCGAGACGGCCGAACCGGAGGCGACCGCGACCGCCGACTCCGGATCGCTCGGCGATGCGGGCGACTCCACCGAGCCGACGGACGAGAGTACCCCGACCGACGATAGCGTCACGACCGACGAAGGTGCCGCGGCCGACGACGGCGGCCTCGGCGACTTCGACGCCGGTGACGACGGAGACGACATCGGTGACTTCGACGCGGGCGGCGATGACGACATCGGAGACCTCGACGCGGGCGGCGATGACGACATCGGAGACCTCGGCGCCGGGGGCGACGAGGGCGCGAGCCCCTCCCCCGATCCGGACGCCGACGGGGACGACATGTACCAGCTCGACGACGAGGAGCGCGAGGAGATCGAGTCCGAGTTCGGCACCGACTTCGCGACCGGGACCGAGGTCGACGAGCCGGGCGAGGCCGACATCGACGTGCCCGACCCCGAAGAGATCGTCGAAGAGCCCGACGACGACTCCGCGGCGGCCGCGGACGATTCGGCCGCCGCAGAGATCCCGGAGCCCGACACCGCCGCCGCGACGGACGACGGAGATGAGGCCGAGACCGACGGAGACGCAGCTGACGACATCGACCTCGAAGCCGCAGCGGTCGCGGCGATGGACGACCTCGACGACGGCGACGGGGCGCCCCGCGAGGCGGTCGTCGAGCGCGTCGCGGACGACCACGGGGTCGAACCGGGCGCGGTCGAGGACGCGATTCAGGACGCGCTGATGAGCGGGCAGTGTTACGAGCCGGGCGACGGGCTGCTCAAGCCGATCTGATGGCGCGGGTCGAGCCGGTCGTCGGCGAGCCGGCGGCGGTGGCCGACCTCGGCGCGGAGCGCGCGCTGCTCGTCGCCGACGTCCACGCGGGCATCGAGGTCGGACTGCGCTACGAGCGCGGCGTCGAACTCGACTCCCGGGCCGACGAGCGCCGCGAGCGGCTCTGCGACCTCGTCGCCGAGACCGACGCCGACCGGCTCGTCGTCCTCGGCGACCTCGCGCACCGGATCGGCGCACCCGACGGCGACGAACGGGAGGAGCTGGAGGCCCTGATCCGCGCCGTCACCGACCGCGTCCCGATGACGCTCGTCGAGGGGAACCACGACGCGGGCGTCGCGGAGGCGTTCGCGGCCGACCTCGACGTGATCGGCCCCGAGGGCGGGCGGCTCGGTCGCGGGTCGGCCTCCAGTGTCGCGGTCTGTCACGGCCACACGTGGCCCGACCCCGCGCTCCGCGACGCCGACGTGATCTGTACCGGCCACGAGCACCCGCAGGTCCGACTAGAGGACTCGGTCGGCGGGTCGCGCGTCGAGCGCGCGTGGCTCCGCGGGACCCTCGACCCCGCGGCGTTCACCGAGTCTGGTGATACTCCCGGCCCGCCGGCCGATCCGCCGGAGCTCGTCGTCTTCCCCGCGTTCAACGAGCGCTCCGGCGGGACGTGGGTCAACGTCGAGGGCCAGTCGTTCCTCGCGCCGTACCTCCCCGCGGCGCTCCCCGCCGCGGACGCCTACCTGCTCGACGGGGCGCGGCTCGGGGACTACCGGGACATCTGAACGCCGCGGACCGATCGCGGAGTGACCGTTCCGCCCCGCTCCGCCGACGAGACCGTTTTGTCCCGCGACGCGGAACCGGCCCCATGGTCACCGACCGCTCGCCCACCGCGATCGACGAGGCCGGGTGGCACTGGCTCCGGGTCAAACACGTGACGGGGTTCCCCCGCCAGGCCCGCGACGGCTACTTCCCGGCGCACGACGTGATGCGGCCGGCCGCGACGACCGAGGCGGACGCGCCGGGGGTCGACGCCGGAAAGGAGTCGCTACCGGCCGGCCCCGAGACCGTCCGCGACGCCGACCGCCTCGCGCTGGAGACGACGTACCTGAGCGGGAAGTGGCTCGTCGAGCGTCCGGCGGAGGCGGTCGACGACCTCTGGGAGGCGGTGGTCGACGACGTCGCGGCCGAGCGGTTCTGGGACGCGAAGGTCGCGACCGCCGCCGGGTGCGAGGCGTTCGGCGAGTCCGACCACGCGGTGCTCGTGTTCACGCCGAACTACTTCGATCGAACGGACGTCGACCGGGTTCGACGCCGGCTCAGGGAGGAACACGGGGTGACCAAGCGGATCCGATACCGCCCCGACGTGTACACGCTCGGCGGGGTCCACGAGGCGCGGCTCGGCCCGCTCGCCGACTCCGACGCGGCGCGGTTCCGCGCGTGAGATTCGCGTCCGGCTACTCCACCGGGCGGAACTGGAAGCCGTCCCAGTCCTGGCTCTCGGGCTCGCGGATGCCGGCGCCCGGCTCGCGCAGTTCGTCGGCGTACACCGGCTCGATCCGGTCGCCGATATCGACGCTGAACTGGTCGCCACCGTTGTCACTATCGTCCCCGTCGTCGCCTGTGACGCCGCCTGCCTCGTCGCGCTCGGCTATCTGTCCGAGCGCGCGGACCGGCGGCCCGTCGTAGTCGTCGCCCATCTCGAACTCGACGATTGCGAGGGTGTTCGGCTCGCGGACGCCCGGGGGCGTCGCGGTCGAGGTCGTCCACGTCACCACGCGCGCCTCGTACTCGCGGAGGTCGACCGTCCCGACGCGCTCGGCGCCGTTCGGGCCCACGGCGTGGGACGGGTACGTGACCGTGCCGTCGGCGTACTCGGCGGCCTCGAAGGTCGGTTCGGCGCTGTCCCCCTGCCCGTCCGCGTCGGTGTCGGTCGTCTCGTGGTCGCTCATTGGCTTCCCTCCAAGATCGTGGTGGTCACGCAGTTCCCGAACCCGCCGACGTTACAGGCGAGCCCCGTGTCGGCCTCGACCTGCCGCGGTCCGGCGTCGCCCGTGACCTGCTTGACTATCTCGTACACCTGCGCGACGCCGCTGGCCCCGAGCGGGTGGCCCTTGGACTTGAGCCCTCCCGACGTGTTGATCGGGAGGTCGCCGTCGCGGTCGGTGACGCCCTCGTCGACCGCCTTCCACCCCTCTCCCTTCTCGAAGAAGCCGAGGTCCTCGCTCTGGAGGAACTCCAGTATGGTGAACATGTCGTGGAGCTCGGCCACGTCGACGTCGTCCGGGCCGATCCCGGCCATCTCGTAGGCGACCTCGGAGGAGTCGACGACGCCGCCCATCGTCGTCGGGTCCGCGCGCTCGTGGACGACGTGGGTGTCCGTCGCCCCGCCGATGCCCGAGACCACGGCGTAGTTGCCGTCGGGCGCGTACTCCTCGGCCACCGACTCGGGACAGAACACGAGCGCCGCCGAGCCGTCCGTGATCGGACAGAAGTCGTACAGTCGGAGCGGGTCCGCGACGATCGGCGAGTCGAGGACCGTGTCGAGGTCGACCTCCTTCCGGAACTGCGCGTGAGGGTTGTCCACGCCGTTCCGGTGGTTTTTCACCGCGACCTTCCCGAGGCTCTCGCGGGGCGCGTCGTACTCATCGAGGTAGAGCCGCGCCGTGAGGCCCGCGAACGAGGGGAGCGTGACGCCCTGCCTGTACTCCACTGGATGCGTGAGCGACGCGATCACGTCCGTCGCCTCCGCGGTCGTCCGGTGGGTCATCTTCTCGCCGCCGACCAGCATCGTGACCTCGCTCGCGCCCGAGGCGACCGACTGCCACGCCGCGTACACCCCTGCCCCGCCTGAGGAGGAGGTCTGGTCGATCCGCGCCGTGTACGCCGGCTGGGCGGCGAGGTCGTGGGCGAGCGCGTTCGGGACGCCGGTCTGCCCCTCGAACTCGCCGCTGGCCATGTTCGAGACGTACAGGTGATCGAGGTCGCCGCCGTCGACGCCGGCGTCGTCGAGCGCGGCCGCGCCCGCCTCCGCCAGCAGCTCCCGGATCCAAGCGTCGCGCTGCCCGAACCGCGTCATCGACGCGCCGACGATCGCTACGCGTTCCATGTCGGTGGGTCCACCGCGGTCGCCTAAAACGTACCTCTCCGCGGCCGCGGTGGGGTCCGTCCGTCCCGACACCGTCGGCCGCCGTCGAGGTCGCGCCTCGCCGTCTCACCCGCCCCCGGCGAGGATCTGCGAGCCCGGTTCAGTCCGCCGCGGTCGGCGCGCCGTCGCCGACCGCGTCGGTCGCGTCCTCGCGGTCAGCGGTCGCGGCCGACACCACGTCGGTGAACGCCTGTCGGCGGGCGTAGAAGAAGTAGACGTACGGGACCTTCGCCAACACGTCGAGGAAGGCGTACGTCAGCGCGGCGCCCACCCCCGTGGTGAAGCCGATCCCCGCTGGACCCATCAGCCAGACGAACGGGTACGCCAGCCACAGCAGGCCGACGTGGTTCTTCAGCAGGCTGAACAGCCCCCGCTGCATCGGGTCGTCGGGAACGGCCCGCGGGAACACCACGTACAGATACGCGAACAGCGTGACGTGGAAAATCGAGGAGACGCCGAACAGCACCCACTTGAGCGTCCCGCCCGTCACGACCGCCCCGGCGCCGAACGCGATCATCAGCGCGTCGGCGAGCATCACGCCCGCGACCGCGCGGCGGGACGCGCCGGCGACGTAGCCGATGAACCCGACCAAGAGTGGGGTGGTGACGATCCAGTCGACGTAGCGGAGGCCGACCAGCTCGGCCCCGTTGACGGTCACGGTTCCGATACCGAGCGCCATTCCGGCATACGCGAGCCCGGCGAAGCCGGGTATCACCGCCAGCGCGGCCAGGCGACCGCGGTCCTCCGACTCGCCGAGCTTCGCGTACAGCGCCGCGGTGATCCCGAGGCCGACGAGGAAGGCGACCGCCGCGATCCAGTACGCGGCGCTGACCGCGCCCGTCATCGCGCACCTCCGTCGGTCGTCGCTCGCGAGCGCGCCGTTCCGCCCCCGGTGGCCGGCCCGTCGGCGCCGGACGTCTCATCGACGGTGAACGCCGCGACCCGGTCTTGGAGCGTCGTCACGGCGTCGGTCTGGAACTCGCGCAGGGAGTCGGACACGTCCTCGACGACCGACTGGCCCTCCTGTATCTCCGTCGCCGTCTGCTCCGCCGTCTCCGCGGTCTCGGTACTGAGCTCCGTGATCTCGTCGACGGAGCCGGCCGTGTCCTGTACCGTGTCGGCCTGGTCGGCGGTCGTCCGACGGATCTCCCCGAGCGAGCCGCTGATCTCGTCGACGGAGTCGGCGATCGTCTCGATGTCGGAGAGCGTCGACTCGACGGTGTCGGTCCCAGTCTGGACGCGCTCCTGTGTCGACCGGATCGACACCGTCACTTCCTCGGTCTGGTCGGCGATGTCGTCTATCATCGTATCAATCTCGTTCGCGCGCGACTGCGTCTCCTCGGCGAGCTCCTTCACCTCCTCGGCGACGACGCTGAAGCCGTCGCCGGAGCCGTCCGCCCGGGCCGCCTCGATCGAGGCGTTGAGCGCGAGCATGTTGGTCTGTTCCGCTATCTCGCCGATGATGTCGACGATCTCGGTGATCTCGTCCATCCCGTCCTGAAGCTGTTCGACCCGGTCGACGGCCTGCTCCGCCTCCTCCTCGACCTCGGCCATCTCGGCCAGCGCGCTCTGGGAGGAGCTGCGGGCGTCGTCGCTCGTCGCCGCGACCGCCTCGCTCCGGTCCGACAGGTCGTCGACGGTCGCCGCGATCTCCTCGGCGGACGCGCTGATGGTCTCGATGTCGGTCGCGATGGACTCGAGCTCCGCGCGCTGGTCGCCCGCCTGTCCCCGGATCGTCGTCGCGCTCTCGGTCGCGCCGGCGACGCGCCGCTCGACCTCGTTGCTCATCTCCGCCATCTCGCCGGCGTCGGCCTCGATCCGGTCGGCCATCTCGCGGACCGTCTCCACCGTCCCCTGGAGGTCGTCCATCATCCGGTTGAACGACTCGCCCACGGTCGCGAGGCTCTCGTCGCTCTCGTCGACGTCGACGCGCCGCGTGAGGTCGCCGGTCGCCGCCTCCTCCATCACCTCGGCGTACCGGTCGGCCGTCCGCCGGTAGCGGTCGGCCATCTCGGTCGCTTCCGCCCGCGCGCTCTCCAGTTCGTCTTGTGTCCGTTCCATCTCCGTCAGTCGGTCCTTCAGCGAGACCCGCATCTGCTCGATGGATCCCGCGAGCTCCCCGAACTCGTCGGTCCGGGTGGACTGTACTTCCCTGTCGATGTCCCCGTTGGCGACGCGCCGCGTCTGCGCGCCGATCTCGGTGACGCTGGCGATCGTCTCGGCCGCGTTGATCGACCCGAGCGTCAGGAGACCGGCGACGGCCGCGACGACCGTCGCGTTCGCGTCGTCGGTGGCCAGCCCGACGGCGACGATGAACGCCCCCGTCGCCACGTATCCGACGCCAAGTTTCACCCCGTAGCTGTCTTTCACCGATGCGATCGGCATGTGATCCATCAGGGAAACCGACGTGTTAAACGGCGCCCCGATACTATCAGTTCTGATATCCGGGCGCCTCGCCGAGCCTCGATCCAGGTCCTCGCGCCGCCGGGCTCACTCCGCGCGCCGGCCGCCGTGTCCCGGGTAGTCGCGTTCGAACCGGGACCCGATCTCCTCGCGGTCGATCCGGATCACAACCGGACGCCCGTGCGGGCAGGCGTAGGGGTTGTCGCAGGCGTCGAGCCGGTCGAGGAGGTCGACGACCCGGCCCTCGGTCAGTGAGGTGTTCCCCGTCACCGAGGGGTAACAGGCGAGGTCGGCGAGCAGCTCGTCGACGGCGTCGACGACCGGTTCGTCGCCCTCGGCAGCGTCGTCGACCAGCGCGGACAGGGCGTCTCGCAGGAGGTCCGGGTCGAGCGCGGCGTCGAAGACGGCCGGGACCGCCGTCACCGCGACCTCGCGCTCGTCGGCGCGCTCCGCACGGAATCCGATCTCGGTGAGTTCGTCGACGAACTCCTCGAACAGCGCCGCCTCGCGGGCGGTCAACCCGACCCGGACCGGCTCCGCGAGGGCCTGCGCCTCCGCGCCGTCCGCGACGGTCGCCTTCAGCCGCTCGTAGTTCACGCGCTCGTCGGCCGCGTGCTGGTCGATCAGCACGAGCCCGTCCGGCGCCTCGGCGACGACGTACGTCTCATGAAGCTGACCGAGCACCCGCAGCGGAGGCAGCGAGTCGAACTCGCGCTCGGCCTCGGTCGCCTCGCCGTCCAGCGTCCGCTGCCGGGTCCGTGCCCGTGTTCGGGGTACCGACCGAGCCGCGTCCGCCCGGGCTCCCCTCCGGTCGCCCCCCGCCGCTCCGCTGCCATTCGCTGTCTCGTCGCCAGCCGTCGTTTCGTCTCCGACCGTCGTTCCGTCGCCGACCGTCGTTCCGTCGCCGACCGTCGTTCCGTCGCCGACCGTCGTTTCGTCCCCGACTTTCGTTTGGTCGCCGACTGCCGTCTCGTCGCTGGTTGCCGCTTCGCCTCGGCTCGGCTCGCACTCCGCGCCGTCGCTCTGCCGGCTCTGTGGACTGGGTCGGTCGTCGCCGCTCGCGTTGTGATTCGCGTCGCCGTCCCGGGGCTCGCCCGCGGGCTCTGCCGTTGGTTCGGCCCGGGTCCTCTCCCCCTCGCCGAGGTCGTCGACGGCCCACGCCGCGTCGTCGGACGGGTCCAGTTCGGTCGGCGTCGCGGGGTCGTCGTCGCCCTGACCCGGGTCGGCGTCGGTCACCGAGTCCGGGGTTCGGCCGGGATCTTCAGTGTTCGCCGACGTTCCGGGGTCGCCTGGCGTCCCGGAGTCGGAGACTGCCGCGGACTCGCGCCCCTCGCGGGCGGCGCGCTCGTGGTCGGTGTCCGCGCCGCCCACGGCCTCGGTGTCGGGCGTCTCGGGGGCGACCGCCGTCTCGTCGGGCGCCGACTGGCCCCGGGGCGCCGTCGACCGGATCAGGCCGTGGTCGAGCAGCGCCCCCTCGACGGCCGCCTCGACCGCTTCCCGGACCGCAGACCCCTCGTCGAAGCGGACCTCCAGCTTGCGGGGGTGGACGTTCACGTCCACGTCGCCGGCCGGGACCTCGACGAAGAGGACCGCGAACGGGTAGCGGTCGGGGGCCAACTGACCGCCGTACGCCTCCAACGTCGCCTCGCGCAGCGTGCTCGCGGTGACGTACCGCCCGTTGACGTACGTCGAGAGGTAGTCGCGCGTCGAGCGCGTCGTCTCCGGGTGCGAGACGAGCCCCGTCACCCGCCGGACCGGTGCGTCGGCGGAGTCGTCGCCCGCGTCGGTTCCCTCCGGCGTCCATTCCACGTCGATCATCGACTCGGCGACCTCGCGGCCGTAGACGGCGAGGACGGCCGAGCGGAGGTCGCCGTTCCCCTCGGTCGCGAACGTCTCGCGGCCGTCGTGTTCGAGCGACACTGCCACGTCGGGGTTCGCCAGCGCGTACCCGGTCACCACGGTGTTGACGTGATCGAACTCGGTCGCGGTCCGCTTGAGGAACTTCTCGCGCGCGGGAGTGTTATAAAACAGGTCGTCGACCTCGACGGTTGTTCCCGCGGGACAGCCCGCCGGGCGGGCCTCGCCCACGTCGCCGCCCGCGACGGTGATCTCCGCGCCGGCCTCGGCCTCCGGGGGGCGCGAACGGACGGTGAGCCGCGAGACCGCGCCGACCGTGTACAGCGCCTCGCCGCGGAAGCCGAGCGTGGCGACGCCGCGGTCGAGGTCCTCGATGTCGCCGATCTTCGAGGTGGCGTGCTCCGCGACGGCCGCCTCCAGTTGGTCCTCGGGGATTCCGACGCCGTCGTCGCGGACGCGGATCCCCTCCGTCCCGCCCGCCTCGACCGAGACGGCGACGCGGCTCGCGCCCGCGTCGAGGCTGTTCTCGACCAGTTCCTTCACGACGCTCGCGGGCCGCTCGACGACCTCGCCCGCCGCGATCCGCTGGACGGTCCGCTCGTCCAATCGCTCGATGTCTGGCGGCTCCATTCGTACGCTCCGTCGGACGAGCGCGCACTTCAAGCCGTTGTCGGCGGTGACGGCGTGAGGGGAGGCGCTCGCGTGGTGCCGCTGTGCATACATGAACTGCGGCGGCGCGTGCCTGCGAGCGGCCGCCCTCGGCGGCCGCGAGACGGCACGCGCGAGGGAGTCGCCGGCTCCCGGAGCGAAGCGGAGGGTGCCAGCGACGAGGTTGGGGAGGGGTGAGGTGCGGTTGCGGTGCGGGGTGAGTCAAAGGGTCAGTCGCGAGGGCGAAGGCGCGCGACGCAAGCACCGCAAGGAGCGAGCAGCGCGACCGACTGAGAAGCGCAGCGAGCGTGCGCCCGCCTCGCGACTGGGGCTTTACCGGTGTCTGTCGAGGTTCCACTGGCCTCAAATCACAGCGCGCAGGGAAAGTACGAACGAACGGTTCACAGGTCCGGACTGTCTCCGAAAATCGACCTTATTCAAGCGACCGCGGCCGCGATCTCCTCGTCGGTGAGGAACACATCCTCGCCGGTCTCGGGGTCGAACAGGTGGATGTGTTCCTCCGCGAAGGAGACACCGACCTCGTCGCCGGCCTCCGGCTTCACGTCGGCGGGCGAGCGGGCGAGGAAGTCCTCGGTCACGGTGAGGTGGACGTAGTTGTCGGAGCCGATCGGCTCGACGACCTCGACGGTCGAGCGCAGGTTCTCGTCGCCGCTCGGTGACTCGTCCAAGACGATGTTCTCCGGGCGGATGCCCAGCGTGTACCGGCCGTTCCGAAGGTCGTGGCCCCGGACGTACTCCGCGGAAAGATCGAGGTCCAGCCCCGCCTCCTCGTTCCGGATCGTCGCGCCAGCGCCGTCCGTCTCCACGTCGACGTCGACGAAGTTCATCGACGGCGAGCCGATGAAGCCGGCGACGAACTCGTTGACCGGGTTCTGGTACACCTCGGTGGGCTCGCCGACCTGCTGGAGTTCGCCGTCGTTCAGGATGGCGAGCCGGTCGCCCATCGTCATCGCCTCTTCCTGGTCATGAGTGACGTACATCGCGGTGACGCCGAACTCCTTCTGGAGCTTCTGGATCTCCGCGCGCATTTCCGTGCGGAGCTTCGCGTCGAGGTTCGAGAGCGGCTCGTCGAAAAGGAACACCTCGGGCTCGCGCGCGATGGCGCGGCCGAGCGCGACGCGCTGCTTCTGCCCGCCCGAGAGTTCGTCGGGCTTGTCGTCGAGGAGGTTCTCGATGCCCATCATCTCCGCCATCTCGCGGACGCGCTCGTGGCGCTCTTCCGTGGTCATCTCCGTGCTCATCTTGAGCCCGAACGCCATGTTCTCGCGGACCGTCTTGTGGGGGTACAGCGCGTAGTTCTGGAACACCATCGCGACCGGGCGCTCCTTCGCGTGGATGTCGGTCACGTCTTCGTCGTCGAAGTGGACGGTTCCGGACGTCGGCTCTTCGAGGCCCGCCACCATTCGCAGTGTGGTGGTCTTCCCACAGCCCGACGGTCCGACAACGGTCACGAACTCCCCGTCGTCGATCTCCAGATCGAGGTCGTCGACGGCGACGATGGTTCCCCGGTCGAACTCCTTTCGGAGCGTATCGAGCGTGACGCGTGCCATTTCCCTGATGGCGGGTCCGCTGGCATATGAGTTCTTTGCTGTTTTCTTGATATATGGTGAAAGATCTCTTCTCAAATATCGGCTTTTCGCGTCGGTCCAGTCGATCGTCGAGTCCTGAACTCGACGCAGATCGATCCGGATCGATCGGGACGTACCCCAAACACTAAATGTATGAAAATATAATTCATCATTTGTTCTAGTCACATGAACGAGAAACGTAGAACGCTGCTCAAGGCGGTGGGGGGATCGACTGCGCTCGCGGCGCTCGCGGGCTGTATCAGCACCGGCGGCGACGGCGGGGACGGCTCCGACGGCGGGGACGGATCGGACGGCAGCGACGGCTCCGACGGCGGCACCACCGGCTCCGCGCGGCTGTGGGCCGACCTGGCCGACGCGGAGGACGAGGCGCTGACCGACTACATCGACCAGTACGAGTCGGATACGGGCAACACCATCAACAAGGAGGCGCCCGGCGGCGAGCTCGACCAGCAGCTCGAAACCGCGATCCCGGCCGGCGACGGTCCCGACTCGTGGATCTGGGCTCACGACTGGGTCGGCCGGTTCGCGGTCCGCGAGGACCCCCCGTTCCTCTACGACGCGAGCGACGACGTCGACGTCTCGCTCGACAGCTACACGCAGGCGGCGCGGGAGGCGGCGCAGTTCAACGACGGCCTCTACGGGCTCCCGTTCGCCTCCGAGACCGTCGCGCTGTTCTACAACGAGGACATGGTCGACGAGCCGCCGGAGACCATGGAGGAGATGGTCTCGATCATGGAGGAGTACCACGACCCGGAGAACGGGGAGTACGGCCTCTCGTACCCCGTGACGAACCCCTACTTCGTCAGCGGGTTCATCCAGGCGTACGGCGGGAACATCTTCGACGAGGGGAACCTCGAAGTCGGCGTCGACAGCGACGCGTGTAAGCGGGGCATGGACGCCCTCGAAACGCTGTCCGACTACGTGCCGGCCGACCCCGGCTACGAGTCGCAGATCGTCGCGTTCGCCGACGGACTCGCGCCGTTCGCGATCAACGGACCGTGGGAGCTCGGCAACCTCAGCGGCGAGGTCGAGAACCTCGGCGTTACGACGCTGCCGACCGTCGACGGGAACCACCCGCGCTCGTACTCGGGCATCCAGCTGTTCTACTTCAGCTCGATGTTTGCCGACGCCGACCAGTCCACGGTCGACGCGGCGACCGGACTCGCCGAGTGGTACACCACGAACGAGGATATCATCCAGACCAACGCCGAAGAGCAGGGGTACATCCCCGTGCTGGCCGACGTCGTGGGCAACGACGACCTCTCCAGCGAGGTCCAGGCGTTCGCCCAGCAGGTCGACCACGGCGTCCCCATCCCGACGCACCCGGACATGGACAGCGTCTGGACGCCCGTGACGGAGGCGTTAGAGCGCGTCTTCAACGACGAGCAGGACAGCGACGCCGCGCTCGACCAGGCCGCCTCCGAGATCCGGGAGGCGCTGTAGGCACCCCTCGGAGCGATGGCCTCTTCGCAACCTGGAACCGGCGTGAGCGGGCTGGCGCGTCTCCGATCGGCGCTGCCGTTCTCCAGTCGCGACTGGGGGCTGCTCCTCGTCGCGCCCGGCGTGCTGCTCTTCTCGAGTTTCATGCTGTACCCGATCTTCTACCTCTTCTACATCTCGCTGACCGACGCGACGTTCGCGGGGTCCGTGATCGGCGGGGGCGCCGACCTGATCGGGCTGGCGAACTACGCCCAGCTGATCGGCGACTCGCAGTTCTGGACCTCGATGACGACGACGTGGCTGTTCGTCGCCGTCTCGCTCGTGATCAAGGTGTTCCTCGCCGTGGAGATCGCGCTGCTGCTCAACCACGTGCGCGTCGCCGGGAAGCGCTACATGCGCGCGGCGGTGATCGTCCCGCTGGGGTTCCCCGGCATCTTCACGATCACCGTCTGGCGCGGAATGTTCAGCGACGCGCGATACGGCGTGTTCAACACGATACTGGGGCGATACAACGAGCTCATGTCGTCGCTGTCGGCGCCACAGGCCCTGCTGTTCGACGTGCCGATCGGCTTCCTGAGCGGCCGCTGGGAGGCGTTCTTCGCGTACGTCACCACGGAGGTGTGGCTGGCGTACCCGTTCATGGTGATCATCATCGTGAGCGCCTTACAGGACGTGCCCCGGTCGCTCCACGAGGCCGCGATGGTCGACGGCGCGGGGGCGCTCCAGCGGTTCCGCACCGTGACGCTGCCCGCGATCAAGGGACCGGTGCTGTTCGCGTCGATCCTCACGGCCGCGACCTCGTTCCAGCAGTTCCTGATCCCGTGGGTGTTCAATCAGGGCGGGCCGTCGAGACAGAACGAGCTGATCATCGTGTACGGCTACCGCGAGGCG
This sequence comes from Halorubrum ezzemoulense DSM 17463, assembly GCF_002114285.1. Taxonomy (GTDB): domain Archaea; phylum Halobacteriota; class Halobacteria; order Halobacteriales; family Haloferacaceae; genus Halorubrum; species Halorubrum ezzemoulense. The sequence goes on from NZ_NEDJ01000037.1 coordinate 15,266, forward strand.
ATCACGTTCAACCAGTTCGGCCTGTCGGCGGCTATCCTGATCGTCGGGATCGCGTTCGTCGGCATGTTCATGTACGTGGCCGTGCGCTACGGCGGCCTCGCCGAGGGGGTGGGTGACGAATGAGCCCCCTCGAGTCCGCGGTCGCGCTTGTCGGTTCCGCGGTCGCGCTGGTCCGCTCGAAGCTGGTCGCGTTCGCGACCGCACCGAAGCGGTTCTCCGTGATGATCCGGCGCGCGATCTACGACGTCCGCACGGGGAAGCGCAGCTCGTGGGACGTGACGAAGAGCGTCCTGATGACGTTGTTCGGGCTCGCGATGGTGCTCGTGCTGCTGTTCCCGCTGTTCTGGATCACGACCGCGTCGCTCGCGGAGGGCTCGCGGCTGTTCAACACGAGCGGCATCTTCCCGGACCCGTCGACGTACAACCTCGGCGCGTACCGGTGGGTGATCTTCGAGTCTGACTTCTTCTTCGTCGACGGCGACTGGGGGTACCCCCAGCTCGTCCTCGGCGGGAGCGGCGGGCTGGTCAGCTTCCGGTGGGCCGGGACCGACACCGGTCCGGGCGCGGTGTTCAACAGCCTCTACATCGTCAGCGTAACGCTCGCGGCCGGGTTCGGCATGATCGTCCCGGCGGCGTACGCGTTCTCGCGCCGACAGTTCGTGGGGCGCAAGCGCATCCTCTACGGCTACGTGCTGTTCACGCAGATCGGCGCCGGGCTGTCGATCGCGACGCTCGTGGCGCTGTACTCGCTGTTCAGCTCCTACGGGCTCACGAACAACCTGTTCATCCTCGGGTTGTTCTACGCGGCGTCCGCGATCCCGTTCAACACGTGGCTGCTGAAGACGTACATGGACAACATCCCCGTCTCCTACGAGGAGGCGGCGATGGTCGACGGCGCGAGCTTCTTGGAGACGATCCGGGAGGTGATCCTCCCGCTGACGAAGCCGGGACTCGCGGTCGTGCTCATCTTCGTCTGGCTCGCCGGGTGGAACGAGTTCATCATCGCGCAGACCCTGCTGCGCCCGGAGAACTACCCGCTCTCGGTCGAACTGTACAACATCGCGACCGAGGGCCGGTTCTCGACGCCGTGGACTCGGTTCGCGGCGTTCGCGAACCTGTTCGCGCTGCCGGTCGCGATCGTCTACTTCGCGGCGCAGCGCTCCGTCGAAGACGGCCTGTCGTTCGGCGGCATGGAAGGGTAGCCCGGCCTCCACGCGGACCGTTTTCGGTTCTCCCTTCGTTCTCGTCGTCTCCTCATTCTCGGCCGCCCCGTTGACCGACGGCGTCGCTCCGGGGCGAGTCGTCTGGTAACGGGGCCGGATTCACCCGGTCAAAGAACCAGATGTATCCGGTAACAGGCGGAGCCGCCCGGAACCGCTCTCGCTCAGTCGTCCGCCGTCGGCGCCGGCGGCGCGCCCGTGAGCCGGTCGCGGTCGTGGTCGGCCTCGAAGTCGAGGTCAGGGCCGCGCGCGATGATGCGCGTCGGGGTCACGTCGGGGTGGGTGGTGTAGTAGTGCTCCTTGATGTGGTCCATGTTCACCGTTTCGGCGACGCCCGGCGTCTGGTAGAGGTCGCGCAGGTACGGCCAGAGGTTGTCGTACTGGTGGATGAACTGCTGGTTACACATGAAGTGGGTGTGGTACACCTGATCGAAGCGGACCAACGTGGTGAACATACAGATGTCCGCCTCGGTGAGCGAATCGCCGACGAGGTAGCGCCGGTCCGCGAGCCGGTCGTCGTAGCGGTCGAGCGCGCCGAACAGGTCGTCGATCGCGTCGTCGTAGGCCGCCTGCGAGGTGGCGAAGCCCGCGCGGTAGACGCCGTTGTTGATCGGCTCGTAGTTGTCCGTGATCACCTCGTCGACCTCGGCGACGGTCGCGTCGTCGTCTTCGTCGGGGAGCAGCGAAACGTCGTTTCCGAGGTCCGCGAACGCGGTCGAGAGCATCCGGAGGATCTCCCGCGACTCGTTGTTGACGACGGTCTCCTCCTCGGTGTCCCACAGCACGGGCACGGTCACCCGACACGTGGCGTCCGGGTCGGCCGCGACGTACAGCTCGCGCAGGTAGTCGCTGTCGTGGAGACGGTCGGGCGTACAGCCGTCCTTCTCGGGGGTGAACTGCCAGCCGTCCTCGTCGCGGTACGGGTCGACGACCGAGACGCCGATCGCGTCTTCGAGCCCCAACAGCGACCGCGCGAGTAGCGTGCGGTGCGCCCACGGGCACGCGTACGACACGTACAGGTGATAGCGACCGGCCTCCGGCTGGAAGCGCTCGTCCGGCTCCGCGTCGACGTGGTCCGGCACGTCGCTGCCCGCGATCCAGTTCCGGAACGTCGTCTCGCCGCGCTGGAACGCGCCCTCCTCGTCGGTCGTCTCGTAGGTGTCTGTGCGCCACTCGCCGTTCACGAGCTGGTTCATACTACACGCGTGGGCTTCGACGCCTATAACGTGGCCGGGGACACGCGTGTCACCCGCTGTATGTGGTGTGTAGATTCATATCACGATCTTCCCATTCACGACCGAGAGGCGGTGGATCGACGGCGAACTCCTCCGAAGCCCCAGCCGCGAGGCGAACGCACGCCCGCTGCGCTCCTCGCTCGGTCGCTCACTCCGTTCGCTCTCTCGTTGCGGTGCTTACGTCGCCCGCGTTCGCCTCGCGACTGCCACTTCAAGTCCCACCTACCGCAACCGCACCGCAACCGCATCGCAGCCTCACCCCTCCCCAGCCTCGCGGTTCGCGCTCTCCGAGCGCTCACCGCTCCCTCGCGCGTGCCCCTCGCGGCCGCCGCTTCGCTCCGGCCGCTCGCAGGCACGCGCCGCCGCAGTCGATCTGTCCTCTCGCCGTCCCGGTGGCTTTTCCTCGTCGCTCGCGTGTCCTGACGCATGACCGACCCAGACGAGGCAGCGCCGACGGTCGCCGTCGTCGGCGGCGGCGCGGTCGGTGTCACGACCGCGCACGACCTCGCGGCGCGCGGCGCCGACGTGACCCTCTACGAGCGCGGGGAGCTCGCGGCCGAGAGCTCCGGGCGCGCGGCTGGCCTCCTCTACGACGCCTACGCCGAGGACGTCGACGCCGCGGTCGGCGCCCGGTCGATCGAGCGGTTCCGAGTACTCGACCGGTCGCTGCCCGGCTTCTCGTTTTCGCCCTGCCCGTACGTGATCGCGGTGCGCGAGGGCGACCCCGACGCCGACGCCGTCCCCGGGATGGTCGATCGCATGCGCGGCCACGGCCGCGACGTCTCGCTCGTCGACCCCGACGCGCTCGGCGAACGGTTCCCGCCGCTCCGCACCGACGACCTCGCCGTCGCGGCGGTCGCCGAGGGGGCCGGCTGGACCGACCCGTCGAGCTACGTCCGCGCGCTCGGCGACCGGGCCGGTCGCGAGGGGGTCGCGATCGAGACGAACACCGCCGTCGCGCTCGGGCCGCGGCCCGGCGCGAAACGACACATCCGAGTCGGTGACGACGGAGCCGACGGCGATCCGGCGGCCGAGACGCGCGCCTTCGATGCCGTCGTCGTCGCCGCCGGGGCACACGCTCGATCGCTCCTCGCGGACGCGGGCGTCTCCGTCCCGGTCGTCCCCTACCGGGTCCAGGCGCTCGTGACCCAAACTGACTACGACGGGCCGATGGTCTACGACGCCACCGCGGACGCGTACCTCCGCCCGCACCCCGACGGCCTGCTCGCGGGCGACGGGACTGAGCCGGTCCCGGCCGACCCCGACGACTACCGCCGCGAGGCCGACGACTGGTTCCGCGAGGACCTCGCCGGCGCCCTCGACGAGCGCCTCGCCCGCGGGGACCGCCTCGACGGGGGCGAGGGACCCGACCGCGGCGAACGGGTCGACCGCGGGATCGACGACGCCCGGGCATGGGCCGGACTCTGTACCGCGACGCCGGACGGCGACCCGCTCGTCGGCCCGGTCGACTCGGAGGCGGGCGATCCGACGCTCTTCGTCGCCGCCGGCTGGCAGGGCCACGGGTTCATGCGCGCGCCGGCCGTCGGCGAAGTGGTGGCCGAGGGCGTGCTCGCGTCGCTCGCGGGCGCCGCCTTCGACGGGCCGGAATCGCCGTGGATCGGCGCGTTCGACCCGACGCGGTTCGGTTCGGATCGGTTCGACGGCGACGAGGCGTTCGATATCGTCGAGGGCATGTCGCTGTCGAACCGGACGGAGGAGGAATAGCAGCGGCCGCAGAGCCGAAGCCGGGGGTCAGTCGTCTTCTTCGACGACGTCGACGTCGCTCGATCCGCCGCGTTTGGGGATCTCGACGTGGAGCGTCCCGTTGCGCGTGAGCGTCGCGTTCGCGCCCTCGGGCGTCACGTCGGCGTCGCGGGGGAGGTCGACGCTGCCGGACAGCGAGACGCCGCGGCCCGGGAACACGAGGTCGTAGCCGTCGTAGAAGTCGCGGAAGCGTTCGAGCGAGACCTCGACGGTGCGGTCGAGGAAGGTGACGTCGACGTCCTCGCCGCGCACGCCGGGGGCGTCGAAGACCACGAGGTACGCGTCGTCGCTCTCGAGGAGGTCGTGCGAGAGCGGGCGGCGCTCCTGGACGCGACCCCAGCCGCGGCCGACGCGTTCGAGGGCGTTACGGAGCGCGGAGCGACCGCTTTCGACGAGTCCGTCCACCGCTCACACCTCGATTTCGACGAGGTCGCTCCCGCCGCAGTACGGACACGAGAGGTCCTCGACCGCGTGGTCGTCGGGCACGTCGTACGTGTAGTGGTTCTCGAACATGTCGAGCTCGCAGTCGTCGCTGACGCACTTGACCTCCATCGTCGATGGCATACGCGGACGTAGTATCGGCGGCGGCTTAAACGGCGTGGCGGCGGCGAGCCGGGGGTGCGAACCGCGCGATGCGGCGCTCAGACCCCCGCACCGCGCATCCGGTCCGGCACGACGGTTCGCTCGGCGACAGCGACGACTGCGATACCCAACGCCGTGCCGGCGAGGAAGCCGGGACCGTACGGGCGAAACGGGATTTCGAACGCAAGCGCGACTCCCAGCCCGACGGAGATCGCGAGGATCGCGGCGCCGAAGGCGACGTAGGTCAGCGTCTCGTAGCGATCCGGCGAGAGGCGGTCGCGGGCGAGCCACGCGATCGGGCCGACGGCGACTGCGGTCGCCGCGGCCCAGCCGGCGGCGAGTCCCCACGGTCTGGGATTGGTGCCGAGAAACTGTATCGCGGCGAGCGCGCAGAGCGCGGCGAACGAGACGTAGTTTCCGACTCGCTGCCAGCGAGCGGACCCGTCGGCGCGCGCTGGCGCGCCGTCGCCGGAGGTCGTCTCACCGTTCGGGGGCGTTTCGGAGGGCATGGTCGGGGTTTCCGCGCGTTCCGGCATAAGTAATCCGGCGCGGCTCGGGCGTTCCGCACGCTTTTCCCGTCTCGGTCGAGTACGGACGGTAACATGACCGATTCGCCCGCGTCGGCTCGGGGGTCGCTCCCGGCCGACCCGAACGACCTTTCCGTCACCATCGTCGACGGGTACGTCGACGAGCCGGCCCACTTCGGCGTCCCGCCGTACCTCTCGACGTACCCCCGATACACCGCCGGGGCGCTCGTCGACGCCGGCGTCTCCGAGTCGGCGATCACCTATCACACGATCGACGAGCTCCGCGAGGACCGGAGCAAGCACGCCGACGTCGCCGACGCCGACCTCATGATCTACGTCGGCGGGATGACGGTGCCCGGGAAGTACGTCGGCGGCACCCCCGCGGAGCCGGACGAGGTGCGAGAGCTCGGCTGGACCGCCGACGGCGTGACGCTGCTCGGCGGCCCGGTGCGCTTCGGCGTCGGCGAGGAGAACGCGGGCGCACAGGAGACCCAGCGCGACGACCTCGACTACGACTTCGTCGCGATGGGCGACGTGGAGGCCGCGGCCCACGACCTCGTCCGCGAGGGGTTGGAGGGGTACGGCAACCGGATGCGCACGAACGGGGAGGTCGACCGCTGGGCCCGGCAGGGGGCGTTCGTCGTCGAGCAGCACCCGAACCACCCCGACTACCTCATCTGCGAGATGGAGACCTCCCGCGGGTGCGCCTACCGCTGCTCGTTCTGTACGGAGCCGCTGTACGGCGACCCGGCGTTCCGCGCGGCGCGGTCGGTCGTCGACGAGGTCGACGCGCTCTCGGACCGCGGCGTGCGACACTTCCGGCTCGGGCGGCAGGCCGACATCCTCGCGTTCGGCGGCGACGGCGAGGCGCCGAACCCCGACGCGCTCCGGGAGCTGTACGGCGGGATCCGCGAGGTCGCGCCCGACCTCCGGACGCTCCACCTCGACAACATGAACCCCGTGACGATCACGGACTACCCGGATGCGTCCCGCGAGGCGATCCGCGTCATCGCCGAGCACAACACGCCCGGCGACACGGCCGCGTTCGGGCTCGAATCGGCCGACCCGGTCGTTCAGGAGGAGAACAACCTCCTCGTCACCGCCGAGGAGTGCTTGGAGGCCGTCCGCGTCGTCAACGAGGAGGGCGGCTGGCGCCCGGGCGACGCCCCCGAGACGACGCCCGGCGACCCGGCCCGCGTCACCGGTCCCTCAACCGGACCGGACGCCTCGCCGCGGCTGCCGAAGCTCCTCCCCGGGATCAACCTCGTCCACGGGCTGACCGGCGAGCGCCCGGAGACGTACGAGCACAACAAGCGCTTCCTCCAGACGGTGTACGACGAGGGGCTGATGCTCCGCCGGATCAACATCCGGCAGGTGATGGCGTTCGCGGGCACAGAGATGGCCGAGACGGGGGCCGAGGTCGCACAGGAGCACAAAGACCAGTTCCAGGCGTACAAGCGCGAGGTGCGCGAGACCATCGACAACCCGATGCTCGACCGCGTTGTGCCGCCGGGAACCGTCCTCCCGGACGTGTACCTGGAGTACCACCAGGACGGCAAGACGTTCGGGCGCCAGCTCGGCACGTACGCGCTCCTCGTCGCGGTGCCGGGCGAGCGCGAGCTCGGAACGAGCATCGACGTGGCGATCACGGACCACGGCTACCGCTCCGTCACCGGCGTCCCGTACCCGCTCGATGTCAACGTGGCCTCGATGGACGAGCTCACCGCGATCCCCGGGATCAACCGGAGCACGGCTGGTGACATCGTCGTCGGCCGCCACTACGACTCGGTCGAAGCGGTCGACGCCGGGGTCGCCGACCTCGGGGCGTACGCGGTCGCCGGCGACACCGACGTGCCGATCCCCGGTCGCGAGCGTCCCGGCTCCGGCCCCGGTCCGGCCGCGCGGTCGTCGCTTGGTCGCGGGGACTGAGCGATGTCGGTCGACGATCGCGAAGACCCCGACCGCCTCGAAGGTCCCGCGGTTACCCGGGTCGAAGTCCCCGTCGACACGCGCGCGCCGGGCGGGACCACGAACGCGTACCTGTTGGACGGCCTCCTCGCCGACCCCGCCGCCCGGACCGACGCGCTCGACGCGGCGCTCGCGGAGCGCGGATCGGTAGACGCGGACGCCCCGTCCGTCGAAGCGATCGCCGTCACCCACGCCCACCCGGACCACGTCGGCGCGGTCGCTGACTACGCCGCCCTGACGGACGCGACGGTCGTCGCCCGCGATGACCACGCGGACCGGTTCGCCGCGGCCGCCGGGGTCGGGCCGGACGGGACGGTCGCGCCGGGCGAGACGGTCGCCGACACCGCGGTCCGCGCGGTCGACACGCCGGGACACGCGCCGGACCACCTCGCGTTCGCGGCCGGCGGTCCGGGGACCGAGTCGGGGCGGTCGGTGCTGTGTTGCGGCGACCTCGCCGTCGCCGAGGGGAGCGTCGCGGTCGCCGCGCCCGAGGGCGACCTCGCTGCCTACCTCGCGAGCCTCGAACGCGTGCGCGACGCCGGCTACGACCGACTCCTCCCCGGACACGGCCCGCCGATAGACGACCCGCCGGCGGCCTGCGAGCGGCTGATAGATCACAGGCTGGACCGCGAGCGAGACGTGATCGCCGCGCTCGACGGCGGCGCGTCGGACCTCGACGCGGTCGTCGACGGCGCCTACGAGAAGGACCTCTCCGGCGTGCGGGACCTCGCGCTGGCGACGGTCGCCGCGCACGTCGAGAAGCTGGTCGCCGAGGGACGGGCCGACGAGGCGTGGCGCGCGCGGCTCGCGGACCGCGGGTTCGACTGACTCCGCGGCTCCCGCCGTCCACCGAACGCCCCTACGGCTCCGCCTCTAACTCCGCGACGACCTCGGAGAGCGGCGTCTCGGTCACGTCGACGAAGCGGCCGCCGGCGGCGACGATCCCGCCGTCGGTCTCCGGGTCGTCGCCGACGTGGACGAGGCCGGTGGTGGCCGTTCCGAGCGCCTCCGCCGCGGCCTCGAACGCGGAGGGGTGCGGCTTCCGCCAGCCGCAGCCGACGCTCGTCGTGACCGCGTCGAACTCGCCCCGGAGCCCGGCCCGGATCAGCGTCCGCGGGACGAGCTCGGGGACGGCGCAGTTCGAGAGCAGCCCCACCGGGCCCCGGTCGGCCGCGCCCCGGACCGCGTCGAGCGCGCCGTCGCGCCGGGTCACGTCCGGGTCGAACGCCGCGATCACGGCGTGCCTGGCGACGTTCTGCTCCGCGTCGACGCCGCGGGAGTCCAGCGCCCGAGCGACGTGTGCGGGGAGAGGGACCTCCGCGCCGGCCGGCGCCTCGACGTGCTGCTCGCCGTACGCGACGTGCCAGTCGTCGGGGACCGTTACGCCGCGGGACTCCAGTTCGCGCGCGACCGTTTCCGCCGGGTCGGACGGGTACTCGACGTCGACGAGGGTCCCGAAGAGATCGAAGGTGACTGCCACGATACCACCGTTAGGGACAAACCCGGATTGAAGCTGTCGGTCGGGGGAACGCCTCTCGACGCCGACCGTTCGCGCCGCCGCCGTCAGAACAGCGAGCCGAAGTGGAGCGTGACGAGCCGGTAGAGCCCGGTCACCCACGCGCACAACCACAGGAGCATGAAGCCGGCGACGCCGGCGCGGAGCCGCTTCCGCCAGTGGCTCATGTCCTCGTGGAGCTCGTCGATGTCCACGCTGGGGTCCTCGTAGGCGTCGGCGTTCCGCTTCGCCTGGAAGATCCGCACGATCCCGGTGAGCGCGAACGCCAACAGGGCGTACGCCTGAACGCCGAAGAACGCGTGGAGGATCGCCATGCCGCTCACTTGGTCGAGGACGCGCGGGACCATCCACCCGGCTATCGGGACCGTCGTGAGCACCAGTCCGACGACGATGTACCGCAGGTGGCGCATCAGCACGTTCCACGACACGGTCTCTGCGTCGATCATGATCCAGGCGCCGTACAGGAGGAACGGGAGACTCGTCGTCACGGACATCCCGGCGAGGGCCGCGATGACCGACTCGTCGACCATACCGTCGATACGTGCTCCGGCGCGTAAAGCCCCCCGATCCGCGTCGGGCGCCCGCGGTCCCGCCCTCTCGCCGTCGGGGCGCGGACGAAAACAGTTAGCGTCAGGAGCACGTACCCCGGGGCGATGGAGGACACCTCGACGCGGTCGGAGCCGGAGTCGCCGCCGGAGGAGTCGGCCGACCCGCCCGACGACCCGGAAGCCCCCGACACGGAGCCCGCGGAAGACGGATCTCGGGCGACCGACGGGACTCCGGAAGCGGAGCCCGCGTCGACCGACGCCGACGGCGCTCCCGGAGACGAGGACGACATCGAGGCCCTCCGCGAGCGCGTCGAGTCCGAGTACGACTTCGACGACTTCGGCCCGTCGGACATGGCCCAGATGAGCGCCGAGGAGTGGGACGCCGCCTTCGACCCCGACACGTGGATCACGGGCGACCGGCTCCTCGACCGGGTCGACGCCGAGCTGAAGTCCCGGATCGCGACCCGCGACGTGTTCGGCGTCTTGGAGCGCGTCCGCGAGGACGGCGAGGAGCGCATCCTCGTCTACTCCGACGAGGGATACGCGATCATCCGCCCCACGGGCGAGGTACGCGGCGAGGGAACCGTGCTTCGGGACATCGAACCGGTCGTCGCCTTGGCGGCGATGGACTCGTACGAGGTGCCCGAGCCGCCGGAGGACTGGTCGCTCCCGCACCCCGACAGCGTTCCGGAGGGTTCGGGCGAGTTCGGCAACCTCGTGATACAGGCGGTCGCCGGGATTCAGGTGCTCGCCGGCGTGGCGCTCCTCGTCGCGACCGCCGCGACGGACCTCGACACGATCGTCGCGCCGGCGATGGGCATCGTGTTCCTGCTCGTCGGGGTGTTCCTGTTCGCGATGGTGGCGAACGCGCGGCTCTCGGACCGGTTCCGATCGGAGGAGTACCGCGACCGTCTGCGAGCGCTCCGCGAGGCGAAGGAGCGGCCCGAGTTCGTCCCGGTTGAGGACGGCGTCGTGACCGGCGAGGACGGCGCTACGACCGACCCCGACCGAGACGAGTAATCCGCCGATTTCGACGGTCTCAGGCCCTACAGACACCTCCGCGTCGGCGGTATCAGTCGGTGGGTTTAAGCGCACCCCGTCCTGAGTGAAACTGTATGAAAAGGCGGGACTTCGTGCGGACGGCCGGCGGCGCGACCGCCGCCGTCGCGGCCTCCGCCGGGGCGACCGGAACGGCGGCTGCACAGGAGGTACAGCCCGATTGGCCGAGCGGGGCGGCCAGCGGAAACGTGGGCTCGTACACCGACGCCCGCGGCCAGGACTCGGTGACCATCTCGGTCGGGGCCGGCAGCAACGGCCTCGCGTTCGACCCGACCCTCGTGTGGGTCGACGAGGGAACGACGATCACCTGGGAGTGGACGGGCAACGGCGGCGACCACAACGTCCAGGCGGTCGATGGCGGCGGCCCGGCCAGCTTCGACAGCGGTGACCCCGTCGGCGAGGAGGGGTACACCTACGAGTACGAGACGTCGAGCGAGGACGCCGGGATCACCCACTACCACTGCGTGCCCCACACCGCGGTCGGCATGCACGGCGGCATCGCCGTCGGCGAGGACGTCGCGACCGTCGAGGTCGGCGGCGGCGCGAACACCGGGTGGCCCGAGGACATCGCCAAGGTCGGCGTTCCGCTCCACGCCCACTGGGTCGGCATCTCCGCGATCCTCGGCATCGGGCTGACGTTCGTGTTCACGTTCTACATGCTCAAGTACGGCGAGTCCGCCCACACGGGTCACGGGGGTGCGAGATGAGCTCCGGCAACTCCTCGTACGGCGACATTCACCGGTACGAACCGGCCCGTGAGAGCACCGCCGCCGCGATCGCGATCGTCCTCCTCACCGTCATCGAGGTCGTGTTCGTCGCGCTTTTCACCTACGGGCTGATGTCCGCGTGGGCGTCGACGGAGGCCGGCACCCTGTTCGTCGGGGCGCTTCTCGCCCTCATCTTTATTGATCTCGCGTTCATCCTACTCCTGTACCGGAAAGAGTTCCTTCCGGACGTGATGATCGTGAAGAAACGCCGTCGCAAGTGGGAGGACCTGTACGTCCGCGAGGAGGACAAGGACGGCAAAAGCATCGACACCGGCGGGCTGGCGGACACGCTGAAACGGGCTGTGTACCCGTACTACAAGAAGTGATTCGACAATGAGTCTGAAAAAACAAGACGACATGGACCACAACGCGTGGCTCAAGAGTCAGGACCTCACGGCCATCGAGACGGCGTTCCTGACCACGCTCATCTGGCTGGACAAGCGGCTTCGCATCGTCGACTACCTCGAACTGCTGGAGACGATGTACTACCGCGCGAACCTCCAGATGCCGAAGAGCCACACCGAGCAGTACGACCTCGACAACAAGTTCTGGTACTGGTACCCGCTGTACTCGCTCGGGTCCCTCTCTATCATCGCATACCTGCTCGCGGCGGTCTCCGGCGCGCTGCTCGGGTTCTATTACGCACCGTCGACCGCCGGTGCGGCGGCGCAGGGCGACCCGACGGCGGCGTACGACTCGATGGTGATGATCATGACGGACGTCCAGTTCGGGTTCATGCTCCGGGCGATCCACCGCTGGGCGGCGCAGTTCATGGTGGCGGCGGTGTTCCTCCACATGCTGCGCGTCTACTTCACCGGCGCGTACAAGGAGCCGCGCGAGGTCAACTGGATCCTCGGCGTCGTGCTCATCGCCCTGACGCTGCTGTTCGGCTTCTCCGGGTACGTCCTCCCGTGGAAGCAGCTGTCCTTCTGGGCGGCGCAGATCGGCGGCGAACTGGCGCTCGCGACCCCGATCGTGGGCGAGTGGGCGGCCCAGTTGCTGTTCGGCGGCTTCACCCTCGGACAGGCGACGCTCGTGAGAATGTACATCCTGCACGTGTTCGTGCTGCCGTTCGTGGTCACCGCGCTCATCGCGGTCCACGTGGGCATCGTCTGGGTGCAGGGCATCGCGGAACCGCACTAATCCAATGACCGACGACACCACTCCCATGACGGACGGAGGCACCGACGACGAGGCGCGGACCGACGGCGGCCCCCCGGCGACCGTCCCGCCGGACGACGAGACGCCGACCTGGTCGGAGCGCAAGGAGCGCAGCCAGGGGCTCGCACAGCTCACCTACCAGTACTTTGAGCGGTCCCGCCGCGAGGACGAGGACCTCCGCGCGGAGTCCACGTACGTCGAGCGCGACGTGCTCGGCTTCCCGACGTGGCCCCACGAGACGATCCGGAACCTCGCTATCACGTCGTTCTTCCTCGGGATCATGCTGCTCGTGGCGTCGATCCTTCCGGGGCACTTCGGGGACCCGGCGAACCCCGGATCGACGCCGGCGATCATCCTGCCCGACTGGTACCTCTACTGGTCGTTCGGACTGCTGAAACTCAGCCCGATCAACCCCGAACTCGCGGTGTTGGGCGGCAACATCGTCATGTCCAACGAGCTGTACGGGCTCGTGGCCCACGGCGCCATCTTCGGCGTCATCACGCTCGTCCCCTTCCTCAACAAGGGGAACGCGCGGCGTCCCGTCGAGGAGCCGGGCTGGGCGGCGCTCGGGATGACCGGCGTCGTGCTGGCGATCACGCTGGCGGTGCTCGCCATCCAGAACTTCTTCCCCGTCCCGCTCGAGCTGCTGTTCTCGCTCGTGTTCATGCTCCCCGTCGTCGCCGGCATCATCACCTACGCGGTGTTGAAGACGATGCGCGAGGGGTACATGTACGACCTCAACCGCCGGTACTTCATGCTCCGCCCGCCGAAGTAACCGGTCGAGCCCTGCCCGCTTCGCCCCCGTGACCGACGCGCGGTCGCGGTCCGGTCCAGCCGTTCAGACGCTCCGTATCACCCATGTCATCCTCAACAGACGGCGACTCCTCGCAGGCGTTCGACGAGACCGGCGATCCGATCGCGGCCGACGACGACGCCGAGCCCCGCACCGAGCCGACGGGCCCGCGGGAGGGCCCGAGCGGCCGAGAGATCGTCGTCCCTTTCCGGCTGTACAAGGCCGTCACCGTCTTCTCGACGCTCGCCGCGGTCGTCACCTACTTCGTCGGGTTCACCCTCATCGACGCCGCGACGCTCCAGATCAGCTTCGTCCGGACGACCATCGTCTATCTGCTCGACAACGCCGGACTCCTGCCCCCGGAAGACGTGCTGGTGGCGATACTGGCGATCACGGGCGTGGGATTCATTATCCTCGGAACCGCCGTGTACGTGCTCGGGACCCGGTTCCGCGGACAGGGGATGGGAAAGTCTCAAGACGACCCCAGCGAAACATGAGATAATGGCAGACGAGTTCATGAAGGGCTTCGCCCTGTTCGCGATCGGCGGTCTCGGCTGGATCACCTTCGGCGGCTGGTACCGGACGCCGTCGTACTACCAGGTGTCGCAGCTCGTGAACCCGGCGGAGGGCGTGAACACGGCGTACGGCGAGATCGGCGTGTTCGCGGGCGACATGTTCTTCTGGCTGATGGTGCTCGGTGCGGCGACGTTCTGGGTGCTCATCCCGGCCAGCCGCCAGCTCCGCGACGCTCTCAACGGCGGCGACGAAGACGCCGCCGCGAACTGAACGCGAAACGCTCGTCTCGTTTCTCCGCTCTTCCTCGCGCCGTTCACCGGTGACGCGACGGCGACCGCCGGCGAACCGAGGGATTTTCACCGCCGCTCGTCACACCTACGGCCATGAGTGAGCCGACGCGCCCCTTCGCGGTTCTCGGCGAGGGCGACCCGGCGGCGGCGATCCGATCGGCGGCGACCGACGCGGGCGCCCCGCTCGTCGACCGCGCCGAGGCAGACGTGGTCGTCGCCGTCGGCGAGGCCGCGCTCCGCGAGGCGATGCGCGCGGCCGCGAGTACGAACACGCGCGGCCACCCGATCCTCCCGGTCGGAACGGGCCGTCACGCGGTCGACCCGAGTCTCGTGACCGACCTCGTCGTCGACGGGCCGGCTCCCGAGTTCGACGCGTTCTCCCGCGTCGCTCATCCGGTCGTCGCGGTCGAACGGCCGGATAGTCGCCGCCGGTTCGCGGCCGCCGACGTCGCGTTCGTGACGGCGGCGCCGGCCCGGATATCCGAGTACGAGATCGCGTTCTCCGACGGCGAGTCGGCGTCGGTGCGCGCGGACGGCGCCGTGGTCGCGACGCCGCTCGGGAGTGAGGGGTATGCGGCGGCGGCCGGCGGGCCGCTGGTATCGCCCGGGGCGGGCCTCGCGGTCGTCCCCGTCTCGCCGTTCACGACCGCTCCCGACACGTGGGTCGCGAGCGGCCGCCTCGGGGTCACCGTCGAGCGCGAGGAGGAGTCGGTCGCGCTGGTCGTCGACGGGGACCGCTGGGAGACTGTCGAGCCACATCGCGCGGTCAGGATCGAGGCCGCGACGACGGTCGATCTCCTCGCTCCGACGGCGGAGCGGGGGTGATCCCTCCCCCGGTGGCGGCGACGGCTCGTTCCGATCGCAGCGACGGACGGCTCGTTCCGATCGCAGCGACGCCGCCCCTCCCCGCGGGCGCGCCGATCGGAAACACTCTAATACGTCGTGAACGGAAGTGGTGGATATGGACCCACTGCAGTTCCTCGTTCCCCGCGGCTGGCTGTCGGCCGTCGGGCCGGCGCTGCCGTACGCGATCTTCGTGATGACAGTCGCGAACCTCGCCACGCGGCACCTCGCGCACAGGCGGCACGTCGAACAGGGACAGGAGGCGGACAGCGTGGAGGCGTACACGCCGCACGTGTTCACTAACGTCGGGCTCGTCCTCCTCTCGTTCGTCTACATCCTCGGTTCGCCGGTGCGAGGGACGATCCTCTCCGTGCTCGTCCTCGCGATGTTCGTCGCCGACTTCTTCGAGCTGGAGGCCCGCAACGTCGAGGCCCGGAACGACATGACGATCGAGGCGCCGAAGAGCTCGATCGCCGCCTCGCTCGTCGTGTTGGTGTGGTCGTCGTACTTCGCGCTGTTCTTCCTCGTCGAAGGGATCTGGAACCAGTTCGTCGTCGCCTGACGAACCGCGGACCGCCGCTTTCTCGCTCGCCTCGCGTCAGAACGGCCAGTCGCCGGTGAGCTTCATCCCCGTCGCCTTCCCCTCGGCTTCGAGCGCCGCCGCGATCTCGTCGGTGTCGCGGCGGGGAACCGACGCGTCCGCCTCGGCGAGCTCGACGACCAGCTCGGTCAGGAGGATCGCCTGCTCGCGGAGGTTTCGCGACTCCAGCTTATCCAGCGTGTCGGCGTGGGTGTGGCCCCAGCCGCGGCCGCGCCCCTCGGTCTCGCCCGAGACCATGTACCCGGGGATCCCCCGCTTCACGAACGGCCAGTGGTCGCTGTGGGGGACCAGCTCGCTCCCCGTCGCGATCGGGTGGTCGAAGCGGTCGCTCACACGGTCGGCGGCCGCCGCCAGCGCGTCGAAGTCGTGGTGGTCGAGCCGCAGCGTCCGACCGAACACGTTGCTGTCGACGTTGACGACCGCGCGGACCGCCTCCCTGTCGGCCGCCTCGGCGGCCACGGACGAGCCGACGAGCCCGACCTCCTCGGCGCCGAACGCGGCGAACCGGACCCGCACGTCGAGCTCGCCCTCGCGCGCAGCGAGCGCCCGCGCGACCTCGACGATCGTCGCCGTCCCCGCCCCGTTGTCCATCGCGCCCTCCGCGATGTCGTGGGCGTCGACGTGCGAGGAGACGAGCAGGTGTTCGTCGGTGTCGGGGCCGAGTTCGGCGACCGCGTTGCCGCTCGTCGCCGTCGGCGTCTCGCAGTCGACCGCGACGGTCAGGTCGTCGCCCTCGCGTCGCCGCGCCAGCCGGGCGCCGGTCTCCTTCGAGACGCCGACCGCCGGGATCGCCCCCACGGGCGCCTCCGCGGTCCCGACACTCCCGGTCGGCGGGAGGGTCCCCTCGACGTGGTTGGCGAAGACGAAGGCGGCGGCGCCGGCGTCGACCGCGCGGTAGTACTTCTCCCGGCGATGGATGAATCGGTCGACGGCGTCGGGGGTGTCCGACGACACCATCACGACCTTCCCCTCGAGGTCGGCCTCGAAGTCCGCTGGAACGCCGTGACCGAGGTCGACGAACTCCCCGGTCACCTCGGCGCTCGGGCTGCGCGGTAGCGCGATACAGGCGTTCGGGCCGACGGCGACCGGCTCGTCCGTCGCGGCCTCGCGGACCGCGCTGTCGCCGCGCTCCCAGCCCTGTATCTCGAACTCCTCGACCGCGGCGTTCCGCGCGCCGGCCGCGGCGAACGCGTCGCGGGTCAGCTCAAGCGCCTCGCGCTCGCCCGCCGAGCCGGCCATGCGGTCGCCGACGTCGACGAGGTCGAGGAGGTGGTTCCAGCCCGCGTCGCTCGTGAACGTCTCGCCGATCCAGTCGGTCATGGGTGTGGGTGTCGCGGCCGCCGGTCAAGCGTTTCGGTGGCGGCGGGGGCGGCCGGGATCCCCCGGCGAGACGCCGGGGCCGAGGGGGAGGAGTTAGACCGGGACGGCCGGCAGGAGGACCGTCGCGGCCTCGGCGGCCGCGAACGTCGAGTCGTACAGGTGGTTCAAGAGGAGGTAGGTGACGACCCCGAGCGCGAGCGAGAGGATCCACGCGCTCGCGGCGATCCGACCGACGCGCCGGTGTGGCGTCTCCGTCCGGAGCTCCTGTTCGGTGTGGGTGAGCCCGAGGACGATCGCGTAGAGGACGACGGGGACCGAGACCACGGAGAGAATGATGTGGATCGCGAGCATGATCAGGTACGCGGGGTACACCCAGTCCCACAGCGGGACCCACGCGTACGACGAGTCGAGGACGAACTCCTTGGTGCCGCCCCCGGCGACCTTCGGGAGGTACATCCCGAGGAACAGGAGGATGAGGACGAACGACGTCGTCATCGCCGCCGCGTGCTTTTTCACCTCGTCGTTCCGGATCCAGTACCAGCCGAGCGAGAGGGAGATCACGGTGACCGTGTTGACGGCCGCGATGGCGTGCGCGAGCAGATTGACCGTTTCCTGCGTGAGCGTCGGGAACAGCGCTTGGAACTCCGGAACGAGGAACACGCCCCCCACGGCGCCGTAGCCGACGACGGTGAGGAGGACGGTTATCGCGGTGGCCCGCTCTTTGGCCCGGTCGCGAACGCTGGCGGTGGACATATCAGGTGTACTCCCGGGAGCGTTATTGGCCTTTCGAGGTCGGAATCGAGAGCCGGCGATCGGGGACGACGCGGGGCTGTTCCGC
>NZ_NEDJ01000038.1 GCF_002114285.1 Halorubrum ezzemoulense DSM 17463
GGCTGCGGCGTGTCGAGGACCCGGAGGTCGATCGCGTCGGCGTCGAAGAGCGCCGCGAGCCGGCTCGCAGGCCGGAACCCGGCGGTCATGGCGTCGACTGCGGGCTCGCCTGCGAACACGTTCAGCGGCGGGAGACCGGACGGGTCGCGGTCTCCCTCCCCGCCCTCCCCGTGCGCCTCACCGGCAAGCTCCGCGACGCTCGGCTCGACGAGCGCCGGGGCGGCCTCCCGGTACGCCTCGACGACCGCGCGGAGCAGTCGCGGTCCGGGGTCGACGAGGATCGGGTCGGAGAGCGCGCCCAGCGGGAGCGGATCCGGGGTCGAGGGGAGCGCGGGTCCGGTCGCCATCGACCCGTCCTACGGGCGCGACGGATTAAGGGTGCGGGGCGCGACAAGCGCACGGGACGCGCACGGAACTGCGGGATCGTGACGTGCCGGCTCGCGCGCCTTTTTCACCCGGCGGCCGGAACGCGAACGCGTGCCACCGCTCGACCTGTCGATCGGGCTCGGAACGTCCGGGCTCGACGACCCCGAGACCTGTACCGACACCGTCGCCGCGGCGCTGGACGCCGGCTACCGTCACGTCGACACCGCGCAGATGTACGACAACGAGGCGGCGGTCGGCGAGGGGATCGCCGCGAGCGACGTCGATCGCGACGACGTGGTCGTCGCGACGAAGGTCCACCCCGAGAACCTCGCGCCCGACGACGTCCGCGAGACGGCGCGGGCGAGCCTGGATCGGCTCGGCCTCGACCGCGTCGACCTCCTGTACGTCCACTGGCCGATCCGAGCGTACGACGCGGAGACCACGCTGCCCGCGTTCGACGAACTCCGCGATGAGGGGGTGACCGACCACGTCGGCGTCTCGAACTTCACGCCCGATCTGCTGCGCGAGGCCCGCGAGATCCTCGACGCGCCGATCGCGGCCCACCAAGTCGAGTGTCACCCGCGACTCCGGCAGCCGGAACTGCGCGCCCTCGCCGACGAGTTCGACCACCGGCTCGTGGGGTACTCCCCGCTCGGCCGCGGGGAGATCCTCGATGATCCGGCGATCCTCGAAATCGCCGAGCGAAACGACCTCTCGCCGGCGGTCGTCGCGCTCGCGTGGGCGCTCGATCGCGGTATCGTGCCGATCCCGAAGGGGCGAGGCGACCACCTGCGGGAGAACCTGCGCGCAGTCGACGTCGACCTGCCCGACGAGGACCTCGATGAGATCGATGCGCTCGATCCGGGGGAACGTCAGATCGACCCCGACGACGCGGCGTGGAACCGCTGACGGGGCGGCCGGCTGACACCGCGATCAGACCGCGTCGAGCCGCGCCCGCAGCTCGGCGTCCGCCCGATCGACCAAGGCATCGAGGGGCTCGTCGAGGTACGGTACCCACTGATCGATGAATCCCGAGCGTCCGAGCATTCTGACGACCGCGTAGACGGGGCGCCGCCGTTCGAACCCCTCGGGAAGCCCCCCGGCGCGCTCGCGGTATCCCTCGCGGAGGGCCGCGGCGAACCGTTCCGGGCCGGTCGAGTCGAACCCGTTGAGCAGCTGGTCCTCCGCGCGCACCAGGTCCCGAGCCGGGTCGCCGACGTGCGACAGCTCCCAGCCGATCGCCGCGACGCCCGGGCCGTCGGTAGCGTCCGCCCCGTCCCCTTCGGCCGTCACGAAGAGGTTCGGCTTCGTGATGTCGCCGTGGAGCAGCGCCGCCGGCGCGCCGTCGAGCAGGTCCCGGTTCGCGCGCACGCAGTCGACGACGGCGTCGTAGTGGTCGGCGAGCCGCTCCGAGGTGCCGATCTCGCGCGTCCGCTTGACCGTCGCGAGCAGCACGTCCGTCCACGGCGCGAACTCGATCGCGAGCCCGGTCTGCGCGTCGGGTCCCGCGGTCGCCGCTCCTTCCGCCGCGCTCCCGCGCTCCGCCCCCGCGCCGACGATCTCCCCGTGGCTCGCGAACCGGTCGGCGTGGAGCGCGGCGAGCGCGCGCCCGACGCGGCGGAGCAGTCGCTCGCGCTCGTCGCCGCTCGCCGCCTCGTAGACGCCCAGCAGCCCTCGGCCGGGCGCCGGCGCCGTCGCGAGGTACGCCGGGTCCCCGTCCGGATCGGCCGCCAGCACCTCGGGGACCGGGAGGAGGGCGTGCGCTCCGACGTATCGGAGCACGGCGCGCTCCCGGGTGAGCCGGTGGCTCTCGTCGGCGAGCGCGACTTTGAGGAATGCCCAGGAGCCGTCCGCGAAGGCGACGCCGACCGTCTCGTTGGCGCCGTTCCACGAGGGGCCGACGCCGGTCAGCCGGTCGACCTCGCGGTCCGGAAACGCCGCGGCGAGCGCGCGGTCGATCGGTTCCGATCCGGTGCCGTTCATGCGTTCCGTTCCGCACGGCCCCGTGTTAACATTGTTGTCAGGACAGGGATGACCGTGCCACGTAAAATCTCGGAACACGTTTCAGAATCCTGTTACCGCGTGATTATCGATGCCCTCATACGTGTTGGTGAAAGATAATAAACTCGTGGAAGACGGGTCACCGGACGGGCGTATCGCGTTCGATGTCGACGCGACGACGCTCACCGTCCGCGACGTGATCGAGGGCGAGGAGATGCGGCTTCGGGCGGACCGCGAGCCGGATCTCTTCCCGGCGCTTCCCGAGCTCTTTCCGCTTCCGGTCGACAGGGCGGTCAGTTTCGAGGCGGAGTCGCTCGCCGTGCCGGAGTACACGTCGATCGTCGTCCGCGACGACGAGGGCGAGTTCGTTGGGCGTCCCAACGACCAGGCGGAATTCCCGCGAGGATCGTACTGTATCGAAATCACGGGCGTGACGAAGGCGTTCGTTAGAGTCGAAGACGCGGAACTCTCCGTCAGCGGGGCCGAAGGCCCCGAACCGATCGAAATCGCGCTCGCCCGTCCGGCGACGATCACCCTCGGGGCGCGGTCGCTTCACACTCGCCCGGAGGCGACGATCACCGTCCCCGACGACCCGGAGGCGCTCGCGGCGGCGGTGTCGGTGTTGGGGTCGTCGATCCGGGAGTTCTCCGCGGAGCGATCCTGGCCGACCCTGCGAGGGTATCCGCCCCGAATCCGGCGAGGCGAGTCACTCGATATTCCGAGCCCGTTGACCGTCCCCGACACGGGCGTCGAGGTCGTCGTCCGACCGACGTACGCCGACGTGTACCGTCTCTCGACGCTCGCCTACTACCTCGGCGCACGGATGACGGTCGGCGAGGAACCGGCCGTCCGGCTCGACACCGGGTACACGGAGCGGCTTCCCGCCGACGGTCGCGGACTCGAAGAACGAGTCGGTGAACTACTGCGGACGTGGTTCTTCCTCGACACGCTCGTGCGGACCGACGGCTACACGCTCTCCGACAGGAAGGAGTACGAGCAGGTGGGGCCGCAGCTCCCGTTTTACCCGCCGAATCTGGACGGCCTCTCGCTGAGCGAGCGGGTGATGGAGTACCTGGAGGTCGACCCGGGAACCGTCGAGCCCTACGCTCCCAACTGGTCGACGGAGGCGATACTCCGTCCCGATCCCGCCGGTGCGGAGCTCCTGCCCCACCTCGCGCACGTTGTCGCACCGGTCCGAGTCCGCGGTTCCGCCGGGCGGATGCGCTCGGGAGACCCGGTCGGACTCACGACGGCAGACCGGCCGAGCGGCAGTCATCCGCTCCCCTCACGCGAAGGCGGCTCGGCACCGGACCCGGATTCGGATCCGATACCGGCGTGGACCGCCGCGGCGCTCCCGGCGGCGTACGAACACCAGCTACGGCGAACTCCACCGGACCCCGGAGAAGCGTCCGTCACGTTCCTCATCCGATCCCCGGAGCGGGCGCGGCGACTGCGCGAGGCGCTCACCAGCCCGTCGCTCCCCGCGGGCGTCGGGGCCCTCTCGGTACTCGAAACGCCGACCGCAGACGTCGTCGCGGACGCGCTGTCGGACCCGTCGGTAGACCTGTTGTACTGCGACCTCCCCCTCGACGGCGGCGTCCCGGTCGCCAACGGCGCTCCCGTCGACTTCCCTCACGACTCGACGGCGGACGATCGATCGGCTCCGGTCGTCAGCGTCTTCGAGGGAAGCTGGCGCGTCGCCGCCGGCGTCGACGCGGTCCGGCGCGGCGGCACCGGGGCCGCGGTGATCGACGGTCGCATCCCCGCCGAACGGATCCGAACCGCGGTCGAACTGCTCGCCGCGGCGGGCCTCCCGCTCGACACGTCCCTCGCCACGCTACCGCTTCCCGGTCGGCCGCCGGTCCGTTTCGCGGGCAACGGTTCTACGAACGTGATGCCCCCGAACCCTCCGACGCCCAGGCTCGCCTTCGTCGAATCAGCGACCGATTCTGAACACCGCGTCACTTGGCGAACGGTGCTTTCCCCCCTCTCGTGGTTCGGGGCGGAGTATCAGATCGTTTACGACTGCTTCGACGAGAAGACGCGACTCGTCGGACGCGATCCGACGGAGCGACCGGCCCTCTCCTCTGAGACGGTGGCCGAGTGGTCGATCGAACCCGACACCGTACTGTTCCTCAACGGACGGTTCATTCCTCCGACTACCGATCTCACGGTTAAAGACGTTGAGAAGTCGGCTCGACAGGCCCTCTCGGCCGATAGGGGCTCGGAATCTCCAGAGCGGACGGCGATCGATGACGAGTGTCAGTCTCACGAGTGATTTCGCTCGGTGACCGCCCACAGATGTTTAACGATTGTCCTCAGCATCTTCCACCCGCCGATATTTTTTATCCTCCGGACGACGAACCGCCGCGTATGCCCCAAGTCCACCTTGACGAGGAGACGGTCGAGCGACTCGACTCCCTCCGGGTCGACGACGAGGAGTACGACGAGATCGTGACCGAACTGATCAACATCTACGAGGCGGAGGAGCTCACGCTGTTCCGCGGTAGCGATCTCGACTGAGGCCGCAGGGCGGACGGGTCCCCCGAACCCGGCCGTCGACTACTCCTGATACGCGAGGCGGACCTGTTCCCACTTCCCGACTTCCTCGAGGTGCGCCTGTAGCTCGTCGGCGTACTCCTGAACGAGCCGCTCTGCGGCCTCCAGCTCCTCGTCCGAGGGACCGCCGGATCCGCCCCCGCCGCCGAGCCCGAGTGCGCCCTTAATCGAGTCGACCACGCCCCCGCCGGACCCGCCGGAGTCGCCGCCGGGAGCGCCGCCCATCCCCGCCATCTGCGACCGGAGGTTCTCCAGTTCCGGCATGATCGCGGGGAGGTTCGACGTGTCCGCGACGACGCGGGCGGCGTCGGGGTCGTCGGCGTTCTCGATCTCCAGATCGGTGGCCGTCATGATCAGGCCCCACTCCTGGCTGGAGAAGCGCGACGCGGCGACGCGCTCGTTGAACTGGTTGTCGACGGTCATCCGCTCGCCGACGATGGCGTCGGTCCACTCGCTCATGCGACTCCGTTCGCCGGTCGCGGTGAAAAGTCCGTCCCCCTCGCGTCAGGGTGCGGACGCCGACGGGGCGCGCTCACGACCGCCGGAGATCGTCGAACGCGGCGCCCGCGAGTCCGGGTCCCAACGGCACGGCGACCGCGCCCTCTGCGACCGGAGAGGGATCGGGGGCGAGGTCCTCGTCGAGCAGCGTCCCGGTCGCGAGCCCGCAGGGCGACACCTCGGGGACCGCGGCCGCCACGTGGACGGCGGCCGTCCGCGCGACGACCGCGTCGATCGTGGTGGTGACCACCGGGTCGACGCCGGCCGACCGCGCCCGTAGCGCGGCCGCCAGCGCGCGGTCGGGGCCGCCGAGCGCCATCGGCTTGAGGACGACCGCGTCGGCAGCGTCCGCTTCGAGGACGGCGTCGACCCCGTGGACCGCGACCGACTCGTCGGCGGCGATCGGGACCCGCTCGCCGCCACCGTCGCGGCGAAGTTCCGCCAGCCCGCCGAGGTCGTCCGCCGGGAGCGGCTGCTCGACGTACGCGAGGTCGAACGCCGCCAGCGCGCCGAGCGCGTGACGCGCCGTCTCCCGGTCCCACGCCCCGTTCGCGTCGGCCCGGAGCGCGACCCGGTCGCCGACCGCGTCGCGGACCGCGCGGAGGCGCTCGACGTCGGCGTCGACGTCGCGGGCGCCGACCTTCAGCTTCAGGCAGTCGAACCCCTCCTCGACCGCACGCGTCGCCTCGGCGGCGGTCTCCGCCGGCCCGCCGTCCCCGACGGTCGCGTTGACCGGGACGGCGTCAGCGGGCGTCGCGGTCACGCCGGCCTCGACGGCGAGTTGCTCCGCGAGCGGCTGTCCCGCGTCGCGAGCTGCGGCGTCGGCGAGCGCGAGCGAGACGCCGTGTCGCGCGGCTGGCGTCGATTCCGCGTCCGGCACTCCCGGGACCGGTTCGGACATGTTCCCGGCTTCGAGGTCGCCGAGCGCCGCCGCGCAGGCGTCGCGCGACTCCGTCCACCCCGGGAGCGGAGTCGCCTCGCCGAGGCCGACCGCGCCTGACTCGTCGCCGCCGCGTCTAGCCGTGATCACGAACCCTTCCCGGCGACGGATCTCGCCGCGTGCGGTTCCGAGCGGTCGGGTCAGGTCGAGCGCGAACGGGCGGTGGCGCACGACCGTGACCGAGGCCTCGCCGCGAGGGTCGTCGTCGGTCACACCGCCAACCCGACGGCGAACGCGACGGCGTACGCCGCGAGCAGTTTGCCGGTCGACTCTAACGCGGGGTTGAGCGCCTCGCCCGAGGTCTCGGTGAGCACCGTCCGCGCGACGGTCGCCGCGAGCGGGAGAGTGACGAGCGGGAGCAGCGTCGCGAGCCCGTCGCCGCGCGCGGCGAACCAGACGGGGACGAGGTACGCGACGGCGAGCAGCCCGAGGTACTCGGCGCGAGCGAACCGGTAGCCGAACCGGACGGCGAGGGTGCGCTTGCCCGTCGAGGCGTCCTCCTCGCGGTCGCGGAGGTTGTTGACGACGAGGATGTTTGTCGACAGCGCGGCGATCGGGAGGCTCGCGACCACCGCCGCGAGCGCGACGGTGCCCTCCGGGGGCCCCGCCGGGAACCACCCTGCGAGCAGCGCGGCGGCCTGAACGTAGTAGGTCCCCGTCACCGCGATCACGCCGAAGAAGACGAACACGAAGAGGTCGCCGAGCCCGTGGTAGCCGAGGGGGTACGGCCCGCCGGTGTAGGCGATCCCGGCCGCCACGGAGGCGAGCCCGATCACGAGGATGGGGACGCCGCCGACGGCGACGAGGTAGGTCCCCACGAGGATCGCGGCCGCGAAGGTGAGCCACATCGCCCGCTTCACCTCGGCCGGCTCGATGAGGCCGCTGGCGACGACGCGCGTGAACCCCTCGCGGTCGTCGGTGTCCGCCCCTTGGATCGCGTCGTAGTAGTCGTTCGCGAAGTTCGTGCCGACCTGGATCAGCGCCGCGCCGACGAGCGCCGCGAGCGCGGGCAGCGGGGCGAACACCCCGTCGGCGAGCGCGAGCCCGACGCCGACGATCACCGGCGCGGCCGCGGCAGGGAGCGTCTGCGGCCGAGCGGCGATAACCCACGCGCGCCGACGGGTCACCTCGGTACTCATTGCCGCTGATTGGCGCGTGGCGTCCCTTAAGCTTGCTATCGCGGATCCCCGCGAACCGGCCCGAACCGGTCGCAGCGAACGGTACCGAGTGGCGTACACCTATGCCTCGCGGGTGCGAGCCCTTCGCCATGGCCCGCGTTCCCTACGCAGAGGCGTCTGACGTGCCGGACGAGTACGGGGAGCTCTCGGGGTCGTCGCTTCAGGGGAACCGCTTCACGTGTGCCGGTCGCTCGGCAACAACCCCGCGGTGCTCGCCGGCCTCTGGTCGTTCCCCGAGTCGCTGTGGACCGACAGCCGGCTCACCGAACGGGAGCGTGAACTGGTCATCTTGTCGGTATCGGGCGAGATCGGCAACCGGTACGAGTAGCACCAACGCGGCACCATCGCCCGCGGGGTCGGGACCGACGACGAAGCGATCGTCGACATCGCCGCGGTCGCCGAGGGTACGACACGCTCGGCGGCGTCATCGACGCGTTCGACCCCGAACTGGAGTCGGGGAGCGAGTTCAACGGGTGGGACCCGCGCTAGCTCCGCGGCCGCAGGCCGCCCGGCACCGGGGCCACGGCACCGGACGGCTCGCGACCGATCGCCCGGTCTCGGCGACCGACAGGTTCGACAGGGACCGGCCCGTAACGCCTGTATGACCGACACGGAGGCCGCGTCGGCGAACGGCATCGAGGCGCGGTACGAGGAGACCGACGGCGAGCGACGGCTCACCTTCTCGCGGGACGGTCGGGAGGCGACCGTCGCGCAGAACGCCGACGGATACGCGATGTTGAAGGTCCGGACCGGCCCGGACGGCGACGAACTGGAGCGCTACTACGGGTTCGACATGGCGCTCGACCACGCGGCCGAGCTGCTCGGCGCCGCCGTCCCAGACCTCCCGGTGCCGGGCGCCGCCGCCGATATGGGGATGTAGCCGGAACGCCGACTCTCTCGGCACGCTGCCGCCGTCGTTCTCTGATCTCCCCCGAGCGGACAGCGCGAGCAACCGGCAGCATGATCCGGGACCCGGAACGCGAGACGAGCGGCTCCGTTCCCGATCGCCCATCTGTCGAAAGCGCCCGTCCGCCCGTCAGCATCCGTGTCGCGACCGTCGACGCCCGTGCCACCACGACGCACGACCCGGCGATGAATAACTCCAAAACATCATAGACGCAATTGAATATTCTCCATAGCCATATTGGCTTATGAGTGGCACCGGTATGCGGAGGTACGATGGAGCGAAGACAGTTCCTCCGCGGCACCGGCGCGGCGATCGGCGGTTCGCTGCTCGCCGGCTGCGCGGGCGGAGGCGGCGACTCGGGCACAGTGACGGTCGATTACGCGTACTACAACCCGGTCAGTCTCGTGTTGCGCGAGAAGGGGTGGCTCGAAGCGGCGTTCGCCGACACCGGAACCGACGTCGAGTGGGTGTTGAGCCTCGGGAGCAACCAAGCGAACGAGTACGCCCAGAGCGGCGAGGCCGACGTCTCCTCGACCGCCGGAATCGCGGCGCTGATGGCCCGCACGAACGGCGTGCCGATAACGACGCCGTACGTCTATTCGGAGCCGGAGTGGACGGCGCTCGTCACGTTCGAGGAGACCGGGATCGAATCGGTCGAAGACCTCGAAGGGAGCCGCGTCGCCGCCACCCGCGGGACGGACCCGTACTTCTTCCTGCTTCAGGCGCTCGACGACGCCGGGCTGAGCGAGGAGGACGTCGAGGTCGTCAACCTCCAGCACCCCGAGGGACAGTCCGCTCTCGTCCGGGGAGAGGTCGACGCGTGGGCCGGACTCGACCCGCACATGGCCGAGTTGGAGCTCGAACACGACGGCGCGGAGCTGTTCTTCCGCGAGCCGCGGTACAACACGTACGGGTTCCTGAACTTCCTCGACGGGTTCCTCGCCGACCGGCCCGAGGACGCGCGTCGCGTGATCGAGGCCTACGAGCGGGGCCGCGAGTGGGCGATCGGGAACCCGACGGCGACCGCCGGGATCCTCGCCGACGCCTCCGAGATGTCCGAGCCGGTCGCGGAGCGCGTGTTCACCCAGCGGAACGACCTCTCGGAGCCGATCCCGGGCGAGCCCCACCGCGAACTGCTCGCGGACCTCTCGCCGATTCTCGAACGCGAGGGGCTCGTGACCGACGACGCCGACCCCGCCGGCAACGTCGACGACCTGATCGACTCCGAGTTCGCGAGCGAGGTCGTCTGAGATGGCCGCCGACACCCGCCGGGAGTCCGGGGTGTCCCGCGACTCCGACTCCGGCCGTGGGTCGACGGCCGGCGGGTCGGCCGGCGGCGCCGAGTCTCGCAGCCTCGGCCCGGTTCCCCTCCCCGCCGCCAGCCGGTTCCGACCCCTGCTCGGGCTGCTCGTCCCCGCCGCGCTCGTCGTCGTCTGGCACCTCGTCGTCGCGACCGGGATCATCGCGGCGTACCAGCTGCCGACCCCGCTGCGCGTGGCGGAGACGCTCTACGGGATGGCCGCCACCGGCGAGCTGTGGGGCCACGTCGCGATCACGGTCCAGCGCGTCGTTCTCGGTGCCGGCCTCGGCATCGTCGTCGGAACCGTCTTCGGGACCGCCACCGGGCTCTCGCGGACCGCGAGCGACCTCCTCGACCCGCTCCTCCAGAGCCTGAAGAACATCCCGTCGCTGGCGTGGGTGCCGCTGTTCCTCCTCTGGTTCGGCATCGGCGAAAGCGCGAAGGTGCTGCTCATCGCTGTCGGCGCGTTCTTCCCGGTGTACCTCAACCTCTCGACCGGCATCGCCGCGGTCGACGAGGAGCTGTTGGAGGTCGCCGAGGTGTACGACCTCGGGCGCGTCGAGTCGCTGCGCCGGGTCGTGTTCCCGGCCGCGCTCCCGGACCTGCTCGTTGGGATCCGCGGCGGCGTCGGACTGGCGTGGATGTTCGTCGTCGCCGCCGAGCTGATCGCGGCGAGTCAGGGCATCGGATTCCTGCTGAGCGACGGGCGGACCCTCGCGCGGCCCGACATCATCGTGGGGTCGATCCTGCTGTTCGCGTTCCTCGGCAACTGCTCGGACGTCGCGGTCAGAGAGGTGAGAGACCGTGTCGTCGGACGCTGACCCCGTCCTCGCGGTGGACGACCTCCGGAAGCGGTACGGGGACACGGTCGCGCTCGACGGCGTCGACCTCGCGGTCGCGGACGGCGAGTTCGTCGCGGTCGTCGGCCCCTCCGGGTGCGGGAAGTCGACGCTGCTCCGCGTGCTCTCCGGACTCGAAGCCGAGTTCGCCGGGCGCGTCGCCGTCGACGGCGCGGACGTCAGGGAGGGGGGCAGCGACGCCGTCGGGATGGTGTTCCAGGAACCGCGGCTGCTCGACTGGGCGGACGTCCGGGAGAACGTCGCCGTCGGACTCCCGGCCGACGTCGACCCGGACACCCCGGCGGCTCGCGAGCGCGTCGACGACCTGATCGAGACGGTCGGGCTCGACGGGTTCGCCGGGAGCCGCCCGGACGAGCTCTCCGGCGGGATGGCTCAGCGCGTGTCGCTCGCGAGGGGGCTCGCCTACGACCCCGCCGTGCTGCTGCTCGACGAGCCGTTCTCCGCGCTCGACCGGCTGACGAAGGCGGACCAGCAGGACCACCTGCTCGACGTCTGGGACGCGCGCGGGACGACCGTCGTCCTCGTCACGCACGACGTGGAGGAGGCCGTCTACCTCGCGGACCGCGTCGTCGTGCTCGGCGGGCAGCCCGGGAGGGTGGCGTCGGTCGTCGATGTCGAAATCGACCGGCCCCGCGAGCGGGCGGACCCCGACCTCGTCGCGCTCCGGCGCGAGGTGACCGACGCGCTCGGTCGGTAGCGGCGCGTCCGCCGGTCGACCCGGATATCGGTGCGGACCGACCGCCGATCACGGTGGAGATAGCGCCGTGAGACTCGCTGACTCGTCTCGCGCGTGAACCGCCGGCCGCCCGCAGTACGAACGAAACGAACGTCGAGACCACTTATTAACTGACTTCCGAATCGGAATACGTGCCGGATCCCCGGTGTGTGTATTACCTCCTTAAGGTGTATTGACACCGCCGCAGTCATGCGATCTACTGCTCTTCGGCTCTTCGGCTCCGAACTGCCGGTCCGCACCGATTTTGCGATTGTCCAAACGATTAAGTACTCGACCGTCTTGTCGTGAATCGATGACAGACATCACGGAGGCTTCGTCGGACACCCCGGCGGATCGAGTTCTTCCAGGGCACGATAGCTTCTAACGTCGATATCGGTCCTGTCAGGATCTTCGACACGACCCTGCGAGACGGAGAACAGTCACCACGGACATCGTTCAGCTACGACGAGAAACGCCGCATAGCGGCGACGCTGGACGACATGGACACCCACGTCATCGAGGCGGGGTTCCCGGTCAACTCGGACGCGGAGTTCGAGGCCGTCAGCGACATCGCCGCCGCGACGGACACCACCGTCTGCGGACTGGCCCGGGTCGTCGACGGCGACATCGACGCCGCCATCGACTCCGGCGTCGAGATGGTCCACGTGTTCGTCTCCACCAGCGACGTCCAGCTGGAGGACTCGATGCACGCGACCCGCGAGGAGGCGAAGGGGCGCGCGGTCGACGCGGTCGAGAAGGTGAAAGACGCCGGCGTCGAGTGTATGTTCTCGCCGATGGACGCCACTCGAACGGACCCGGACTACCTGATCGACATCGTCGAGGCCGTCTCCGACGCCGGCACCGACTGGATCAACATCCCCGACACCTGCGGCGTCGGGATGCCGACCAGCTTCGGCGAGACGGTGAACGCCGTCGTCGAGGCCACCGACGCCCGCGTCGATGTCCACACCCACGACGACTTCGGGATGGCCGCGGCCAACGCCGTCGCGGGCTTCGAGAACGGCGCGGAGCAGGCGCAGGTGTCGGTCAACGGCATCGGCGAGCGCGCCGGCAACGCGGCCTACGAGGAGGTCGTCATGGCCGTCGAGTCGGTGTACGGCGTCGACACCGGTATCGACACGACCCAGATCACCAAGCTGGCCCGGGTCGTCGAGGAGGCCTCGGACATCCCGGTGCCCGCGAACAAGCCGATCACGGGGCGGAACGCGTTCGCCCACGAGTCGGGCATCCACGCCGCCGGCGTCATCGAGAACAGCGACACGTTCGAGACCGGCGTGATGACCCCGGAGATGGTCGGGGCCGAACGCGAGTTCGTGCTGGGCAAACACACCGGCACCCACAGCGTGCGCAAGCACTTGGTGGAGGCCGGCTTCGACCCGACCGACTCCGAGGTCCGGACGATCACGAAGCGGGTCAAGGAGTACGGCGCCGGCAAGCGGCAGGTGACCGCGGGCGACGTCGAGCGGTTCGCCGAGGAGGCGAACGTCACGCGCGAGGAGGAGGTCCGGGTCTGATGACCCACTCCCCGACCGGAGCGCCCCCCGCGCGACCGCGAGGGCGGTCGCGGGAGCAGTCCCGACGGCGTTCCGCTCCGGACGCCCGACAGGAATTTATACCCCGGCCGCGTTGCTTCGGGCGAGATGCGACGGCACACCGCGCTCGCGGAACGCGCTACCGCGTCCGGAGCCGTCGCGCCGATCATTGTAGGGGTATAAGCCCCTACATTACCCCTTCCTCACCGACGCGACGCGCCGCCGAACGTCGGCGGCCGAGCCGTTCTCGACGCGCGAAGCCGCGCCCCCGAGGGACGCGGCGCGGGCCCGCCCGTCGCGCGTTCGCAGCGACCCACACGACGACCCACCAGATGCCACACCAACCACGACAATGAGCGACACAGCAGCACAGCCGCGATCCGACGCGGACGAGTCGGACGACGGCTCGACGGCGGCCGCGACCGAGGAGCCGACCGAACCGGACGAACACCAGACGGCGGGGCCCGTCTCGACGGGCGCCGAGTCGGTCGTCGCCGCCCTCGAGGCCGCGGGCGCGAAGACCGCCTTCGGCGTTCAGGGCGGCGCGATCATGCCTGTCTACGACGCCCTGTACGACTCCTCCGTCCGGCACGTGACGATGGCCCACGAGCAGGGCGCCGCGCACGCCGCCGACGCGTACGGCGTCGTCGCGGGCGAACCCGGGCTCTGTATGGCCACGTCCGGCCCCGGCGCGACGAACCTCGTCACCGGCATCGCCGACGCCGACATGGACTCCGACGCGATGTTGGCGCTGACCGGGCAGGTGCCCACGGAGTTCGTCGGCAACGACGCGTTCCAGGAGACCGACACGGTCGGCGTCACGCGCCCGATCACGAAGCACAACTACTTCGCGAGCGGGGCCGACACCGTCGGCGACACCGTCGGCGAGGCGTTCGAGCTGTCGCGCGCGGGGCGCCCCGGGCCGACGCTCGTCGACCTCCCGAAGGACGTCACGCAGGACGAGACCGACCGGACGCCAGGTCCGGCGACGCCGCCCGCGGGGACCGACCCCGACCCGAACGCCGACGCGGAGTCGGTCGAGGAGGCAGCGCGCGCCATCGAGGCCGCCGAGCGCCCCGTCTGTCTGTTCGGCGGCGGCGTCATCAAGGCGGACGCGAGCGACGAGGCGCGGACGTTCGCCCGGAGCTACGGGATCCCGGTGACGACGACGATGCCGGGGATCGGCTCGTTCCCCGAGGACGACGACCTCTGCCTCTCGTGGGCGGGGATGCACGGAACCGGCTACGCGAACCTGGCGATCACCCACACCGACTGCCTGATCGCGGTCGGCACTCGGTTCGACGACCGGCTCACGGGCGGGATCGACACGTTCGCGCCCGAGGCCGAGGTGATCCACGTCGACATCGACCCCGCGGAGATCTCGAAGAACGTCCACGCCGACTACCCGCTGATCGGCGACGCCGGGCGCGTCCTCGACCAACTGACCGCCGCGGTCCGCGACGCGCCCGACGCCGAGGCGTGGCGCGACCGGTGCGACGAGTGGCGGGAGACGTACCCGCTCACGTACGCGACGCCCGAGGACGAGCCGCTGAAGCCCCAGTTCGTCGTCGAGGCGTTCGACGAGGCGACCGACGATGACACGATCGTCACGACCGGCGTCGGCCAGCATCAGATGTGGGCCTCGCAGTTCTGGACGTACACGGAGCCGCGGACGTGGGTCTCCTCCCACGGGCTGGGGACCATGGGGTACGGCGTGCCCGCCGCGGTCGGCGCGCGGGTCGCGGCCGACACGATGGGCGAGGAGGACCGCGACGTGGTGTGTTTCGACGGCGACGGCTCCTTCCTGATGACGATACAGGAGCTGTCGGTCGCGGTCCGCGAGGAGCTCGACATCACGATCGCCGTGCTCAACAACGAGTACATCGGGATGGTTCGCCAGTGGCAGGACGCGTTCTACGAGGGCCGACACATGGCCTCCGACTACACGTGGATGCCCGAGTTCGACAAGCTCGCGGAGGCGTTCGGCGCGCTCGGTCTCCGCGTCGACGACTACGACGAGGTCGCGCCCGCGGTCGAGGAAGCCCTCGACTATGACGGGCCGGCCGTGGTCGACTTCCACGTCGACCCCGCGGAGAACGTCCTGCCGATGGTGCCGAGCGGCGGTGCGAACGGGAAGTTCGCGGCCGCGGAGGACCAGCTATGAGCGACGACACCGCGGCGTCCGACGGGGGGCCGCACACCGGGCGCGATGAGGCGTCCGCGGCGGCCGACGGCGGGTCGCCCGTCGCGCCCGGCGCCGACTCCCGGCCGCTCCCGGGCGAACAGCCCGGTCCGAACGAGCGCGACCACCCGGAGGGGCGCCGGAACCTCGAGGGGATCCGGATCGACCCCGTCGTCGAGGCCGAACACGAGTCGCACCGCGCCGTCATCTCGGCACTCGTCGAGGACGAGCCCGGCGTGCTGGCGCGCGTCTCCGGCCTCGTCTCCCGCCGCCAGTTCAACATCGAGAGCCTCACCGTGGGGCCGACGACCGTCGACGGTCACTCGCGGATCACCATGGTCGTCGAGGAGACGGACCCCGGGATCGACCAGATCGAAAAGCAGATGTCGAAGCTGAAGCCGGTCATCTCGGTCGGCGAGGTCGCCGGCGACGCGGTCACCTCGGAGCTCGTCCTGCTGAAGGTCGAGGCCGACGACCCCGCGGCGGTCCACGCGGTCGCCGAGATGTACGACGGCCGGACGGTCGACGCCGGCCCCGAGACGATCACCGTCGAACTCACCGGCGACAAGGCGAGCATCGACAACGCGATCGGCGCGTTCGACCGGTTCGGTATCGTCGAGATCGCGCGGACGGGGCCGACAGCCCTCGCTCGCGGTAACACCCCCACGGCGCCCGGCGAGAAGCCCGGCACGGCCGCCGAACCGACCACGCACGACGACTGACACGCGACCACACAGGAACTCACAACGATACACATGACCGAAGACGACACGCAGACGTTCGACTCGACAGTATACTACGACGAAGACGCCGACGAGGAGGCGATCGCGCACAAGACGGTGGCCGTCCTCGGCTACGGCTCGCAGGGCCACGCGCACGCGCAGAACCTCGCCGACAGCGGGGTCGACGTGATCGTCGGCCTCCGCGAGCGCAGCTCCTCCCGGGCCGCCGCCGAAGGCGACGGGCTCCGCGTGGAGGCCCCCGCGGACGCCGTCGCCGCGGCCGACGTGGTGAGCGTCCTCGTCCCCGACACGGTTCAGCCGGACGTGTACGAGAACGCGATCGAACCGAACCTGGACGCGGGCGACACGCTCCAGTTCGCGCACGGGTTCAACATCCACTACAACCAGATCCAACCGCCCGAGGACGTCGACGTGACGATGGTCGCGCCGAAGTCGCCGGGCCACCTCGTGCGCCGCAACTACGAGAAGACCAGGGGACGCCCGGCCTGCTGGCGGTGTACCAGGACGCCACCGGCGACGCCCACGACGAGGGGCTCGCGTACGCGGCCGCGATCGGCTGTACCCGCGCCGGCGTCGTCGAGACGTCGTTCCGCGAGGAGACGGAGACCGACCTGTTCGGCGAGCAGGCGGTGCTCTGCGGCGGCGTCACCTCGCTGGTGAAACAGGGGTACGAGACGCTCGTCGACGCCGGGGACTCCCCCGAGATGGCGTACTTCGAGTGCCTCAACGAACTCAAACTCATCGTCGACCTGATGTACGAGGACGGGCTCGGCGGGATGTGGGACTCCGTCTCCGACACCGCCGAGTACGGCGGCCTCACGCAGGGCGACGTGGTCGTCGACGAACACGCCCGCGAGAACATGGAAGAGGTCTTGGAGAA
Organism: Halorubrum ezzemoulense DSM 17463; assembly: GCF_002114285.1. Classification (GTDB taxonomy): domain Archaea; phylum Halobacteriota; class Halobacteria; order Halobacteriales; family Haloferacaceae; genus Halorubrum; species Halorubrum ezzemoulense. The sequence goes on from NZ_NEDJ01000038.1 coordinate 16,683, forward strand.
GGTCCAGAACGGCCAGTTCGCCCGCGAGTGGATCGCGGAGAACCAGGCGGGCCGCCCCTCCTACACCCAGCTCCGCGAGGCGGAGAAGACCCACGAGATCGAGGCCGTCGGCGAGGAGCTGCGCGGCCTGTTCGCGTGGGAGGAGTCGGCCGAGGGCGACGAGGAGGAGAGCGCCGAGGTGACCGCCTGATGGGCGTAGCGGTGAGCGGTCGGTCTTCCGACTGCGCGGCGGTCCGGGGTGACGCCCGATGAGCGAGGGAACGCTGTACGACAAGGTGTGGGAGCGCCACAAGGTGACGGAGCTGCCGAACGGGCAGGACCAGCTGTTCGTCGGGCTCCACCTCGTCCACGAGGTGACGAGCCCGCAGGCGTTCGGGATGCTGCGCGAGCGCGACCTCGACGTGGCGTACCCGGAGCGGACGTTCGCGACCACCGACCACATCGCGCCGACGGAGGCGGACAAGCGCGAGCGCCCGCTGGCCGACGACCAGGCCGAGGAGATGCTCTCGGCGCTCGAACGCAACACGAGCGAGAGCGGGATCACCTTCTTCGGATTCGACTCCGGGAAGCAGGGGATCACGCACGTCGTCGCCCCCGAACTCGGCCTCTCGCAGCCGGGGATGACGGTCGCGTGCGGCGACAGCCACACGGCGACCCACGGCGCGTTCGGCTCCATCGGCGTCGGCATCGGGACCAGCCAGATCCGCGACGTGCTCGCGACCGGCTGTATCGCCGCGGACAAGCAGAAGGTCCGCCGGATCGAAGTCGAGGGCGAGCTCGGCGAGGGCGTCTACGCCAAGGACGTGATCATGAAAGTGATCAAGGACCTCGGCGTCGACGGCGGCGTCGGCCACGTGTACGAGTACGGCGGCCCCGCAATCGAGGCGCTCGACATGGAGGGACGGCTCGCCGTCTGTAACATGTCCATCGAGGGCGGCGCCCGCGCGGGGTACATCAACCCCGACGAGACCACCTACGAGTACCTGCGGGGCCGCGAGTACGTCCCCGAGGGCGAGGCGTTCGAGGAGCGGAAGCGGTACTGGGAATCGATCGCCTCCGACGACGACGCCGAGTACGACGACGTGGTCACGGTCGACGCCGACGGACTCGACCCGCTGGTCACGTGGGGGATCAACCCCGGGCAGGTGGTCGGGATCGACGAGGCGGTGCCGCACCCGGACGACGTCGAGGAGCGGACCGACCGGGAGGCCGCCGAGAAGGCGATCGACCACATGGAGGTCGAGCCCGGGCAGTCGATGCTCGGGTACGACGTCGACGTGGCGTTCCTCGGCACCTGTACGAACGGCCGCCTTTCGGATTTCAAGGAAGCGGCGCGGATCCTAGAGGACCACAGCGTCGACGAGGACGTGCGCGCGCTCGCCGTACCCGGCTCGGAGACGGTCCGCGCCCAGTGCGAGGAGCGCGGCATCGACCAGACGTTCATCGAGGCCGGCTTCCAGTGGCGGCGCGCCGGCTGCTCGATGTGCCTCGCGATGAACGACGACCAGCTCGGCGCCGGCGAGGTGTGTGCGTCATCGTCGAACCGCAACTTCGTCGGCCGGCAGGGCTCGAAGGAGGGGCGGACGGTGCTGATGAGCCCCGCGATGGTCGCGGCCGCGGCCGTCGAGGGCGAGGTCGTCGACGCGCGCGACTACCTGGACGACGGGCCGACCGGCGGCGCGGGCGGCGTCGAGGAGGTGGCCGACTGATGGCCCCCGACGCCAACGCGGGCGACGACCAACACATCACCGAGGTCTCGGGCACGGGCGTCCCGATCCCCGGCGACGACGTCGACACCGACCAGATCCTGCCGGCGCAGTTCATGAAGGAGGTCACGTTCGACAACATGGCGGACTACCTCTTCTATGACGCCCGGCGCGACGAGGACGGGGAGTTCAACGACCACCCGCTCAACCGCTTCGAGGGCGCGTCGATCGCGGTCGTTAACTCCAACTTCGGCTGCGGCTCCTCCCGGGAGCACGCGCCGCAGGCGATGATGCGGTGGGGCGTCGACGGCGTCGTCGGCGAGTCCTACGCCGAGATCTTCCGCGACAACTGTAAGTCGCTCGGCATCCCCGCGGTCACCGCCGACCACGAGACCGTGGTCGAGCTCCAGGAGTGGATCGAGGCGAACCCCGACGGCGACATCGAGGTCGACGTGGAAGGGGAGACGGTCACTTATGGCGACACCGTCATCGACGTCGAGGTCGACGACGCGATGCGCGAGGCCTTGGTCGAAGGGATCTGGGACACGACCGCGCTGATGTACTCGAACCGGAGCAAGGTCGACGAGACTGTCGCCGACCTGCCGTACGTCGAGGGGGACGACTGAGCCGGATGACCGACGAGATCGTCGTCATCGAGGGCGACGGCATCGGCCGCGAGGTCGTGCCGGCCGCCGTCGAGGTGTTGGACGCGCTCGACCCCGACTTCGAGTTCGTCCGCGGGGACGCGGGCGACGCGACCCGGGACGCGACCGGCGAGGCGCTCCCCGACGAGACGTACGACCTGGTGGCCGACGCGGACGCGACGCTGTTCGGCGCGGCGGGCGAGACGGCCGCCGACGTGATCCTCCCGCTGCGCGAGGCGGTGGACTCGTTCGTCAACGTCCGGCCCGCGAAGGCGCTCCCGGGCGTCGACGCGCTCCGGCCGGAGACGGACGTGGTGTTCCTCCGCGAGAACACCGAGGGCGTCTACGCGGGCCACGAGGACCGCCTCTCGGAGGACCTCTCGACGCTGACACGCGTCGTCACGTCGTCGGCCTCGCGCGGGCTGGCCGAGTACGCCTGTGACTTTGTCGAGGACGGGCGCGGCCCCGCCGGGGACCCAGAGGAGGGGTTCACCGTCGCCCACAAGGCGAACGTGATGCGCGAGACGGACGGCCGGTTCCGCGACGAGGTCGCGGCGGTCGCAGACGAGCGCGGCGTCGACGCCGACGAGGAGCTGATGGACGCGTTCGCGACGAAGCTCCCGCTCGACCCGGGCCAGTACGGCGTGATCGTCTGCCCGAACCTCGCGGGCGACGTGCTCTCCGACCTCGCGGCCGGGCTCGTCGGCGGCCTCGGTCTGCTCCCGTCGGCGAACATCGGCCACGACAACGCGCTGTTCGAGCCGGTCCACGGCACGGCCCCGGACATCGCGGGCGAGGGGGTCGCCAACCCGACCGCGGCGGTCCTCTCGGCGGCCATGCTGCTCGAGTATCTCGGCCACGTCGAGGCGGGGCAGCGGGTCCGCGACGCGGTCGAGGGCGTCCTCTCCGACGGCCCGCGCACCGGCGACCTCGGCGGCTCGGCGACGACCGACGAGGTCACCGCGGCGATCGTCGACCGCCTGTAGGGCGCGTCTCGCCGCCGGTTCCGCGCGATCGACGGCTCGTTTTCGACCGCGGCCAAACCACAAGACAAGAAACCCTGCGGCTCCTCCGACCGCGTATGAGCAACTACGAAGTCGCGATGGAAGCCGCCTGGTTGGTCCGTGACGTCGAGGAGACCGACGACGCCATCGGCGTCGCGGTCAGCGAAGCCGGCAAGCGACTCAACGAGACGGACAAGCAGTACGTCGAGGTCGAGCCCGGCGTCACCGGCTGTCCGGCCTGCGGCGAGCCGTTCGACGCCGCGCTCCTCGCGGCGAACACGGCCCTCGTAGGGCTGCTCCTAGAGATCGACGTGTTCAACGCCGACAGCGAGGAGCACGCGGAACGGATCGCGAAAAGCGAGGTCGGCGGCGCCCTCCGCGACGTTCCCCTCGAAGTCATCGACGTCTTCGAGACCGACGCGGACGAGGACGAAGAGCCGGAGCGATAGGCACGGACGCGGGGCGTCGGACGGATCTGCCGGGACCGATCCCGGTGCCCGGTCGGTGCCGAAAGCTTTTCTAATAACCCTAAGTAATTAGCCGGCATGGAACTGCCGACGCCACAGGATCTCCGCGAGCGCCGGACCGCGCTGGAGCTGACCCAGAGCGAACTCGCCGACGCCGCGGACGTCTCCCAGCCACTCATCGCGCGGATCGAGGGCGGCGACGTCGACCCGCGGCTCTCGACGCTGCGCCGGATCGTCAACGCCCTCCAAGAGGCGGAGGGCGAGGTCGTGCGCGCGGCCGACCTGATGAACGAGACCGTGATCAGCGTCGCGCCCGACGACGCCGTGGGCGAGGCGGTCGATCTGATGGAGGCCGAGGCGTACTCGCAGCTCCCCGTTCTCCAGAACGGCGTGCCCGTCGGGTCGATCAGCCAGGGCGACGTGGTCCACGCCGGCGAGAACGTCGGCGATCACCCGGTCAGCGAGGTGATGAGCGAGTCGTTCCCGACGGTCGCGCCGTCGGCGACCGTCGACGAGGTCCGGAACCTCCTCGACCACTACAAGGCGGTGATGGTCACCGACGGCGGGGAGACGGTCGGAATCATCACGGAGGCGGACATTGCGGCGCAGTTGTCGCAGTAGCTCACTCCTCGCGCCGCTCCGACAGTCGCTCCCAGATCTCCGTACACCCCGCGCCGTCCGGCACGTCCTCGACGTGCGCCGACTCTTCGGCCCGTCCGTCCCCGTCGTCCTCGGAGCCGTCGGCTTCGGTCCCGCTCTCTTCCTCCGATACGGCCCCGTCCGTCATTGACTCGGCCTACGCGGTGGCCGGTCATAACGGGTCAGTCGGCGGCACGCCCCGCCGCCGCTCCGCGGCGGCCGCAACGATCGCCGGTACCTCGGACGCGACCGCTCACAGCTCCAGCCCGCGGATCGCGACGCTCGCCCCGTCGTCGCCTCCGGCGTCCGCCGCGCCGTCCTCGACGCGGCCGATCACGCGACCGTCGGTCGCGTCGGCCAGCGCGTCCGCGGCGTCGGCGTCGACCGCGGCGACGAACCCCGTCCCCATGTTGAACGTGCGGTACATCTCCTCGTCGGAGACGTTCCCCTCGGACCGGACGAACTCGAAGACGGGCTGCGGGTCGAACGCGTCGTCGACGACGTAGCGGTGATCGCCGAGGCGGTCGAGGTTCGTCCAGCCGCCGCCCGTCACGTGGGCGGCGCCGCGGACGCCGTGGTCGCGCATCGGGTCGAGCAGGTCGGTGTATATCGCGGTCGGTTCGAGCAGCGCGTTGCCGAGCGTCTCGTAGTCGCCGAACGGGCAGGGATCCGTGTAGGCGTGGTCGCGCGTGACGGCCTCTCGGGCCAGCGTGAGCCCGTTCGAGTGGATCCCCGACGACTGCCAGCCGACGAGCGCGTCGCCCGGCTCCGCGCGACCGTCGAACACGCCGTCCTTCGCGGCGAGGCCCGCGCACGTACCGGCCAGGTCGAGCCCGCGGACGACATCCGGCATCACGGCCGTTTCGCCGCCGACGAGTTCGATGTCCGCCAGCTCGGCGCCGCGAGCGAGCCCCTCGCCGACCTGCTCTGCGAACCGCTCGTCCGGCTCGTCGACGGCGAGGTAGTCGACGAACGCGACGGGGCGGACCCCGGCCGCGACGAGGTCGTTGACGTTCATCGCGATACAGTCGATGCCGACCGTGGAGTAGTCGCCGAGCGCCTCCGCGACGAGGAGCTTCGTCCCGACGCCGTCGGTCGCGAGCGCGAGGTAGCGGTCGCCGATATCGAGGAGGCCCGCGTAGTCGCTCCCCGAGCCGTCCGCGTCGGAGTCCGAGCCGACCGCGCCGATCAGCGCGGCGGTGGCGGCCTCGCTCGCGTCGATATCGACGCCCGCGTCCGCGTAGGTGAGTTCGTCGTCGCCGTCCGGTCCCCCGCCGCCGCTCCCGTCGCCCTCGGTCATGTGTGTGGAGGCACGCCGGCGGAGCAAAAACGCACCGTTCCGGGCGAAGCCGCCGGACGCGCGGCGGTCGCCCGACCGCGGCTCAGAACGGGCCGCCGAAGCCGAGCCCGACGACGAAGACGAGCCCGACGGCGAGCAGGACCGAGGGGACGAAGACGGCCGCCCAGACCGGCTTGCTCCACGACAGCACCGTCTTCCCGTCGAGCGGGCCGTACGGGACGAGGTTGAACGCCGCGAGAAACGCGTTGATCGCGATGCCGCGCGCGCCGAGGATCGTCACGAGTTCGCTGCCGAGGAGCCCGCCGAGCGCGAACAGCGGGAAGAACACGGCCATCAGCCCGAGGTTCACGGCCGGGCCGGCGAGCGCGATATGCCCGTGCTCCCGCGGCGTCAGCCGCCCGCGGTGGGGGACGGCGCCGGGCGCGGCGAAGATGAACCCGAGGAGCGAGCTCATCACGGCAAGGAACAACATGCTGTTGTCCGCGCGGAACTCCGCGACTTGGTCGTAGTGGACCGCGACGACCTTATGCGCGACCTCGTGGAGGAGGAAGGCGACCCCAGCGGTCGCGAGCCCGACGAACAGCGGCGGGATCACGCCCGCGGCGAGGATGCGACCGATCCCGGCCGAGCCGCCGACGAAGAACAGGGTGAACGCCACGCCCAAGGCGAGCCACGCGACGAGCAGGTCGCGGAGCTCCGCGCCGCTGAAGTAGAGCCCCGCGATTCGCCGCCCCGAGAACGTCGTGCCGCCGCTCATGCGATCCCCCCCACGGCGCCGCGCACGAGGTCGGCGCCGTTGACCGCGCCCTCGACGAGCAGCCGCCCGACCTCGTCGACGCCGCCGACCTCGGCGCCGAACATCGCCGGGATGACGTACGCCGCGAAGAGGAAGCTCGCGACGATGCTGCCGACGTTCGTCATCGCGACGACGACGATGAGCCGGAAAAGCGGCACGTCGAGCATCGCGGAGACTAACTCGCCGACCGACCGCGTCTCGTCGCCGAGCAGGTCGTTGAGCGCGCCGATGTCCGCCACGTTCACGGTCAGGCTCCGCAGTTCGACGTAGCCGGTGAACCAGCCGGGCGCGAGCAGCGGGTTGATCGAGGTCATCCACGCGACGGCGCCGCCGACGCCCGCCGAGAGCCAGCGTGCGCCGGCGACCTTCGCGAAGGCGAAGGCGAAGACGCCGTTGATCAGGAACCACGCGCCGAACAGCCGGAGCAGGAACGCGTTGCCGGCGCCGCCGAGCGCCAGCAGGAGGAAGAAGCCGACGAAGCCGACGGTGATCGCGTAGCCGATCGCCTTCTTCCAGGGGAGCCCGCGTCCCGATTCCTCGCCGACCAAGTCGTCCATCGCCGGGAGGGTCGCGGGCTCGGCGAGGTACCGCTCGATCCCCGCCTGGTGGCCCGCGCCGACGACGGCGACCACGTCGTGCCCGGCCTCGCGGAGCGCGACGAGCCGGTGGGCGATGAACGCGTCGCGCTCGTCGATGAGCGCCTCCGCGCCGCCCGGGGAGAACTGCCGGAACTCCTCCATCATCATCGTCACCACGTCCGTGTCGGTGAGGTCCGCGGCGTCCAGCTCCTCGATACCCCCGGCCTCCGGGTCCACCTCGCCGCCGCCGAACCCGCTGACCGCGATCGCGAGGACGGCGCCGACGACGAGACCGAGGCCGATCCCGATCCCGAAGCCCCCGATCGCCGCAACGGGGAACCCGCCGAGGTACGCCGAGACGGGTCCGTTCGCGGCCCCGGTGACCCCGGCGGCGACGCCGGTCGAGAGCCCGGTGCCGACCGCGGCGTAGAGCCGCTGGTCCGGAGAGAGCGCGAGCGAGCCGACCTGGTCGACGGCGATCCCGACGCCGAGCGCGACGAGGACGCCCGCGGCGACGCTCGTCAGGATCGCGTCGGTGATCCCGACGGCGCCGCCGAAGAGGCCGATGGCCGGCCCGGCGAGGATCCCGACCAGGAGCCCGCCGATCGCGCCGGCGACGCGCGGGTCGCTGACGCCGAACGCGAGCCCGCCGACGAGCCGGAGCTTCTCCGTGATCGTCATGCGGGCCCAGAAGCGTTGGATCGTGGTCTGGATGTCGCGGTCGACCAAGGCGACGTCGATGCCGAGCGACTCGGCGATGTCAACGGCGGCCTTCATATCGGCGCCCGGCTCGATATCGAACCGCTCGCCGAGCTGGGTCTGGACGTACGAGAGCATCCAGTACGCCAGAAACTGGAACACCGTGTTCCCCCTGAGCAGGTCGCCGGCGTCGAGGTCGTCGGGCGTCTCGCCGTTCATCTGGCGGTAGCGCCCCTCGTCGAGCTCGACCGCGACGACGTCGGGGCGTTCCCGCTCTATCGTCTCCTCGACCTCGTCGACGGAGCGCTCCGACACGTGCGCGGTCCCGACGACCGTCACGCTCCCCTCGCCGTCGGCGGCGGGTCCGCGGCCCGGATTCCGGTCGAGGTCGCCGCCGTCGGTGCGCGGCGGTCTGTCGGTCGACGGGGGTGCCTCGTCGTCGGTCCCCCGTGACGTCTCTGTCATCACCCGACGTACTCGGTCACCGCGTTTAGGGTTTGTGCGTCGGTCCCGGCTCCCGCTCGGGCGGGGTCGACCCCGTCCCCAACGATCCAACAAGTTTGTATCCTCACGCGCCACAGGATGTCGTATGTCCCGGCTGTTGCCCTCCCTGCCGGACGCGACGCCAGAGGAGCGCGAGCCCCGGGTCGTCGGCGTCGACGACGACGAGGCCGACGACCTCATCGCGGCCCTCGGCTCCGAGACGGCGCGCGCGATCCTCTCGACGCTCCACGACCGCCCGGCGACGAAGTCGGAGATCGCCGACGAGGTCGACACCTCGCTCCAGAACGTCCAGTACCACCTCTCCCGGCTCGACGAGGCCGACCTCGTGGAGGTGGTCGACACCGCCTACTCCGAGAAGGGCCGCGAGATGGACGTGTACGCCGCAGCGGACGAGCCGCTCGTGCTGTTCGCTGGCGGCTCCGAGGAGTCGACGGGGATCAAGACCGCGCTCATGCGTCTGCTCGGCGGGTACGGGATCATCGGACTCGCCGCGGTCGCCGCCCAGCGGCTCCTCGCGGTCGGCTCGCTCGCGGACCCGCGGACGAGCGCCTCGGGCGGTGACGACGTTGGGACGGCCAGCACCGACGGCCCCTCGATAGAGAGCGTCCCCGACCAGAACACCGCCGCCGACGGCGCCGACAGTGCGGTCGACCTCGTCGGCCGCCCGCTCGCGGAGTACGCGGTCTCGCTCGTCGAGCCGGGGGTCGTCTTCTTCGTCGCCGCCGCGCTCGTCTTCACGCTGGCGTGGGCGTACTGGTACCGAGCGTCGAGCTAGGGCGGCGGGGGTCGCGGACCGAACGGGACGCGCGTGGGACAGCTATTCAAGCGGCCGTCACCACGTTCCGATATGGAACACGAAGCCGAGGTCGTCGGGGTCGGTGCGGGGTCTGCGCCGAGCGGCGACGTCCCGGCGGTGATCCTCTCCGCGCGCGACGAGTACGTCCCGATATTCGTCAGCGGCGACCAAGCCCGATCGATCGGTATGGCGCTGGAGGGCGAACCGTTCGACCGACCGCTCACGCACGACCTGCTCGTTGACATCCTCACGGAGTTCGGCGGCGCCATCGACCGCGTCCGCGTCGACGACCTCCGCGACGGCACCTTCTACGCGAAGGTCGACGCCGAGCGCTACGAGGAGGGCGAGCCGGAGCGGTTCGTCTTCGACGCCCGTCCCTCCGACGCGCTCGCGCTCGCCGTGCGCCTCGACTGTCCGATCGTCGTCACCGACGAGGTGATAGACGAAGCGGGGCGACCGCCCGACTCGGTCCAGTTTAGCGGCGACGGCGACCCATCGGAGGAGCGCTGAGCCCGGGGCCCCGGACTCGGCGGGCGGCGGGCCCGCGCCGAAGCCCGTCGTTCAAGTTGCCGCATCTCCCACCACGGGCATGGACGAGACCGCGACGCTCGCCTCCTCGCACACGGAGATGACGGAGATGCTCCTCCCGAACGACACGAACAACCTCGGCCGGGCGCTCGGGGGCGCCGTGCTCCACTGGATGGACATCTGCGGCGCCATCGCCGGCATGCGGTTCTCGAACCGACAGGTGGTCACCGCGTCGATGGACCACGTCGACTTCATCTCGCCGATCGAGATGGGCGAGGTCGCGATCGTCGAGGGATACGTGTTCAACACCGGCCGGACGAGCGTCGACGTGAAGGTCGACGTGCGCGCGGAGAATCCCCGCACGGACGAGACGCGCCGGACCACCACCTCCTACTTCACCTTCGTCGCGCTCGACGACGACGGGCGCCCCACGCCGGTCCCCGACCTCGACTGTCCGACCGCCGACGAGGAAGCGCTCCGCGAGGACGCTATGAACGGGCGCGAGGAGCAGCTGCGACAGGTCGTGAACCGGTACGACCTCTGACCGCGCAGACCGACACGACCTCCAGCCCCGTGAACCGGCACGACCGCCGACCGCACGGCCCGTTACTCTCCCGAGCCCGCGACGACCTCGACGGTCGCGTCCGGGTCGGCGGCGGCCGCGACCGCGGCCTCGTGCGCCGCCAGCGCGCGCTCCGCGAGGCCGTCGAGCGCGTCGCGGTCGGGTCCGCTCACCTCGGCCGCCTCGGACGCGTCGCCTGCCGCGAGGTGACTCGGACAGTCGCAGTCGGAGGCGCCGAACCCGTCTACCGGGCCGGCGGGTAGGCGCTCCGCGACCGGACACTCGACGTCGACGCCGAGGCTCCGCACGACGCGGTCGATCCGCGCGGCCGGGTGACCGAGCAGGTAGTCGACGTGCCAGTGGCGGACGTCGTGGTCGCCCCGCGCCGTCCGCCGGTGCCTGTCGACCCGCGAGAACCCGCCGGCGCCGAGCGCGCTACCCGTGTACGCGTACGCGCCGGCCGGGAGACGGTGTTCGCCGAGCGCGCCCGCCGACAGCGTGGCGTCGGCCGCGAGGGCGACGATGAGGGTGTAGCTGCCGCCGTCGGCGTCGGTCATCCGTCCCCCGCCGGCCGCGACCCGGTCCCGGTCGCGCTCACGACAGCGCGGTCGGCGCCTCGTCGGCGGCCGCCCGGAGCGACCCGACCATCTCGCCCGCGTCGTCGTCCAGTCGGTAGGTGTCGTGGACGTCCGCGGGGTCGCGGCCCCGGCCGGACAGCGTCCCGACGACGTCGGCGATGCGGTCGTAGTTGTCGCGCACGAGCCCGCCGACGATGCCCGGCGTTCCCGCGCGGTCGGCCAGCTCCTCGGCGGCCGACCGCCCCGCGTACACCCGCCGCTCGACCGGGTCGACGAGCACCATCGCGAACGGGCGCGAGCCGAACTGCGCGTCGAGGAACGGGCCGACCGGGTCGGCCTCCCACGGGACCGCGACGACGCCCTCGAGCCGGCGGAGCGCGACGGCGGCGACCGAGCAGTACGGGCAGTCGCCGTCGAAGATCAGCACCGGCGCGTCCGCGCCGTCCGGGTCAGTAGACATGCGAAAACGTAGGGACTCGACCGGCTTAAGCGGCCGGTCGGACGAACTCGTTCGGGTGCCGGGGCGCGTCGGACCCGCTCAGTGCGAGTGGCCGAGCGCGTCTTCGAGCGACTGCCCGAACCGCTCCTCGAACAGCTCCGCGGCCGTCTCGTTCATCTCCGCGATGTCCTCGGGCACGTCGCCCTCGCTGTGGTGGACGATGACGTGCGCCTGCTGGGCCATCGCCTGGACGACGACGTCTGAGACCACGGCGGTCGCGGCCTCGCCCTGCTCGCTGAGCACGTCGACGAGGCCGGCGGGCAGTTCGAACGACTCCTCGTCACCGTCGGGACCGGTGACCGTGTAGGTTTCTGTCTCTCCCATATCCGTCGGTCGCGGCCGCGACATAAGGGTCTGTGGAAACCGGACGCGAGCCGCGCACGACCGCCGCCTGCGGCCTCCGAGCCCGCCGGTCCGACCCGTCAACCGTGCGACGAGATCGCCTTCACCGAGGAGCCGGAGCCGACGATGCTGCCGAGGTACACCGCGATGGCCGTGACGACGATCGACCCCCCGGAGGGGAGGCCGAGTCCGATCGAAACGGCGAAGCCGCCGATCACCGACAGCTGGCCGAAGATGACGGCGAGGTACATCGTCTCGCGGAAGCTCCGGGCCACCTGCGAGGCGGCCGCGACGGGGACGACGAGCATCGCCGCCACGAGGATGACGCCGAGCACCTGCATCGCGCCGACGACGACGACCGCGGTCAGCACGACGCGCAGGGTGTTGTAGCCGGTGACGTTCAGCTGGGCGACCCGCGCGGCCTGCTCGTCGAAGGTGATGAAGAGGAGCTGCTTGTACGTCAGCGCAACGCCTGCGACGACGATCAGCGAGAGCGCTCCCATGAGGCGCGCGCCCTCCGGCGTGACGACCGCGAGGTTCCCGAACAGGTACCCCTGGATGTTCACGCCGGTGAGCCCGTCGCCGTAGCTGATGATCAGGGTCCCGACCGCGAAGCTCCCGCTGAGCATGATCGCGATGGGTACGTCGCCGTACGCGTCGGTGCGCTCGGTGAGCCACTGGACCCCGAGCGCCCCGAGGATGCCGACCGCGAGCGCGACGAGCAGCAGCGAGCCGTTCCACCCCGTCGAGGAGGTGACGAGGATCCCGACGGCGACCCCGGCGAACGCGGTGTGCGCGAGCGTCTCGCCGATCAGCGCCATCTCGCGGTGGACGAGGAAGGAGCCGACGAGCGGGGCGACCACCCCGACGAGCACGCCAACCGCCATCGACTGCCACATGATCGGGTGTCGGAAGACGTTCGTCCCGAACGCGGCGTCCATCGCGCGCCCCATCGAGCGGAACGCGGCGTACAGCTCGCTCGCCACCGGCAGGTCCTGCGTCCAGTAGAGGAGGAGGAACGAGAGCATGACCGCCGCGACGACGCCCGTGAGCCCGATCCCGGCGAGCTCCGCGGTCCGGCGGAGTCCTCGTTCGCGGCCGGTCCGGTCCGGACGCGGACGCTCCCGCTCCCGGTCGGCCGGTGTCTCCCCGGTCATCAGTGGTGGTGGTGGACGACCTGTCCGGTCGCGCCGTACGCCTCCGCGAGGGCGTCGCTATCGACGAACGACTCCGTGTCCCCGTGGTGGTACAGCTCGGTGTTGATACAGGCGATGCGGTCCGCGCGGTCGGTGACGACGCCGATGTCGTGTTCGATGAGGATGATCGTAATCCCGTCTTCGTTGAGCTCGTCGAGGAGGGCGTAGAACGCGTCGCGCGACTCGGCGTCGACGCCGACCGTCGGCTCGTCGAGCGCGAGCAGGTCCGCGTCGCTCGCGAGGGCGCGAGCGATGTACGCTCGCTGCTTCTGCCCGCCGGACAGCTCCGAGACGAGCCGGTCGGCCAGGTCCCCGACCCCGACCGTCTCGATGGCGTCCGCGACGGCTGCGCGGTCGGCCGCGGAGAGCCGCCCTCGCCCGGCGTGCGCGAACCGCCCCATCGTGACGCACTCACGGACGGTGACGGGCATCGCGCCGCCGCGGCTCGTCGCCTTCTGGGAGACGTAGCCGATCCGGCCGCCGTCGTCGAACTCGTCGACCGGCCGGCCGAACAGCTCGACGGACCCCTCGTCGGGCTCGTGGAGGCCGAGCATGAGGTGGAGCAGCGTCGTCTTCCCGGAGCCGTTCGGTCCGACGAGCCCGAGGAAGTCGCCCTCCTCGACGGTGAGAGAGACGTCTCTCACGGCGACGGTGTCGCCGTAGGAGAACGTCACGCCGTCGAGGTCGACGATCGCGGTCACTTCGTGTGCCCCATCTGGACCGGCCGCACGTTTAGCTCTTTTACTCCGTCGCCGCGCCGCCGGGTCGGGGCGTCGCTCGGCGCGCCGGCGACCGTGCCGGTCACTGCGCCCCGAACGCCCGCTCGAAGGCCGGGACGTTGATCTCGGTCATCTGTTCGAGGTAGCCGTACCCGGCGTCGTTCCACTCCCGCGTCGTCCCCCCGGCCGGCGTGACGGGAACCGCCTCCGCCGCGCCGCTGTTCTCGACGATCGACTCGGCGAGCCGCGGCGACTGGAACCGGTCGTACAGCACCACGTCGATCCCCTCCGCGTCGACGAGGTCGATCGTGTCGGCGATCTCCGACTGGGTCGGCTCGTTCTGCGGTGAGACGCCCACCGGCGAGCGGAGCCGGAACCCGTAGCGCGCCTCCAGGTACTGGAAAGAGTTGTGGCCCGCCAACACCGCCACGTCGCGCGCGGCGTCCTCGGCGATCGACCGGAAGGCGTCGTCGAGCGCGTCCAGATCCGCGGCGTACGCCTCGGCGTTGGCGGCGTACGCCTCGGCGTTGGCCGGGTCCGCCTCGCCCAGCCCGGTCGCGATCGTGTCGACCATCTCGGCCGCGAGGACCGGGTCCGTCCAGACGTGGGGGTCGTAC
>NZ_NEDJ01000039.1 GCF_002114285.1 Halorubrum ezzemoulense DSM 17463
CTTCGAGCCGCGGCTCGCGACCGTGGCCGCGGTGAGCCTCTTCATAGTCGTCCTCGCGGGGCTCGTTCAGGTGAGCTTCGGGGCATACTCGATGACGGTCGAGCAGGCGTGGCGGGCTGTCCTCGACCCGGCCGTCCTGCTCGACCCGCGGTGGTTCCTCAACTTCCTCCTCGGCGAGGAGCCGATGCGGGCGGTCACGGGGTTCCGGGGCGAGCTGCCGGAGCTCGCGCGCGAGACGCTCGTCGTCTGGAGCATCCGCCTGCCGCGAGTGCTCGTCGCCGTCGTCGTCGGGATGAACCTCGCCGTCTCCGGCGCCATCTTCCAGGCGGTGACGCGCAACGAACTCGCGAGCCCGTTCATCCTCGGCGTCTCCTCGGGCGCCGGGCTGACCATCCTGCTCACGCTCGTCGTGTTCGGCGGGCTCTCGGCGTTCCTCCCGCTGATCGCGGCGCTCGGCGGATCGGTCGCGTTCCTGATCGTCTACGCTATCGCGTGGAAGAACGGGACGAGCCCGGTCCGGCTCGTGCTCGCGGGCGTCATCGTCGGGACCGTCTTCAACAGCCTCCAGACGGGGCTGTTCTTTTTCGCCGACGACATCGGCGTCGTCCAGTCGGCGATCCAGTGGACGACGGGGTCGCTGACGGGGACCGACTGGGGGCAGGTCCGGACCGCGCTCCCGTGGACGCTCGTGGCGGTCGTGCTGTCGCTCGTCGGCTCGCGGCAGCTGAACCTCCTCCTCCTCGGCGAGCAGACGGCGAAGTCGCTGGGGATGTCGATCGAGCGGGTCCGGTTCGCGCTCTCCGGCGTCGCCGTGCTGGCGGCCGCCGCCAGCATCGCGGTAGCGGGGATCGTGAGCTTCGTCGGCCTCATCGTCCCGCACGTGGTCCGGAACCTCGTCGGCAGCGATTACAAGCGGGTGATCGTCGGCTGCCTGTTCGTCGGCCCGGCGCTGATGGTCGGCGCCGACGTCGGCGCGCGCCTCGGGGTGAGCGTCCTAACCGGCGCGGACGCACAGATCCCGGTGGGGATCGTCACCGGGCTGGTCGGCGGCCCGTACTTCCTGTATCTGATGCGGCGGCGGCAGAACGTGGGTGAGCTCTGAGTGTCCATATTCCGTGCGAACGCGACCGAACCGGAGGGATCGAGCGGCAAGACCGAAACGCGCGGCGTGAACGGCCCGCGCGACGGGACCGGACAGACAGGAGCCGGCGACGCGACCGACGCGAGCGACCTCAACGCCGAGGACCTCGTGGTGGGCTACCCGACCGCCCCGGAGCCGGTGATCGACGGCGAGTCGATCGCGGCCGAGCCGGGCGCGGTGACGGCGCTCGTCGGGCCGAACGGCTCCGGGAAGAGCACCCTCCTGAAGGGGTTGGCGGACCAGATAGCGCCCGACGACGGCTCGGTCCTGCTCGACGGGCGCGACGTCCAGTCGATGGACGCGAAGCCGCTCGCGAAGCGGCTCGGGCTGCTCTCGCAGGAGCGCACGTCGCCCGAGAGCATCACCGTCGAGGACCTCGTGTACCACGGTCGCTACCCGCACCGGGGGTTCTTCGAGCGGACGACCGAGGAGGACGCTCGCGCGGTCGAGCGCGCAATCGACCTGACGGGCTGCGGCCACCTGCGCGACCGCGAGGTTGGGAGCCTGAGCGGCGGGCAGCGGCAGTTGGCGTGGATCGCGATGGCGTTGGCGCAGGACACCGACGTGCTCCTCTTGGACGAGCCGACGACGTTCCTCGACCTTCACCACCAGATGGAGGTGATGGAGGTAATCGAGACGCTCCGCGACGAGAGCGATGTCACCGTGGTCGTCGTCCTCCACGACATCGAGCAGGCCGCGCGGCTCGCCGACCGCGTGGTCGCGCTCAAGGGCGGGGAAGTCCGGGCGCGCGGCCCGCCGGAGGAGGTCGTCACGGAGGACCTGCTCTCCGAGGTGTTCCGCGTCGACGCCGACGTGGTCGGCACCGACCGCGGGCCGCGAGTCACGCCGATCCGCGCGCGCCACGAAGAGTGACCGGAACCGGTGCGGGGGAGCGACACGTTTTTAGGTCGTCCTAAAGATCGGAACCGTTAAATTGGTTTAGGCTGGCCTAAAAATATGCGCAGAAGCGACGAGGCAGTCGACGGACACACCCGGAGAGCGTTCGCGAAGTACGGCGGGACGGTCGCCCTCGGCGGACTACTCGCCGGCTGTGCCGGCGGCGGCGCGGAGTCCGATCCGTCGGGGTCCGACGGCGGCGACGAGAGTTACGCCGCGTCGATCTCGCCGACCGGCGAGGTGACGTTCGAGTCGCCGCCCGAGACGGTGTTCACGCGGCTCACTCACCACGCGGGCATGGCGTTCGCCCTCGGACGGAGCGACGGGCTCACCGCGATGCACGCGCCGGACTACTACGACGGGCTCTGGAACCAGTTCGTCGAGCGGCTCCCCGGCGTCTCGCTCGACTGGTCGGGGC
The DNA here is from genome assembly GCF_002114285.1 of Halorubrum ezzemoulense DSM 17463. Taxonomy (GTDB): domain Archaea; phylum Halobacteriota; class Halobacteria; order Halobacteriales; family Haloferacaceae; genus Halorubrum; species Halorubrum ezzemoulense. The sequence continues at coordinate 2,457 of NZ_NEDJ01000039.1, forward strand.
TCTACTCCTCGTGGCAGCCCGACAAGGAGAAGCTGTACGAACTCGACAGCGACGTCCACCTCGCCGACCCGGCGTGGATCACCCGGCAGGACGCGTGGAGCCGCGAGGACGTCGACGAGATCGCCGAGCGCGTCTCGCCGTGGTTCGGCAACTCCCTCTCCGACCGCCACCAGGAGCCGACGGGCGAGTGGGCCGACGGGTACCAGTACTACGGCCTCTGGGAGCAGTTCGAAATCGTCGCGGAGGCGTTCCGCGAGCGCGAGCGCTACGAGGCGCTCGCGGCCGTCCGCGAGGAGCTCCTCGCGACGATCGACGATGGGCTCCCGCCGGAGTCGGAGCGCCCGACCGCGATCATGGTCGCGGCCGCCGACATCGAGCAGATCTACGCGTACACGCTGAGCAACCCCGGCTTCCTCACGTCGCACACGCGCCCGCTCGGGCCGCGCGACGCCTTCGGAGGGAGCGTCGAGTCCGGCACGGTCGTCGACTTCGAGACGATACTAGAAGCCGACCCCGACGTGATCCTCTACCTCGGCGGCTTCGAGCCCGGAACCGACATGGCCGGGCGGCGGGCCGCCTTCGAGGAGGACCCCGTCGGCTCGGAGGTCACCGCGGTGAAGAACGACCGGATCCACCCGCAGGGCGCGCGGTATCAGGGACCGATCCTGAACCTCTTCCAGCTGGAGATGACCGCGAAGCAGCTGTACCCCGACGCGTTCGGCGCGTGGCCCCGCTACGAGGAGGGCCCGTACCCGGAGATCCCCGAAGGCGAGCGGCTGTTCGACCGGCAACGGGTGGCCGACGCGATCAACGGAGAGCTGTAGATGCGCGCCCGCGAGTGGACCGTCGCGGCGACGTACGGCGACCCGACCGACTACGACGTGCCCGCGCTGCCGACGTGGCGCGTCGAGCGCGGCGAGTGCGGCGGGATCGCGTTCGCGGCGACCGACCGCGACGAGCCCTTCATCGCCGCGGAGCGGCCGGTCCGAGTTCGCCGATGACCGCGGGATCGTCGGCCGCTCCGGCGCGCCCGATCGACGCCTCGGCCCGCTCGGGTCGCGTCGGCGACGCGACCCGCGACCGAAGGCCGTATCTCGTCGCGGCGGCGTCAACGGGTATGGACTCGAACCGCAATCGGACCGGCGACGCCTTCGGACGTGGACGGGTGAGCGGGCGATGACGGCGGGCGCGACCGGAGCGGCCGAGGGCCCGGACGGCCCGACCGACGAGCGCCCGCGCGAGCGCGACGCGGTCGTCGTCGGCGGCGGCGTCGCCGGGCTCTCTGCGGCCGTGTACACCGCTCGGCAGGGGCTCGACACGCTCGTCGTCGACCCGGGCGGGTCGATCCTCCGCCGGAACGCGCGCCTAGAGAACTTCCCCGGCTTCCCGCTCGGCGTCGACCCGCGCCGCCTGCTGGACCTGCTCGGCGAGCAGGCGGAGACCGCCGGCGCGGACCGGCTCGACGCCCGGGTCACGCGGGTCTCGCTCGCCGACGGGGACCCCGACGCGGCCGACGCCGGAAACGCGGCGAACGGCGCCCGCTTCGCCGTGACCACCGACGAGGGCGACCGGATCGGTGCCCGACGGGTCGTCGCGGCGACGAAGAACGAGGTGGGGTATCTGACGGAGCTCGACGGCGTCGATATCGTCGACCGCGGGAAGGCGTACGTCGACGCCGACGAGCGCGGGCGGACCGGCGTCGACGGGCTGTACGCCGCGGGACGGCTCGCCCGCAAACCCCATCAGGCGGCGGTGTGCGCGGGCCACGGCGCGGAGGTCGCCGTGACGCTGTTGGAGGAGTCCGACGAGCCGTTCTACCACGACTGGGTCGCGCCCGAGGGGTACTTCACCGACCGCGACCGCGACGTGCCGCCGGGCTGCGAGGAGATCGCCGCCGCCGAGCGCGAGGCGCGGGAGTCGGCCGCGCTCGACGCGACCCGCGACCGGTTCGCCGAGCCACACCCCGACCCGCAGGAGACGCACCCGAGCCTGGAGGACTGACCGCACGCGACCACCCACCCAACCGTGATCGGAACCACGCTACTCGACATCGCGGACCACATCGAATCGCTCGCGGGCGAGGACGGCGAGTTCTCGCTCGTCTGCGCGCGGTACGGCGACCGGCCGGTCCCGGCCGCGGGGCTGCGCTTCGAGGGCCGCGAGACAGCCCGCGCGGCGGCCCGGGCGACGGAGCAGTACCGCGACACGCTCCGTCGGTACGACCCCGAACTCCCCTGCTACGACGTGATCGTCAGACAGGAGTTCGCGGAGCCGACGACCGGGACGGCGACCGGGGACCCGGGCCTCGACCGATTTGTCCCCGACCTCGACGTCGGCGCGGCCGACGAGCTGACCGACCGCGTGGTGGAGGCCGTCGACGACCGTCCCGCCGAGGGCGACCGCGACGCCGAGGGCAGCGACGGGAGCGCCCTCGATGGCGACGCGGATCCGCACCCCGACGCACCGACCCGATCCGGACCGCCCGGACGGGGCCCGCGCCGCGACCGCGTCGAGTTCTGTCACGCCGCGGCGGCGGCGGCGTTCGAAGCGCTTTCCGCGGCGGGCCACGACCGCGTCGAGTCGGCGGTGATGGACGCGTACTTCGCGTTCGCGGAACGGCTCTCCGACCCCGACGACCTCTGTCTCTGCCTGCTCGAAGCGACGGCGATAGCGCTCGACCGCCACCTCGATCCGGAGGCGCAGGCGACGGTGCTGTCCGCGGCCGCCGAGCGCCTCTCGGACCCCGGGCCGACGCCGGCCGCGGACCCGGTCGCGGCCGCGTTCGACCGGCTCGCGGCGGTCGGCCTCGTCGACGACTACGAGCGCGTCGGCGGCTCCGAACGCGCCGACGACCCCGACCGGGCCGCCGAGGCCGATCGCGGCGCGACCGTCCGCGTCTCCGGGTACGCGCTGTCTCCGACGGACGGCCGCGTCCCGACGCTGCCGGTGGCGCTGGAGGTGTGCCGCCGCGACCCGCGCGGTCGGCTCGCCGGCGTGGCGCTGCTCGGGGGCGGCGGCGACGCGACCGGTTCAGACTGCTGGTTCAGGGTCGATCCGGACGCTCCCTCCCTCGACGGCGGCCCGTCGAGCTCGTCGGTTCCCTCGGAGAGCTGACCGCCGCCGGGAGGACGCGTCGCTCCGCCGCGTGTTCCGGATCTCCGCGTCTCGGCGTCCGCGTCCCGGCCCTCCGGAACCCCGCGTCGCCGCCCTACTCCTCGTCCGACTCGATCCGGACGAGGTCCGCCTCGACGTCCTCGACGAACGCGCCCTGTCCCCCGACGGTGACCTCGCCGTCGTCGGTCTCGACGACGAGCGAGTGCTCGACCGGGAACTCGTTGTTCCTCGGCTCCACCATCCCCTGTTTCGTCTCGACGACGCGGCCGACGATCTCGGCCGCCTCGTCGTCGTCGGTCCACCGCCCCCCGACGGTCACCCGCGGCGGGTCGCCGGCGCGGAGCCGCAGGGTCGCCTGGAGGACGGTGTGTCTGAAGTCGGTGTACTCGACCGGGAGCGGCGCCGGCTCGGCGACGGCCATCTCGGTCGCGGCGGGCCAGTAGTTCCCGAGGAAGGAGCCGACGATCACGGGCGCGAGCTGCTCCTGGGCGAAGGCGATGGCCTGTCGGTCGGTGGTCGACTGCCGGAGGAGCTCGGGCGGGGAGACGACACCGGCCGCGGAGTCGACCGTGAGCAGCGTCGGCATCGCCTCGCTCCACGTCCGGACGACGTTCGCGACGCCCGACAGCGCGGGGTCGTCCGCGTCGAGGCTCGCGTCGGCGTCGGAGACGACGAGCAGGACGAGGACGCCGCGGTCGACCGCGTTGGCGAGCGCCTCGCGCACCTCGGGGAGCTGCTTCGCGGTGATCGAGAGCGTCACCTCGCTTTCGGCGTCCGCGAGCAGCGACCGGATCCGCTTGATTACCGTGACCCGCGATTTGATCACCTCGAACTGCTCGGCCTGGCGCTCCACGCGGGAGTACCGCTCCGCGAGCCCGGGTCGCATCGCGTCCACGTCCGACCGGAGCCGGTCTATCACCTCGTCCGGCGGGTTCGCCCGGATCGTCGTCGGCACGACGTGGTCGTTCACCTCGACGAAGCCGCGCTCCGCCAGCGACTCGCTCACGCTGTAGACGTACCGCTTCGAGACGCCCGCCGCGTCGGCGACGGTGCTCGCCTTCGCCTCGCCGTGTTCGAGCAGACTGAGATAGGTGTCGACCTCCTTATCAGAGAGTCCGAAGCGACGGAGGAGGTCGGTCAGCGTCCGGTCGTCCATACGCACGCCTCTGGCGAGCGACACTTATAGGAGTCGGTACCGGGCGGCTTCGCCGCTCCGCGACGGCGGCGACGGCGACGGCGACCGGTCACCGGAGCACGGCGGCGGCGTCGACCGGTCACCGGAGCACGGCGGCGGCGTCGACCGCGACCCGGACCCCGGCATCGCCGTCGCCGCCGCCGTCGCGGTCCACCGCGCTTCCGTCGCCGAGCAGGTCCGTCTCGACCCCGTCGGGGACGGCGACGGTCGCCGGCTCCGTCGCGAAGTTGACGACGACGAGCAGGGGATCGGCCTCGCTCCCGTCTCCCCCCGCCGGCGTCCGCTCGTACGCGGTCACCCGCTCCGCGTCCCCTTCGACGACGCGCACGTCGGCCGCGCGACCCTCGAACGTCACGTCGCCGTCGCGGAGGAGCGGTTCGGCCCCGCGCAGCGCGACCAGCCGCCGGTGGAAGTCGGTGAGATCGTTGTCACCGTCGTGCCACCGGATCGGCCCGCGGTACGTCTCGTTGCCGCGCTCCTGCCCGGCGTAGATCATCGGCGCCCCCGGCAGGGTGAACGTCACCGCGGCGGCGGCGCGGAGCGCGTCGCGACCGTACTCCGCGAGGTAGCGGTCCTCGTCGTGGTTCTCGACGTACCGCATCTGCGAGCGGCCGTCGTCGAAGCCGAGCCACTCGCCGCGCGCGAGGGCGGCCTCGACCGCGTCGGCCGGCTCCTCGCCCGCGCCGACCGCGCGGAGCGTCTCGTACAGCGTGGTGTCGTAGTGGCGGTGGAACTCCCCCTCGCCGTAGAAGGGGTCGTGGGGCAGCGTCTCGTCGAGGAGCAGCGTGTCGTCCGGCACGCGGTCTGCCACCTCCTTCCAGAAGCCGTGCGGGACGCCCCACGCCACGTCGGCGCGGAAGCCGTCGACGACGCCGGCCCACTCGTCGACCACGTCGAGGAGCCACCCGCGGACCGCCGGGCTGTCGAAGTTGAGGTTCGGGATGCGGCCCCACTCGAAGTAGTAGTCGGGCGCCGAGCCCCCGTCGAGTTCGGCCCACTCGATCCCGGTCACGTCGGCGGCCGCGTCGGTCCGGCGGTAGTGGTCCGCGTACGCGTCGACGCCGGCCGAGTGGAGCTGGAAGGCGGGGTGGTCGCGGGAGGTGTGGTTGATCACTAGATCGAAGACGACCCGGATGCCGGCGTCGTGGCAGGCGTCGACGAGCGACTCGAACGACTCGCGCGAGCCGAGGTCCGCGGCGGTGTCGTAGTAGTCGGTGACGTGGTAGCCGTGGTCCGTCGGCGAGGCGAGGACGGGCGTGATCCAGAGCGCGTCGACGCCGAGGTGGTCGAGGTACTCGACTCGGCGCTCGATCTCCGCGAACGTCGTCGGCAGCGTGTCGCCCGCGAACGACCGCACGAACACCTCGTAGATCGTCGGGGACTCGGCCCACTCGGGCGTCGGGTTCGGGTCGGTGACCGCGACCGACGCGGCCGTCGCCTCCGCAGCGTCTCCGTCGCTCGCGTCCGTCTCCACCCGCACCGTCTCCGCAGCCCCGTACCGCTCACCGTGCGGGGCCGCGCGGATCCGGACCGAGTCCGGGAGCTCGTCGAGCGGGACCGAGAGCGTCCGGCCGTCGGCGCGCGACTCGATCGCCGCCACCGTCTCCGGGTCGGCGTCGCGGTCGTCGACGAGGAACGTCACGTCGAGGGCGTCCGGATCGCCGGCGCGCTCCACGTCGTCGACGGCGGGCGCGGGCTCGATCTCGGCCGTCAGGCGGAGCCGGTCACTTTCCTCGGGGCCGTCGCCCTCGACGACGGCCGCGTCGAGCGATATCCGCGGTCGCCCGGGGCCAGGGACCTCGCAGTCGCCGTGGTACGCCGCCGAGCGGTCGCCGTGGGGGACGAAGCCGAAGCCGTGGCGTCCGGGCGGGACCCGCACCGTCGCGACCCACTCGTCGCCGTCGCGCTCGGCCCGGTCGAGCCCGAGTCGGTTCTCGTTGTGGGGCCACAGCAGGGAGACGCGGTCGACCTCGTCGTCGCCGTCCGTCGGGATGTCGGCGGCCGGGACGCGGCTCTCCGTCTCCCGTCGCTCGTCCGGGAAGGCCCGGACGCGCTGTCGGTGCGTCCCGTCGGGCGCGTCGAGCACGAGGACGTACGTGCCGGGAGCGTCGGGCGCGAGGTGGACGACCGGGTCGCCGTCGCGGCTCGTCTCGCCCGCGCGGAACACCGCGGTCGAGGGCGCCGAACCCGCTGCCGTCGCCGTGCTCGGCGGGCCGGTCGCGTCCGGGTCCGGGCCGTCTCCAGCGGAGAGCGCGCTGTCGGCGGGCGCGTCGCGGACGCGCCAGCGGTACGTGCCGTCGGCGTCCGGGGACCGCGCCGCCAGCTCGACGGACTCGCCGACGCTCGTCGTTCGCGGGGGGCCGGGTTCGTACACGACCCGCCTGTCGGCGCGGCGCGATTTGAGGGTTTCCGTTCGGCAAACGCATGAACAATAATTACACCAAAGCTTCATACGCAGCGGCGGCGTGTGTTCGCGTAATGCAGCTTCGCGACGCGCTCGACGACTACAAGCGCCACGCCGGCGACGGGACGCGCTTCCCCGGCGAGCGGCGCACCGTCTCCGGCCGGTTTTCGGGCGGGGACGGTCGACTCGTCCACGTCGGCGACGACGGCGAACTCCGCGACTTCGGCTACCCGCTGACCGGTCGGACCGGGCTCGTTCGGTCCCGGATCGGGCTCGCCGTCGGCGACGAGGTCACGTGGCTCGACGAGGCCGACACGACGCAGCGGTACGTCGGCGACACCGCGCTGGTCGAGACGGTCCACGAGACGCCGCGCGCGACGGTCACCCGCCACGACGTGACGCTCGGCGACGCGCACCTCACGCGGGCCGCGGTCGAGTTCGACGGCGCGAGCAGCGGGGACGACGGCGCGGAAGACGGGGGCGACGACGGGGCCGCCGTCGACCCCGCGGACGCGTCGCTCGTCGTCTACGCCCGCTTCGCGCCGGACGGCCGCGACGACCGCGTGGGGCAGCTCCGCTACGACGACGCCGTCGAGGTGTACCACGCCGACGAGCACGACTTCCTCGCGAGCGCAACCGGCTTCGCCGACCTCCGCGGCCAGCTCCCGACCACGTTCCCCGAGCTGCTCGCCGACGACCCCACCGAGCTCCCGCGCGGCCGCGACGGCGACCGGTACGAGGAGGAGCGCCTCTCCGGCGAGGTGATCGCCGACGTGCCGTTCGACGACGGGGTCGCGACGGTCGCCACGCTCCTGACCGACGGCGCGGAGACCGACCGCGAGGCAGCCCGCGAGCGCCTCGACGCGCTGTTCGCCGACCACGACGACGTCGACGCGCTCGCGGACGCGGCCGCGGACGCGCTCCCAGCCGTCCCCGAGTCGGCTCCCGCCCGCGAGTCGGTCGTCGCGGACCTCCGGGTCCTCTCGCTGCTCTCCGCGCCGTCCGGGCTCCGGATCGCGGGCCCCGACTTCGACCCGTACTACGAGCACTCCGGCGGCTACGGCTACACGTGGTTCCGCGACGACGCGGAGATATCCGGCTTCCTGCTCGGGGCCGCCGACGCGGTCGACCTCGACCTCGGCGACTGGCACGCGCGGTCCGCCGAAATGTACGTTGCCACCCAACGGCCCGACGGCTCGTGGCCCCACCGGGTGTGGCCCCGCGACGGCGCGCTCGCCCCCGGGTGGGCGAACGCTCGCATCGAGGACGGGCCGGACGTGGACTATCAGGCCGATCAGACCGGGAGCGTCGTCGCGTACCTCGCGCGGGCCCGCGAGGCGGGCGTCGACGTCGAGGGGCTCGACTCGACCCTCGTCGCCGCGCTCGCTGGGCTCGACCGCACGCTCGAACCGGACGGCCGCCCGGTCGTCTGTCAGAACGCGTGGGAGGACTCTGCGGGCCGGTTCGCCCACACCGCCGCGACGTTCCTCGAGGCGTACAGCGAGCTCGGCCGCCACGGCGCGGGGCTCGCGGTCGACGCGCTCGACGACCCCGACGCCGTCCCCGGCGCGGCGTCGCTCCCGGACGACCTCGCCGCGCACGCCCGCGACCGGGCCCGCGAGGTGTACGACGCGCTCGACGACCTCTGGGTCCCCGAGCGCGGCTGCTACGCCGTCCGCGAGACGCTCGACGGCGGGATCGACGACCGGCTCGACTCGGCGACGCTCGGACCCGCGGCCGCGCACCGCTCCTTCGACGCGCTCGGCGCGGCGGGCGACGGGTCCGGAGCCGGCGGCGCGGTCGACGAGGAGCGCCTCGACCGACTGGTCTCGCACGTCGAGACGGTCGTCGACGGCCTCTCCCACGAGACCGACGACATCGCCGGCCTGATCCGGTACGAGGGCGACGGCTGGCGGCGGGCCGACCAGCTCTCGGAGAAGGTGTGGACGGTCTCGACCGCGTGGGGCGCGAACGCCTGCGCGGAGCTCGCCGCGCTGCTCGCGGCGCACGACGACCCGCGCGCCGCGGAGATGACGGCCCGGGCCCGCGACCTGCTCGCGCACGTCTCGCCCGGCGGGTCGCTCTGTGAGCCGACGACGTACCTCCCCGAGCAGTACTTCGACGACGGGACGCCCGACAGCGCGACGCCGCTCGGCTGGCCGCACGCGATCCGACTGGCCACGGTGGCGCTGCTCGACGACGAACTGCCGCAGTTCGCCGACGCTGCGACCGCGGACGACTGACCGAACCCCGGCGACTATTTACACATCAGATCTGCGGAGCGGCGCGCGCCGCCGAGCGGCCGCCACCGGCGGCCGCGAGGTGCGCGTGCGAGGGAGTCAGTCGCCGGAGCGAAGCGGAGGCGACTGACGAGGCTGGGGAGGCGTGAGGTGTGGTCGCTGTGCGGGGCGGAGCTTTGGAGGTCGCCTCCGTCGGTCGTCAACTCACGACTGCTATGCGATCGGCTGGGGCTCCGGGGTGATCGCAGTCGCTCCGGTGACAGCGGGTTATAAGTAAAGACACAAGGACGACGAAAGCCGCTTATCGCCAGTCGTCACGCGGCACGCAGTCCTCCTCCCGGACCGTGATCCACCGGGTGGTCCGCTCGTCAGGGTCGACGTCCCGCTCGAAGAACGTCACCTCGCCGCCGCCGTCGCCGTCGTCGGTCCGTTTACAGACGAGTTCCGGCGACCCGTCGCGAACACGTGCGGATGACGTGGACGTGGACATACGTTACGCTTGGTTCGCGGTCGGATAATAGCTGTTGGTTTCAATCGGTGAAAAATAGAAACTACGACCGTAGTTAGCGTCGCACCGGCCGCGTTCAGCGCCGGACCGGCACGCCGCGCTCGTCGAGGAACGCCTTCGTCTCCGCGATCGAGTAGTCGCCGAAGTGGAAGATGGAGGCCGCGAGGCCGGCGTCGGCGTCCGCCTCGGTGAACACGTCGTACATGTCCTCGGGACTCCCGCAGCCGGAGGAGGCGATGAGCGGCGTCGACACGGCCTCACCGACCGCCTTCATCAGGGGGATGTCGTAGCCGTCCTTCGTGCCGTCCTTGTCGATGGAGTTGACGAACAGCTCGCCCGCGCCGCGCTCCTCGGCCTCCTTCGCCCACGAGACGGCGTCGATCCCGGTTCCCTCGCGGCCGCCCTTCTTCGTACACTCGAACCACACCGTCTCCCCATCCTCGTCCTCGTAGAAGTGCTCGCCGGCGTCGTCGTACCGCCGCCGCGCGTCGACGGAGATGACGATACACTGGCTGCCGAACGCGGCCGCGCCCTCCTCGATGAGCGCCGGGCGTTCCAATGCGCCGGTCGTGATCGAGACCTTGTCCGCGCCCGCCCGGAGCGTCTCCTTGATGTCCGCCTTGGTGCGGATACCGCCGCCGACCGTCAGCGGGATGAAACACTCGTCTGCGACCCGGTTCACCACGTCGAGCATCGTCTCGCGCCCCTCGGCGCTGGCGGTGATGTCGAGGAAGACGAACTCGTCGGCGCCCGCCTCGTTGTACTTCTTCGCCAGTTCGACGGGGTCGCCGGTGTACTCCAGGTTCTCGAAGTTGACCCCGGTGTACACCGCGGCGTCGCCGTCCTCGTCGAGGTCGACGTCGATACAGGGGATGATACGCTTCGTGAGTCCCATTCGTTGTCGGTTCGTTGACCGCGCCCTCGGTTAAAATGCGCGGGGCTCACTCGGCGTCGTCGATCGCGGCCCGCTCGCCGCCGTCCTCCGCTCCTTCCGTTTCGCCGCGGTCCCGCTCCGCCCGCCGGTCGTACTTCGCGACGGCGCGGTCGGCCCGCGTCGAGATGCCGTTCGGGTTCCGGGCGGGGCCGCGATCCCGGCGCCGCGCGACCAGCCCGTCGGAGGTCCCGCCGGCGAGGCCTAAGAGTACGTCGCGCCCGGTCGCGGCCCACCGCGTGGGGGTCGACTCGCCGCGGACCACGTCCTTTGCTGCGGCAACCGCGTCGGCGAGCGCGTGCGACCCGGTCCGGAGGAGGGCCGTCGGGCGGGCGCCGTAGTTCTTCAGCAGCCGATAGGCGAGCCCCCGGTATTTCCAGCCCCACTCGCTCGCGCTGCGTCCGCCGTCCGCCGCGGTCGGGGTCGGGAGCTCCTCCCGCGCGGCGAGTCCCGGCCGCCATGCCACCTCGCGGTCCATGCGGGCGAGCCGGTGCGCGGCGTCGCGCGCGCCGCCGACCCGGAGGTACTCGTCGAAGCCGTCGAGCTCGTCGAGGGCGTCCCGCCGGAACGCGACGTTCCCGCTCTCGAAGTAGGTAACGTTCTGCCCCGCGATCCGGCTACGCTCAGGCGCGCTCCGGTCGCCGGCGTCCGGGACGTCCGGAATGGCCGACCCGGTCTTCGCGGCGTCGGTCCCGCCCCCCGACTCCACCGCGTCCGCCTCGATTCCCGGCTCCGCGGCGCTCGTCCCGCCCGGCGGGATCGGCGTCACCGGCCCGGAGACCACGGGCGCCGCGTCGAGGCCGTCGTCGACCGCGTCGCGCCACCCCGGCTCGATCCGGTTGTCGTAGTCGACCAGCGCGACCGCGTCGCCCGTCGCAACCTCGATGCCGGCGTTGCGGGCGACGTTCACCGTTCGGTCGGAGATCTCGACCAACACGTCGACGTCGTCGCGGTCGCGAACCATGCCGGTCGTGCCGTCGGCCGAGGGCCCGTTGACGACGATCACCTCGGTGTCGGGCGCGTCGGCCGCCAGCGCGTCGAGGCAGGCGGCCAACCGGTCCCGGCCGTTGAGCGTCGGGACGACGACCGAGAGGTCCATACGTCTCGTTATCGGGGCGAGGAGGTAAAAAGGACTGCGTGTGTGTCCGGTCCGCGTCGGCTCCGAACCGATCGCGGGCCGGGGGCAACGGCGCGCGAGCCGCTCAGACGGTCAGGTAGTACACCTGCTTGCGCGCGTCCTTGAAGCTGTACCGCGAGTCGACGAGACCCTCCTCCTCGAGGCGGTTGAGCGCGTAGCGGACGGTGCGGTCGGGCAGCAGCGACTCGTCGGCGAGGCCGCCCTGCGAGAGGGGGGCGTCCCCTTCCAGCACCTTCGCCACGAGCTTCGCGCTCGGGGGGAGCTCGCGCAGGCGGTCGCGGTACTCAGACTCGGACAGGCGGTCTTGGTCAGCGGTCTCCGCGGGACTGGTACTCATGTCTCACACGAATCCCACGGGTAGTGGTAAAGGTTGGCTACATATAGGGGAATCCGCCTGTGATAATATAATGTGTTAATATCACGTCTCACCGGGCTATCATAGACGATCGATCAGGCGAGTTTTCCGGGGGCGGCCCGTCATTCACCCCGTGATCCCCGAGTCTCACGTCGACATCCTCGAAGCCGAGTCGTACGCCCACTTCGCGACCGTCGGGCCGGACGGCCTCCCGCACGTGACGCCGGTGTGGGTCGACCACGAGGACCGCGAGTACGTCCTCGTGAACACCGCCCGCGGGCGGCAGAAGGAGCGGAACGTCCGCGAGAACCCGAAGGTCGGCGTCAGCGTGCTCGACCCCGACGACCCGTACCGGTACGTCTCCGTCCGCGGCGAGGCCAAGCTGACCGAGGAGGGCGCGCGCGAACACATCGACGAGCTCGCGCGTCGGTACTTCGGCGTCGACGAGTACCCCCACCACGACGAGGAGGAGGGCGCGCGAGTCATCGTCAAGATTCCGGCCGAGAACGTCGCCACGAGCGGCTGACAGTCCGGGCTCTCGGCGAACGTTCGAGCGCTCGCCCCGACCGCCGTCGCGTCGAAGCCGACCGACCGCACCGGGGTCGGCGCCGGACCGCATCCAGTACGGTTTTGTCGGTCCGGCGTTCATCACGGACAACGTGAAGGGACAGGACTGGTACCAGGCCGACGAGGTCGCCGAAGAGTACGACGACGTCCGCTTTTCGGGAGGCGGGCGGCTCATCGACCGCCGGGAGAAGGAGGCCGTCCTCGCCGCGTTGGGGCCGATGGATCCGGGCCACCGCGTGCTGGAGGTCGCCTGCGGCACCGGACGGTTCACGACGATGCTCGCCGACCAGGGCGCGGACGTGGTCGGCCTCGACGTCTCCCGCGAGATGCTCGAACAGGCCCGCGAGAAGGTCGCCGCCGCCGGCCACGCCGACGCAGTCGAGTTCCTCCGCGGCGACGCCTCGCGGCTCCCGTTCCCGGACGACCACTTCGACACGGTCGTCGCAATGCGCTTCTTCCACCTGATGGACGACCCGGTCCCGTTCGCGGAGGAACTGCGCCGGGTCAGCCGCGCTCAGGTGTTCTTCGACACGTTCAACAGCCGCAGCCTGCGGACGCTGTACACCTGGCTGCTCCCGATGGGCTCGCGGCTCTACTCGGAGCGACAGGTGGCCGCGATGCTCGGCGAGGCGGGTCTCACGCTCGCGAACGAGGAACACGACTTCGTGTTACCGTACGGCTTCTACCGCGAACTCCCCGGCCCGGTCGCGAGGCCGTTCCGGGTCCTCGACGAGCTCGCGGGCGACACGATTCCGGGCGACTACGTCGCCTCGGTGTCGTACTGGGACGCTCGGGTGACGGACGAGGAGTGAGCGCGACGCGCCAGGCCTGTCCCGTCGACGACACCGCGGCCTGCCGTCTCGTTTTCACCGGGGCACTTCCCCGCTTCGCCGCCGGTCAGCCGGCCTCTTCGACGACCTCGCCGACGGCGAAGTTGGACTTCACTTCCGTCACTTCGATCTTCACGCGCTCGCCCACCTCGGTGTCGGGGACGATGATCACGTACCCCCGCTCGACGCGGGCGATCCCGTCGCCCTGCTTGCCGAGGTCCTCGATCTCGACGTACCGCATCTCACCCGGCTCGACCGGGGGCTGCGGCCCGTCGTCCGCTTGCGAGGCGGTCTCGTCGGCGTCGCCAGCCGACGCCTCGGTCCCGTCGCGGGCGACGAGCGCGACGCGGTACGTCTCGCCGGGCTCCAGCGATCCGGCGTCGATCTCTCGGTTCGGGACGTCGACGACGTACTCGCCGTCGTCCGTTTCGCGAACTTCCGCGCTGAACAGACAGAGGAGCTTCTCGGAGATTTCCATAGTAGACTCCATCGAAGGCTAGTCGCGGGCCAGTATAGTTGTACCGCCGACACAGTCAGGCCGGATCGACCCGCGTCGCGATCGGGACCGGATATACCCGTCGCGCGTCGCGACGCTACTCCCACCGGCCAACAAACGCGTCGACCAGCGCCGCCTCGGCCTTCCGGAGGTGTGCGCCCGCGGTCGACGGCGAGCAGTCGATGGCCGCCGCGACGTCCTCCACAGATCCGGTCCGCGGGACCTCGTAGTAGCCGACGCGGTTCGCGGCCCGCAGCGCCTCCCGCTGGCGTTCCGTGAGTCGCACCCCGGCCAGCCGTCGCCCGCCCCCGTACGACCCGATGCGATCGACCTCGACGGTTATCCGGTCTGGCACGGCCGCGAGCGCGTCGCGCAGCTGCTCCGGCGGGCCGACCAGTCCGAACGACAGCCGGCCCGCCGGCCGGAACACGACGGGCGGGACCGAGAGGAACTCGGTGTCGACGAACGCGTCGAGGAACGTCTCCGTCGGCCCGCCCAGCCGCTCGTACGCCTTGAGGTAGAAGGGTGGCTCGCCGGGAGACGTCTCGAACCGCTCGATCGCGGCGATATCCCGCAGCCGGTCGAGGTACCGCTCGCGCGGGGCCGCGACCCGGAACAGCGTCGCAAGCGTCTCGTCGGGCAGCCGCCGCCACGTCACCAGCTCGCTCCGCCGGTCGTCGCCGCCGTCGAGGAAGTCGTGCATCGGGTGTCTGACTCCCGGCGGAAACTCGAAGTCGACGTGGACGTAGCGCATGGGTCACTCACGCGGTGCCGGTCGCTTCCTGTTAAAATACACGGACAGATGCGTGCCAAGACTCAGTCCGCCGCGCCGCGGATCGATCCGTATGGGCGAGCAGCCGACGCGAGTCGACGACGCCGAACCGCCGCCGAGACGCGCCGCCGACGACGCTGGTCGTTCGACCGATCGCGGCGCCGACGGCTCCAGCCCCGCGACCGATCGCGGCGCCGACGGCTCCGGTCCGTTGCCCGAGCGCGGCGCCGGCGCCGAACCCGACGCGCCGCGTCCGCCGGCGCCCGGGGGGCTTCCGCTGCTCGGAAACGTCCACGAACTGGCGAGCGACGCGCTCGGCTTCTACGGGCGCCGCGCCGCGGCCCACGGCGGCGTCGTCCGGTACGACGTGTTCGGGACGGAGAGTTACCTCGTCACCGATCCCGCGGCCGTCCGCCGAGTGCTCGTCGACGACCACGACCGGTACGAGAAGGGCGAGATGCCCCGATCCCGGCTCGGCGGGCTCCTCGGCGACGGCCTGTTCCTCGCGGAAGACGATGACTGGCGGGAGCAGCGGACGACCGTACGCTCCGCGTTCTTCCGCGAGCGGGTGGCCGAGTACGGCGACGCGATGGTCGACCACGCGCGCCGCGCGGCGGCGCAGTGGGACGACGGCGAAGTCGTCGACGTCCACGCCGCGGCGACAGACTACGCGTTCGCCGTCCTCGCCGAGAGCCTGCTCGGGAGCGACGTCGAACGGGAGCGCGAGACCGTGCGGGCGGCCGCCGAGAGCGTCACCGAGCGGTTCGACACCGGGCGGATGACCTCGTTCCTCCCGGAATGGGTGCCGACCCCGGCGAACCGTCGGTACCGGCGGCGGATCGGGGCGCTCCGGTCGACGATCCGAACGCTCGTCGCCGAGCGCCGCGCGGCCGGCCCGCCCGCCGACCCGGGCGCCGCGGACGACCTCCTCGGCACGCTCGTCGCGGCCGCGGAGCTCGGGGCGATGGACGACGACCGGCTCGTCGACAACGCTGTGACGTTCCTGTTCGCCGGCCACGAGACGAGCGCGCTCGGGCTCACGTACGCGCTCTACTGTCTCGCCGACAGACCCGAATTTCAGGAGCGGGTCCGGCGCGAGGTCGCGGCGCTCGACGGCGACCCCCGCCCCGCCGACCTCGGGGCGTGCCCGGCGTTGACCGCGGCCGTCGACGAGGCGCTCCGGCTGTATCCGCCCGTCCACACCTTCTTCCGAGAGCCGACCGAGGCGGTGAGGCTCGGGGGGTACCGCGTCCCCGCGGGGGTCGTCGTGACGCTCTCGCCGTGGGCGGTCCACCGCGACGGGCGGTGGTGGGACGACCCGACCGCGTACCGCCCCGAGCGCTGGCTGCGCGACGGGGCGGCGGGACCCGCCGACGGCGACGAGGCGGGAGGGCCCGTCCACGGCGACGAGGCTCCCGGTCCGGCGGTCGGTGAGCGCCCCGAGTACGCGTACTTCCCGTTCGGGGGCGGCCCGCGACACTGTATCGGGATGCGCTTCGCGAGACAGGAGCTCCGACTCGCGACCGCGACGCTGCTCCGGCGGCTGCGGCTGGAGCCGGTGACGACCGACCTCTCGGTGCGGGCGAGCGTGAACACGCGACCGGACGGACCGGTCCGCGTCCGCGTTCGCACGCTGGAGGAACCGCTCGACGCGAACGAGCCGTCCGATACCAGTTGACAAATACACATATGTACTTCGACAGAGATTCCTCGCGTATGGTCCGCTCAGACAGCAGCACGCGCCGTCGGATCGCCCTCGTCCTCGCGGCGGTGGCGCTCCTCTCGCCGCTCGCGACGGGAGTCGCGGCGGCCCAGTCGGTACAGAGCCCCTCCGGGTCAGTCGTCATCGCCGAGGGCGAGACGGTCGACGGCGTCGAGACCGTGGCCGCGACGATCGTCGTGCGCGGCACCGTCGAGGGGGACGTCTCCGGCGCGGCCGGGTCGATCCGGATCGCCGAGACGGGCCGCGTCGGCGGGAACGTTCAGGCCGCCGCCGGGACCGTCGTCGTCGAGGGGACGGTCGGCGGCGACGCAGAGGTCGGGGCCGGCTCCTTCGAGTTGACGGAGTCCGGGCGGATCGACGGCTCGCTCGACGTCGGCGCGGGCTCGATAACGGTCGACGGGGCGGTTGGCGGCGACGTCCGTGCGGGCGCCGACTCGGTCGTCCTCGGTCCGAACGCGGCCGTCGACGGCGAGTTCCGGTACGACGCCGAGACGTTCACCCGGAGTCCGGACGCGTCGGTCGCCGGCGGCGTCGTGGAGGACCCGAGCCTCGGCGACGGCGGCGGGAGCGGGATCGCCGGCGGCGGTGACTTCCTGCCCTCGTGGGTCGGCACCGTCTACGGCGCCGTCGCCAACCTCGTACTGGGTGCGGTCCTCCTGTTCGCGTTCCCCCGATTCTCTCGGGGAGTCGGAGACCGCGTCGGCACCGACCCGCTCGTCAGCGGCGGGGTCGGGATCCTCGCGCTCGTCGTCGCCCCGGTCGCCCTCCTGCTCCTCGCGATCACGATCGTCGGGCTCCCGCTGGCGCTCGTCGGCTTCGCGGCCTACGGCGTCGCGATCTGGGTCGGGTCCGTCTACGGACAGTACGCCCTCGGCTCGTTGATCCTCGGCCGGCTCGGCAGCCCGAGCCGGTGGCTCGCCCTGCTCGTCGGCGTCGTCGCGGTCGCGCTGATCGGGCTCGTCCCGTGGGTCGGCGGGATCGCGGAGTTGCTCGTCCTACTCCTCGGGCTCGGCTCGCTCGGGCTCGGACTGTACGACGGGTACCGCGGTCGCGACCGCGGAACCGACCCCGATCCGGGGGCAGTGAGCGTCGACTGACGGCGCGGTCCAGGTCGCGCTTTCGACGCCGACGCTCCCCTCCGCGGCGGCAAGGACTTTTTCTCACCCCGTCGAACCGGGGCGCATGGACGAGATGGACCTCCCGCGCGCCGCCGTGTCGCCCCCGATCGTCACGCCGTTCGACGCCGACGGCGGCGTCGACGCCGATGCCCTCGCGAACCACGTCGACGCGCTCGTCGAGGCCGGGCTCGACGGGATGGTCCCCTGCGGGACGACGGGCGAGTTCGCCAGCCTCTCCGACGGCGAGCGCCGGACCGTGGTCGAGGCGGTCGTCGACGCGGCCGACGGCCGAGTCCCGGTGATCGCCGGCGCGGCCGACACCGCGGTCTCCCGGGTCCGCGACCACCTGTCGGCCGCCGCGGCGGCCGGGGCCGACGCGGGGCTCGTCACCCTCCCGTACTACCACGCGTCGACCGAACCGGCGGGCCAGCGGGCGTTCCTCGAGGCCGTCGTCGACGACGCCCCGCTCCCGGTGCTCCTGTACGACATCCCGGCGACGGTCGGCGAGTCGATCGACCTCGACGCCCTCGCCGGCCTGGCGCGTCGCGAGTCGGTCGTCGGCATGAAGGACACGACCGGCGACCTCACCGACCTCGAAGCGAAGGTCGCCGCGACGCCGGACTCCTTCGCCGTGTTCCAGGGCGTCGACGCGCAGCTCTACCCGAGCGCGAGCATCGGCGTCGACGGCGGGATACACGCCCTCTCGCAGGTGATCCCGGAGGTATTCGTCGCGCTCGCCGAGGCGATCCGCGACGGGGACGACGACCGCGCGCTTGCGTGCCATCGCCGCGCGGTCGCGCCGCTTTTCGCCCGCTGCGCCGACCACGGCTTCGCGCCGGCGACGAAGGTCGCGGCCGCGCACCGCGGGTTCGTCCCCGACCCCCGCGTCCGGCCGCCGCTCACGCTCCCGGACGACGCCGAGCGCGAGCAGATCCGCGCGGACGTGGACGCGGCGCTGGACGTGGTCTGAGAACGCTGCGGACGGGCCCTCCGAACGACCGCGCCCGCGCCCGCACCTCGCCCGCTACCCGTCGCCGATCAGTGTCCCGTCGGCCGCCTTCGGGCCCTCGGAGTCGAAGACGACGACATCGCCGTCGGTCCGCTCGCGGGCGGTCGGGTCGTAGCCGTCGCGGACGCCGATCGCCTCCTCCAGCTCGCGCACCGCGCGCTCTTTCAATGCGGCGGCCAGCTCCTCGGCGTCATCGCGGGAGATGTCGCGGCCGAGCCCCTCGCACTCGTGGGCGCGGACGACGCCCGCCTCGTCGACGGCCTCGCCCATCGGCTGGCTCGTCCCGTTGAGGGCGACGCTGAACGGGTAGGTCCGGCAGATCAGCGGCCGGGCGTCGTGGACCGTACACGCGCCCTCGCCGTCCGACTCCTCGTAGAAGGTACAGTCGCCGCAGCCGTCGGTCGCGAGCGCCCACTCGAACGTCTCGCCGCGCGGCTCGCCGTCGGCGTCCGGTTCCAGCCCGAACGGCATCGGTCGGGCCACGTCGCGCCAGTCGTACGCCTCGCCGGACTCCGCTTCGGCGGCGTCGGCGACCCGGCGGACCCCGTCCGGGAAGACGGTCGCGGTGTGGGGCTCGCGGTCGCCGTCGTCGTCGTGACAGCCCGACTCGGAACCGGCACCGTCGCGACAGCCCGACTCGGTCTCGTCGACTCCCTCACCCGCGGGCGCACCGCCCGGCTCGTCGGGGGCGTAGCCGGTACAGCAGCCGCCACAGCGCGTACACTCGAAGCCGATGGACTCGATGGCGTCCGCGAGATCGGCGACGTCGAGGTCGCGGGCGGCGGCGAGTTCGGCTTCGAGCGGTTCCATACGCCCCCGTTGCGACGCCTCGCGGTTAACCTCGTCCCTTCCGATCACCGGGGCGACTCGGTGGCAGGCGCGCTCCGGGCGAAGGAGCGAAGTGCGGCCGCTGCCTACCGAGGGGGCGTGAAGGAGTACGAGCGAAAACAGCTCCTAGAACGAGTCAACCGGGAGTCCTCGACGGTCGGCGTCGAAATCCCGGAGTCGATCGAGATCCAGGGCGAGGCGATCGACCTCCGGTCGTTCGTCTTCGAGATCAAGCGCCGCGACTCGATTCCGCCCGGCGAGCGCGACCGCGTCGACCGCGCGAAGCGGAACCTCCGTCGCGAGCGCCTCGACCGGCTCGAACCGATCGAGGAGAACGAGGTGAGCTACGAGGAGGGCGAGGCGCTGGCGTCGTCGATCATCGGGATCGACCGCGCGCTGGAGGCGCTGGAGGGGCTCGACGCCCCCGATCCGGAGACGGAAGCGAAGCGGCAGGAGGCCGCGGACCGGAAGCGCTGGATGAACTTCCTGAAGAAGGCGCTCGGCCGCGACGACGCCGGCGGCGGCGGTCGGACGCGCTTCTGATCGGGGCGCGGCGGCGGCGGCGCTCGCCGGCCGAGGGCTCAGTTCCCGGTGAAGTCGATCCGCGAGCCGCTACCGTCGCCCTTCCCGGCCGAGGGGCCGAGTCGGACGAACTCGTAGGCGTCGTCGTCGAGGTACACCGCGTCGTCCGCCACCGCGACGCCCACCGACTCGAGGACGGCCCCCTCGCAGGGCCCGAAGTTACAGTAGCCGCCGTCGGCCTCGAACGTGGCCCCGTGCTTCTGGCAGAACACCTCGCCGTTGCGCACGAAGGCCCCGTCGTCCTTGTCGAGGCGCACGTCCGTCCAGTGCTGGCAGTAGTTCCGGAACGCGCGTACCTCGCCCGCGGCCCGGGTGAGGACCGCCTCGACCTCCGGCGCGCCGTCCTCGCCTTCGCCGAGGTCGCCCTCGCCCTCGTCGACCGCCTCGGAGTCGACAGGGCGCAGCGTCGCGAGCAGCGTGCTCTCCTCCGGGACCTCCTCGACGCCGGCGATCCGGCGGCTCTCGTCCATGTCCGTGGGAGGCCGGCGACCGGCTTGAACGTTGCGCGTTCCCCGGCCGCCGCCCGTCACAGCCGCTCACCGTCGTAGTACCGCTCTTCGACGCGCCGGTCGAACAGCCGCGAGAGGAGCGTCGTGAGCGGGCCGGCGACCCCCTCGCCGTCGCCGTCGACCGCGATGCCGTCGACGGTCGCCACGGGGCGGACCTCCCACGTGGAGTTCGTGAGGAATGCCTCGTCGGCTTCGCGGACCGCGTCCGGCGCGTACGTCCCCTCCTCGACCGGGATCCCCTCCGACTCCGCGAGTTCGATCACCGTCGTCCGGGTGACGCCGGGCAGGATCGGTCCGTCCAGCGAGGGCGTCTTGAGCGCTGTCCCGTCGGCGAAGAAGAGGTTCGCGGTCGCGCCCTCCGCGACGTTGCCGTCGGGGTCGAGCATGAGCGCCTCGTCCGCGCCGGTGACGCGGAGTTCGAGCCGGGCCAAGATTCCGTTGAGGTAGTTGTGCGTCTTCGCCGCGGCCGGGAGCGCGCGGCTCGCGGGCTTGCGCGTCTTGGTCGTCTGGAGCGCGGCGGGCCCGCCGTGGACCGGATCGCTCCCGACGCCGCCCCGGGGGAGCGGCTTCGCGATGACGACCACGGTCGGGTCGACCTCGGGCCGCGGGTCGAGCGTGCCGGGCTGCGTCCCGCGCGTGATCGAGAGCCTGACGTAGGCGTCCGCGAGGTCGTTCGCGGCGAGCGTCTCGTCGACGCGGCGTTTCAGCTCCGCGTCGGTGATCCCGTGGTCGAGCTTCAGCGTCTCGCAGGTGTCGGCGAGCCGGGCCGCGTGCGCGTCCCACCGGAAGACGTCGCCGCCGTACGCGCGCATCGTCTCGAAGGCGGCGTCCCCGTAGGCGAACCCGCGGTCCTCCACCGAGACGGTCGCCTCCGCGGCCGGGACGAGGTCGCCGTCGACGTGGTACAGTCGCTCGCCGTCGCCGGTCGCCGCCGAGCGGTCGGTGTCGTCACTCATGCTCTTCGCACACCTCCACGAAGTTCCGGACCATGCGCTTCCCGCGCGGCGTGAGGATGCTCTCGGGGTGGAACTGGACGCCGACGTGCGGCTTCTCGCGGTGGCGCACGCCCATCACGACCTCGCGCTCCTCGTCGGTTCGCGCGGTCTCGACCAGCTCGTCCGGAAGGGCCTCGCGCTCGACGGAGAGCGAGTGGTACCGCCCGACGCGGAGCCGGTCGGGGAGGCCGGCGAAGACGCCCTCGCCGTCGTGGGTTATCGTCGAGGGCTTCCCGTGGACGACCTCCGGCGCGTGGCCGACCCGACTCCCCCGGCTCGCGCACAGCGCCTGGTGGCCGAGACAGACGCCGAACACCGGGCAGTCGAGCGCGAAGACGGCCGTCGAGACGCCCGCCTCAGCCGGGGTTCCCGGCCCGGGCGAGACAACGACGCCGTCCGGGTCGAGCGCGCGGATCCCCGCGAGGTCGACCGCGTCGTTGCGGCGCACCGTCACCGCGCCGGCGACCTCGCCGACGTACTGGACGAGGTTGTACGCGAACGAGTCGTAGTTGTCGACGACGAGCACCCGCGCGTCGGCGTCGCCAGCGCCGGGACGCCAGCCGGCTCCCGCCGCCGCGGGTTCCGAATCGGGCCCAGCGCCCGTCTCGGCCTCGTCCACCGTCATCGCTCCGCCACCCCCTCAGCGGGTTCGTCGACCGCCATCTCGCCGGCGACGAGCGCCTCGTCGACCGCGCTCACCAGCGCCCGAGCCTTCGCGAGCGTCTCCTCGTACTCGGCGTCCGGGTCGGAGTCGTGGACGATCCCGGCCCCGACCCGGAGGTGGTACTCGGCGGCGCGGCGCACGAGCGTCCGGATGACGATGTTCAGCGTCGCGCGTCCGTCGAACCCGGCCGCGAACATCGACCCGGTGTACGGGCCTCGTCGGGTCGGCTCCAACTCGTCGATGATCTCCATCGTCCGGGGCTTGGGCGCGCCCGTGATCGTCCCGCCGGGGAAGCAGGCCGCGACCGCGTCCGCAAGCCCAACGTCGGGCCGCGCCTCCCCCTCGATCAGGCTCACGAGGTGCATCACCTCGCTGTAGCGGTCGACGCGGCGGTACTCGCTCACCTCGACAGTACCGAACCGCGACACCTTGCCGAGGTCGTTGCGTTCCAGGTCGACCAGCATCGCGTGTTCGGCGCGCTCCTTCTCGTCGCCGGTCAGTTCGGTCTCCAGCCTGGCGTCCGCCGCCTCCGTCTCCCCGCGGGGGCGCGTCCCCGCGATCGGTTCGGTGACGAGGCGGGCGCCGCGGTCGGGGTCGTCGGTCGGCTCGCGCTCCAAGAGGAGCTCCGGGCTCGCGCTCACGAGGTCGACTCCGCTCGGGCGCTCGCCGAACTCGACCAGCCCGGAGTGCGGGGCCGGGTTCACCGCCCGCAGGGCGTCGTACGCGTCGAGCGGGTGGACCGCGGCGGGCGCGGTCAGCCGCTGGGAGACGTTCGCCTGGAACGTGTCGCCCTCGCGGACGTACGCTTTGACCCGGCGGACCGCGTCGGCGTACCCCTCGCGGCCCACGTCGCTCTCGAAGGTCGCGCCGGCCGCGGCCGGGTCGGGCACTGGCCCCGAACTCGGGTCTCCACCCTCAATACGGTCTATCAGCGCCGCCGCCCGCTCGACGCCCCCGTCGAACACCGTGTCGAGCGCGTCGCGGTCGGCGTCGGGGTCGTCGAGTCCTGCCGGGACGCGCGGACAGGCGGTGACTCGGAGCGTGACGGACTCGGAACCGCCGTCGGCGTCGACAGGGCACTCCCACGCCGCGATCCGGTCGAAGAGCGCGGCCTGGAGCCGCGGGAGGCCGCGGTCGTCGACCGCTCCGGGACCGTCGGACGCCGGCGGCGGGAAGTCCTCCAGCTCGCGGGCGGCGTCGTAGGAGAGCCAGCCGAACGCGCCGCACGGGTACGGCACGTCGCAGTCGCCGCGGGCCAGCGTCTCGCCGTCGAGGAGTCCCTCTAGCGCCGTCAGCGAGGGCGACGAGCGCCGGTAGTCGCCGGTGGAGGCCGTCCGCCCGTCGCCGCCCGACCCCTTCCCCTCGCCGCTCGCGGTCGCGACGACCGCCTCGTCGGAGACGGTCAGCCGCTCGACCGGGTCGACGCCGAAGTAGCCCCATCCGGACTGGCCGCCGGTCGTCTCGTAGAAGACGCCGCCGGGGCCGCGCCGCGCCCGGCGGTAGGCCGCGAAGGGGTCGTCGACGTCGACCCGGAGTTCGACCGGGACCCGGGCGCCGTCCGGCGCCGCGGCCGCGACCGCGCGGAACCGGCCCCGGTCGGTGCGTACCGTTCGGTTCATGCGACTCTCTTCGGCGGTGGCGGTGAAACAGTTGCGGTCGACCGGACTCGTCCCGGCCGTCAGAACTCGCTCGCGCGGTCGATCCACGTCGCGGCGCGCTTCTCGCCGACGCTCGTCCCCTCGGCCACGGCGGCCGCGTCCGCCGCGGCGAGATCGTCTATCGTCTCGATCCCGATCCCGGCGAGGCGCTCGGCGTACGCCGGGCCGATGCCCTTGATCTCCTCGACGCTCGGCCCGCGGTCGTCGTTGTCGACCGCGACTGCGTCCCCCTCGCCGGCCGCGGCCTCCGCCTGTTCGGCCGCCTCGTCGGTCGCGGTCTCATCGGGCTCGGACGCCTCGCCGTCGACGAGCGACCCGGTCGAGGCGGCGGCCTCCGTCTCGGCGGCGACCGGTTCCGCGTCGGCCTCGGCGTCTCCGTCGTCGGCGTCGGTCGCCGCGGGGTCGCCCTTGTCCGCGGCGGCCGCCGACTCGCTCCCGGCGGCCGGCACCGTAGCCGTCGCGTCAGCGGCCGGTTCCGACTCCCGCTCGACGGTCACTTCTGTCTCGCCGGACTCCCGCTCGCTCGAACCGCTCCCGAAGCCGAGCTTCTCTTTGAGCTTCTGAAGTAGGGCCATTGCCCGCGGCTACACGTGCGAGATATTTAAAAACCGTCGCCGGGATCCGGTCGTCCCGTCTCGCGTGTTTATAAGTGGGATCGGGCCGTTCCGGCGGTATGGACGTTCTCAACCCCGTGATGTGGTCGGTCCACGTCGGCTTTGCCGTCCTCTGGGTCGGCAGCGTGCTGTTCGTCACCCTCGCGATTCTCCCCGCCGCGCTCCGGGGCGACATCGGCACGACCGCGCTCGGTTCGGTCGTCGGTCGCCTGCGCTGGATCACGCGGATCGGCGCCCTCGCGTTCGTCCTCACCGGCGGTCACATGGCGGGGACGCTGTACACCTTCGAGGGGCTGACGGGAACGCCCCGCGGCCACCCCGTGTTGACGATGCTCGGCCTGTGGTTCGTCGGCACCGGCCTCGTCGAGGTCGCCGGCTCGAAGCTGGCCGACGGGCTCGACGTCGACAAGCTCCGCGAGCCCGCCCGCGACGCCAAGCCGTTCCTCTACGGCGCGTCCGCCGTCTCCGTCGGGCTCATCGTCACGGCGGGGCTGCTCGCCAGCCCGGGACTGTTCTGAGGAGCGCGAGCGGCGGCGGTCGCTGACGGATGTCCGCGCCGCATCGGCCGGGCTACGCCTCGAAGAGCCGCTCGGCGTCGTCCGCCTGTCGGCGGTAGATCCCGCGCCCCTTCAGCCGCGGCACCTCGTGGCGGTGGAGCCGCTCCGCCGCCGTGTCGTACACGAGCGGGAAGACGTTCGTCCGCCCCCTCGCGACCGTGAACCCGGACATCGCCCCGAGGAGCGACGCGTCGGGGTCCGGCGTCGCGAACGTCACGTAGCCGATCGGGGTGGCCGACTCGCCGCCGTCGGCGCGTTCGGGTCGGGCGTCGATCCGGTCGACGAGCACGTCGCGGAACGCCGACGCGGTGTCGACGAGCGTCTCCGCGTCCGTCTCGTCCGCCTCGACGAGCGCCGCGAACACCGCCACGTCGCCGAGCGTGTCGTCCGTCTCGCGAGTCTCCCACAGGTGGTCGAGTCCGTCTACGTCCGCGTCGACCGCCTCGAAGCCGTGTCGGCGGCGGTTCGCGGCGACCGCCTCCCGGTAGGTTGGGATGTCCATAGATCGTCCACGATCCGCATGGTAAAAAATGACACAGGTAGCTCCGGAGCGGAAGGCGTCCGCGAGACCCGGCGTCTTCCGCGTCGGATATATACCACTCTATATCCCTCTTAGAAACCCTTAATCGGGCGTGACGGGACGCGCAGGTGTGAGCGAAGACGACGTCGCCACGTTCGGGTTCGTCTGTGTACAGAACGCCGGTCGTAGCCAGATGTCGGCCGCGTTCGCCGAACGCGAGCGCCGCGAGCGCGACCTCGGCGACCGCGTGGAGGTCGTCACCGGCGGGACCCACCCCGCGGACGAGGTCCACCCCGAGGTCGTGGCGGCGATGGCGGAGGTGGACATCGACCTCT
The DNA here is from genome assembly GCF_002114285.1 of Halorubrum ezzemoulense DSM 17463. Lineage (GTDB taxonomy): Archaea > Halobacteriota > Halobacteria > Halobacteriales > Haloferacaceae > Halorubrum > Halorubrum ezzemoulense. The sequence goes on from NZ_NEDJ01000039.1 coordinate 28,119, forward strand.
CCGACCGCGTCCCCCGCGAGGTCTCGACCGCGGAACTCGACGCGTGCGACGTGGTCGCGACGATGGGTTGTTCGACGCTGACGCTCCCGGACGGCGTCGAGGGGCGCGACTGGGCGCTCAACGACCCGCACGGGCAGGATATCGATCGTGTCCGGGATATCCGCGACGAGGTCGAGGGGCGCGTGCGCGACCTCTTCGATGAGTTCTTTGACGAGAAGTAGGCGGCTCCGGCCGCGTATCCGTGCGACTCGGGGGTTTCTCTCGACGGAAATAGTCCCGGGCGGATTCGAACTGCGAGGACTCGCTTCGCTCGTCCTCTGGGCTCGAATCAATTCGGACACCTGCGGCTCGCGGAGTTGCTCGCCGCAGAATAGTCCCGGGCGGATTCGAACCGCCGTCAATGGCTGACTTCGGGCATCCGACGGGCGTTCTTGATGGAACACCCGACAGCCGCGCGTGAGCCGCAGACGCGGACGGATTCCCTCCAAAGGCCATTATGATTGGCCACTACACCACGGGACTTCGTATTCGGCTAACCGACGGGCACTCAAGTACGTTACTCTCCGCGACGAGACTGGGACGGCCCCGGCTACGCCCCCTCCTCGATCCGGTCGAACCGCTCCTCGAAGTTCTCGCGACAGGAGCCGCAACAGAAGTGGTACAGCGTCCCGTCGATCCGGGCCGACTCCCCCTCGGCGGTGACGGTGTTGCCGCACTCGACGCACTCGACCGCGAGGTCCGCGTCGCCGACCGCGGGCGACCACTCGTGGGCGTCGAGCAGCCGCACCGACAGGTCGCGCACGGCCGCCAGTCCGACCGCGTCGTCGACGAGGTCACGAGCGGTCCCCTCCTCGACGCGCGCGACGACCGTCACCTCGCCGTCTGCGGTGAGGAACGCGTGCTCGACGCGCTCGTGGCTCGCGACCGCCGCGTGAACGCGCTCGGCGTCCGCGGGCGCGACAGCGAGCGTCGCGAGGACCCGCAGCCCGTCAGAGAGCGCGTCACCGTCGATCCGAAGCGTGAACCCCTCGATGACGCCCACCTCGCGTAGCCGGTCGACCCGGTCCGACACCGCGGGCGCGGAGAGGTCCACGCGCTCGGCGATATCGCTGTACGGGCGCCGCGCGTCGGCCAGCAGCAACCGGATGATCTCCCGGTCCGTCTCGTCGAGCGTTCGCATGGGCGAGCGTTCACCCGGCGCGGGCAAAAGGCGTCCGGGAGGGGCGGGCGGTCGCGGGCCCCGGGCGGCGCCGGGAGACCGGGACGGCCGCGGGG
>NZ_NEDJ01000003.1 GCF_002114285.1 Halorubrum ezzemoulense DSM 17463
CACCGCGTCGGTACGCACGGCAACACCGCGTTCGCGCTCGTCGGCGTGCTCGACTACGCGCGGGTCGTCGGCGACGCCGACCTCGAACGCGAGGCCGCGGCTGCGGCGCGCCGCCTCTACGCGGACGACACCGCCGCGGTCGTCGGCGCGGAGCCGGTCGGTTGGGACTTCGTCTCGCCCGCGCTGACCGAGGCGGACCTCATGCGCCGCGTCCTCGACCCGGACCCGTTCGCGTCGTGGCTCGACGACTACCTCCCGGACCTCGCCGCGCCGCCGCACGACGCGCTGTGTTCGCCGGTCGACGTGGAGCCCGACGAGGGCGACGGCGCCGCGATACACCTGATCGGGCTCAACGTCTCCCGGGCGTGGTGTCTCGCCGGACTGGCCGACGCGCTCGACGGGCGGGACGGCCCGGCCGCGGACCGGCTCCGGGAGCCCCTCGATGCCGCGGCGCGCCGCCACGCGGAGGCCGGGGCCGCGGACGTGCTCACCGACGACTACGCGGGGTCGCACTGGCTCTCGTCGTTCGCGCTGTACCTGCTAACGCGGAACGAGGGCGGCGTCGCGCCCGGCGCCGCCTAGTCGGCTCCCGTCGACTCGGGCCCGTCGCCGTCGATCCGACCGGCGGACTCGCCGTCGGCCGGGCCGGCCGAGTCACCGTCGGCGATGTCGAGCGCGTCGTCGGAGAGGTCGCTGCCGTCGAGCCGGGGGATCCGCTCGCGGAGCCTGGCGGCGGCGGCGCGGGCTTCGGCGAACTCCACCTCGGCGAGCGCGCGCACCAATGCGACCGCGCGCTCGGCCCGTGCGCGCTGCCACGATTCCTCGCGCGACTCGTAGGTGCGGATCGCGCGCAGGAAGTCGACCTCGGAGAACTCAGGCCAGTAGGGGGCACAGAAGTAGACGGCGGCCTCGTTGCCGTTGGCGTGCCACGGGAGGAAGTTCGAGGTGCGCTCGTCGCCGCCGGTGCGGACGATCAGGTCAACGTCGCGGATCGGGCGGTCGTACAGGCGCGACTCGACGGTCTCGACGTCGACGTCCCCGGGAGCCATCTCGCCCGCGTCCACGTCGCGGGCGATGGCGCGCGCGGCGTCGAGCAGTTCGGTCCGGCCGCCGTACGCCAGCGCGACGTTGAGCGTGAACCGGTCGTTGCCGGCGGTGCGCCGCTCCGCGTACTCGACCGCGTCGCGGACGCGCGGCGGGAGCCGGGCCACGTCGCCGATGGCGCGGACGCGGACGCCCTCATCGTGGACGCGGTCGGCGTCGGCGAACTCGCGCAGCTTGCGTTCGAGCAGGTCGAAGAGGGGTTCCAGCTCCTCGTCCGGGCGCTCGAAGTTCTCGGTGGAGAAGGCGTAGAGGGTGAGCTCCGAGACGCCGAGGTCGGCGCACCAGTCGAGGACTTGTTCGGTGGTGTCCGCGCCGGCGCGGTGTCCCTCGGGAGCGTCGTCGCCCTGCTCGCGGGCGTACCGACGGTTCCCGTCCTGGATGACGGCGACGTGGTCGGGGACGTCGTCGATCTCGCGGCGGAGGTGCCGCCGGTACGCGCGCCCGGCGAGGCCGCGGAGACGCTGCCACATGACGGGGTCCACGACGCCGAACGGTATGTAGCTTTATGAATCGGTCCGGCGACGGTCGACGCATGGAGGCCGCCTACGTCTTCCGCGTCGCCGTCCGACTCGATCCCGCGGACGCCGCCGTCGACCCGGGCCGGTTCGAGACGACGATGGAACTCCCCGCGAGCGACCCCGGTGCCGACGGGTGGCTGTTCTTCCGCGACCGGCTGTGGCGCGGCGAGGTCGGCGACGAGCCGTCGTTCCGGCGGCTGGCCGCGGAGCGCCTCGGACTGGCGGACGCCGCGAGCGTCGAGGTCGCCGCCGCCGACTTCCGCGAACTCCGCACCGACGAGGCGTACCGCGACGCGCTGACGGACGCGATCGCCGCGGACCTCGGCCGCTTCAACGCCGACTCGGTCGACGAGGTCCTCCGAAAGTACCTCGGCTCGTCGGTCCACGTCCGGGGGTGACGCGAGGGGGGAAGCCGGCCGCCCGGACGGCTCCGGTCGGTGTGAGCAGGGATCCCGCGCACCCGCAACGCACTTGCCCGCCCCCGGCGTACGGGTGGACCGTATGGCCGTCACCGATTACGACTTCCACCTGTTCGACCTCGACGGGACCCTCGTCGACGCCGAGTGGGAGTACACCCGAGCGGTGTTCGACCGCGTCGGCGGCCGGCTGGGCCGCGAGTTCTCGGACCGGGAGGCGCGGGTCCTCTGGAGCGGTCTCGGCGGGTCTCGCGCGGAGACGCTCCGCGGGATGGGGGTCGACCCCGAGGCGTTCTGGCCCGCGTTTCACTCCGTCGAGGATCCGGTCGCCCGCGCGGAGGCGACGTACCTCCACGACGACGCCGCGCGGCTGCTCGACCGCGTCGAGGAGGTCGGCGGGCCGACGGGGCTCGTCACCCACTGTCAGGAGTTCCTCGCCGAGCCAGTCCTCGACCGCGTCGGCCTCGACGACCGCTTCGACGCCGTCGTCTGCTGCACCGACGAGACGGGGTGGAAGCCGTCCCCCGACCCGATCGAGACCGCGATGAGAGACCTCGGCGTCGATCCGACCCGAGGTCGCGGCTACTACGTCGGCGACGGCGAGAGCGACGTGGCGGCCGCCTGGAACGCCGGCCTCGACGCGGTCCACGTCGAGCGCGTCGGCCACAACGAGCGCGGGCGGTGCGTGCTCGGGGACCGGCGCGTGCGCCGGCTCGACGAGCTTGTCGACGCGTCGTGAGCGATTTATGCCGCCGCGGGCCGACTCGCGACACATGACGAAGTGGTTCCACAGCGGCCGCCGCCGCGACCTCTGCGCGCTCCTGTACGAACACGGGGAGCTGCGCGCGCAGTCGCTGAAGAGCCGGCTCGAATCGCACTACGACGAGCGGATCGATCCGGGATCGTTCTACGGCACGCTCTCCGCGCTCGTCGAGGCCGGCCACCTCCGCCGGCGCACCGAGGGGATCGCGGACGTGTACGCGCTCACCGAGGCGGGCGAGGCAGCCCTACTCGACCACTACGCGTGGCTCGGCGAGCGGATCGCAGGCGGCGACAGCGAGGGGACCGGAGGAGGCGGCGACCGGCCCGAGCGAGAAGCGGAACGCGGCGGCCCGGACCTCAAGGATTAACAACTTCCGCGGTATGATTTAATATATGACAGTCGTCAGCGTGTCCATGCCGGAGGAGCTGCTAGAGCGCATCGACAACTTCTCCGACGAGCACGGGTACACCGGCCGCAGCGAGGTCGTCCGCGAGGCCTCCCGGAACCTCCTCGGCGAGTTCGAGGACGCGAAGCTCGAAGACCGCGACCTCATGGCCGTCGTGACGGTGCTTTTCAACTACGAGACGACGAACGTCGAGGAGCGGATGATGCGCCTGCGCCACGAGGATGAGGGGATCGTCGCCTCGAACTTCCACAGCCACGTGGGCTCGCAGTACTGCATGGAGCTGTTCGTGTTGGAGGGCGAGCTCGCGGAGATATCGACGTTCGTGGGCAAGGTCCGCGCGACGAAAGACACGCTCACGGTCGATTACAGCGTCACCCCGGTCGACGAGTTCGGTCCCGGCGCGCTCGGAGACGCCGGCGCGCACGGCGGACACGATCACGGCGAGTCCGACGACGGGGGAACGGAGGGCAGAGAGGTGGAAGAGAAGGGGACGGAGGACGGCGCGGCCGCCGAGTCGAGCGGAGACGACTGATCGGAGACGGGACCGGCCCGCGGGACCTCGGCGCCCTCAGACGCTCTCGGGCCGGACGGACTCGAGCGCCGCGTCGAAGTCTTCCCCGGTGATACCCACCTCGTCGGCGTGGTCGTTTGCGGCCTCGCCGTGCTCGTCGGCGACGCGCTCGATGGCGCGCATCGCCGCCGCCCGCGACAGCGAGGCGATCTCGGCCCCGGAGAACCCCTCCGTCTCGTCGGCGACGCGCTCCAGGTCGACCTCGTCCGTGAGGGGCTTCCCGCGGGTGTGGACCTCCAGGATCTTGCGGCGCGCCTCGCGGTCCGGCTCCGGCACCTCGACGTGCGTCTCGAGCCGGCCGGGGCGGAGCAGCGCGGGGTCGAGCGCGTCCCGCCGGTTGGTGGCCGCGAGGACGACGAGGTTCGGGTTGTCGCTGGCCCGGTCGAGCTCCGTCAGGAGCTGGGAGACGACGCGCTCGCTCACGCCCGAGCCGTCGCCGCCCGCCGCGTCCCGGTCGGTCGCGACCGCGTCGATTTCGTCGAAGAAGACGATCGCGGGGGCCGCCTGCCGCGCGCGGTCGAACAGCTCGCGGACCGCCTTCTCCGACTCCCCGACGTACCGGTCGAGCAGCTCCGGCCCGGCGACCTGGATGAAGTTGACGCCGCTCTCGCCGGCGATGGCGCGCGCGAGCAGCGTCTTCCCGGTGCCCGGCGGGCCGTACAGCAGGACGCCGGTCGGGGGGTCGGCGCCGGCGGCGTCAAACAGCGGCCCGTACGACAGCGGCCACGTCACGGCGCGTTCGAGCTCCCCCTTGGCGTCGTCGAGGCCGCCGACGTCCGCGAAGTCGGTGGTCGGCTGCTCGGCGACGTACTCGCGCATCGCGCTCGGCTCGACGTTGGCGTGCGCCGCCTCGAAGTCCGCCTTCGTGACGGTCACGTCGTTCAGCGCCCGTGAGTCCGACTCCCGGGCGCGACGGAGCGCGGTCATCGCCGCCTCCTGCGATAGCCCCTCGATGTCGGCGCCGACGAACCCGTGCGTCCGGCCCGCGATCCGGTCCAAGTCCACGTCGTCCGCGAGCGGCATCCGGCGCGTGTGGACGTCGAGGATCTGCCGCCGCCCCGACTCGCCGGGCACGCCGATCTCGATCTCGCGGTCGAAGCGCCCGCCGCGCCGGAGGGCGGGGTCGATGGTGTCGACGCGGTTCGTCGCGCCGATGACGATCACGTCGCCACGGGCGTCGAGCCCGTCCATCAGCGAGAGCAGCTGGCCGACGACGCGGTTCTCCACGTCGCCGCCGTCGTCGCGCTTGCCCGCGATCGAGTCGATCTCGTCGAAGAAAACGATCGCAGGGGCGTCGTCGCTCGCGCGCTCGAACACCTCGCGGAGCCGCTCCTCCGACTCGCCCTTGTACTTCGACATGATCTCCGGGCCGTCGACGGTGATGAACGTCGCGTCGACCTCGTTGGCGACGGCGCGGGCGATGAGCGTCTTCCCCGTCCCCGGCGGGCCGTGGAGGAGGACCCCCTTCGGCGGGTCGACGCCGAGCCGGGTGAACACCTCCGGCTCGGAGAGCGGGAGCTCGATGGTCTCCCGGACCAGCTCCAGCTCCTCGTCCAATCCGCCGATGTCCTCGTAGGTCGCGCCTGCGGTGTGTTCCTCGGGCGGCGACCCGCCCTTCGGACGGCCGTCGTCGCCGGGCGTCTCGGTCCCCGGATTCGCCGGCCCGCTGGCGCGGTCGCTCCCCGGCGCGGCCGACGCGTCGGCGCGGTCTCCGGCGGACCCGGCGCCGTCCTTGTACTCGACGGAGACGTCCGTCGAGGCCGTGATGCGGACGGTGCCCGCCGGGTCGGTCCGAGCGACCACGAACCGGAGTCCGCCCAGTCGCTCGACGTGGACGGCCTCGCCCTCGGTGACGGGGCGGTCGCGGAGCTCGCGGGAGAGCGCCCGCTCGACCACCTCGCGGCTCACGTCCACCTCGGCGAGCCGCCCGGGCGCGGCCAGCGTCACGCGGTCGGCGTCGGCGACGTCGACGGCCGCGATCGTGACAGTATCGCCGACCTTCACGCCGGCGTTCGCACGGGTGTCGGCGTCGATGAGGACGGAGCCCTCGGCGGCGTCGGGACCGCCCGGCCACACCTTCGCGACGGCGGTGCGCTCGCCGCGCACCTCGACCGTGTCGCCGCTGAGGAGGGCGAGCCGCTTGCGGGCCGACTCGGGGAGCCTAGCGATGCCCCGGCCCGCGTCCCGCTTCTCGGCGGCACGCACCGTGAGCCGGAGCCCTGCGGTGTCGTTCATACCACCAGTTCTCGCCGGCGGCTCTTTACGCTTGTCCGGTCGCGGCGGAGCCGCGCAGTCCGGCGTGTCCGTTGGGAGGGATGGGCCGGACGAGAGGGCGCGATCGACGGCGGCTCGTCACCGTCGACTTATCGGCCGGACCACGCGCCGACCGCGTGATCCGCTGCGAGCGGGACGGCCGCCCGGGCTCACTCGTCCAGCACGGTCGTACCGCGGCCGATGCGGGTCTGGTAGGCGCGCGCCTCGATCCCGGCGCCGGCGAAGGCGTCGAGCATCTCGGCCGCGACGGCCCGGCGGTCGCGCTCGCGGCAGGCCGCGATCACCGCCGGACCGGCGCCGCTGACGGTGACGCCCGTCGCGCCGGCGTCGAAGGCGCGTTCGCGCACGCCGTCGTAGCCGGTGATCAGGCGCGCGCGCTCGGGCGTGACCACCGGATCGGTCATGCCGAGACCGACGAGGGCCGGGTCGGAGCGACACATCCCGACCGCGAGCGTCGCCGCGTTGCCGACCGTCTCCACGAGGTCCTCCATCGAGGCGGTCTCGGGGACGACCCGGCGCGCGTCGCGGGTCGAGACCGCCACGTCGGGGAGACAGACGACCAGGGGGACCGCGGCGTCGACCGAGTGCGTGCCCTGGGCGGTCGTCACGGTGAAGCCGCCGAGGATCGAGGGCGCCACGTTGTCAGCGTGCGCGACCCCGGAGACCACCGCCTCGCCCTCGGCGGCGATCGGGACCAGCTCCTCCCGGGAGCGGCCCCTGTCGTACAGTCGGTTGAGCGCCACGGCCGCGCCCGCGGCGCTCGCGGCGGAGGAGCCGAGCCCCGACGCCGGGCGCACCCCCTTGTCGATGTGGATGCGCGCGGGGGCGTCGAGGGCCTCGACGACGGCGCCGACCGTGTTCTTGTCGGGGTCTTCCGGAATGTACTGCGCGCCGACGCCGGTGACCTCGATCGTCGTCTCGGCCGCCTTCTCGACGGTGACGACGTCGGCCGGCCGCGAGAGGGCCGCCCCGAACACGTCGAAGCCGCTCCCCAAGTTCGCGCTCGTCGCGGGGGCCCGTACCGTTACCATGGCGGGGAGTGTCCCCGGTGGGGCAAAAAGGAGCGGGATCGAACAGAAGTCGAAACCGCGGGGGAGCCGACCGAGTCCGTCTAGGGGGTCGAGAGAGCTGAGAGGAAGAGAGTTCGGCCGCGCGCGCCGCTCGACGGTCAGTTGACGCGGTTCTCAGCGCGCCATCGTCCACAGCAGCGTGCCGACGAGGACGAGCGGGATGCCGAGGAGGATGAACGTCGGCGGCATCGTCGTGTACGGGGCCATCAGGAAGATGACTCCGAACACGGCCATGATCGACGCGAGGGCCTTCTGGGACTTCAGCGGCGCGACACCCAGAAGCGAGACGACGAGCCCGAACAGTAGGACGTGCCCGAGGTGGTAGTCGAGCAGGAACGTGTCGATGACCAGCGGCGAGATCATTCTTGTCCGGAGGTGCGAGCGATTCGCGCATTAAAGTTCCGTTTCTCGTGGCCCGGCCGGGCCGCTGCGTGCCGATCTTATAAGGGCTGTCGGCGCGACCGCCGATCGTGCGACTCGTTCAGGTCATGATTCCGGCGGGCAAGCGGGCCGCTGTCGTCCGCGCGCTCGACGACGAGGGGGTCGACTACGTCGTCACCGACGAGACGAGCGGCCGGGAGTACACCGCGGTCGCGACGTTCCCGCTGCCGACCGCCGCCGTCGAGCCGGTCCTCGACCGACTCCGGGAGGCGGGGATCGACGAGAGCACGTACACCGTGATCGTCGCGGCCGAAACGGTCATCTCGCGCCGGTTCGAGGCGCTCGAAGAAGAGTACGAGGCGGACGCCGAGCGGAGCGGCGACCGCATCTCGCGGGAGGAGCTCCAGGCGAAGGCGGACGACCTCGCCTCGGGGCTCGGCACGTACGTGCTGATGACCGTCATCTCGTCGGTGATCGCCACGGCGGGGCTGCTGCTCGACTCGCCCGCCACCGTGGTCGGCTCGATGGTGATCGCGCCGCTCATTGGGCCGGCGATGTCGGCGGCGATCGGCACCGTCGTCGACGACGAGGCGCTGTTCCGGCGGGGAGTGCGGATGCAGGTGATCGGCGTCGCGGTCGCAGTTATCGCGGCGACGGCGTTCGCGTTCGCGCTGCGCTCGCTCGCCTTGGTTCCGCCCGGGCTGGACCCGCTCGAACTCGCGGAGGTGTCGGAGCGACTCGCGCCGAACGTCCTCGTGTTGGTCGTCGCGGTCGGGGCCGGGATCGCGGGCATCGTCTCGCTGATGACCGGCGTCTCCGCGACGCTCGTCGGCGTGATGATCGCGGTGGCGCTCATCCCGCCCGCGGCCGCGGTCGGCATCGGAATCGCCTTCCGGATCCCGCGGCTCGTGATCGGGGCGGGCGTCATCGTCGCGGTGAACGTCCTCTCGATCAACCTCTCGGCGCTCGTGATGCTATGGTACGAGGGGTACCGCCCGCAGCGGTGGTTCCGGGAGGACGAGGCACGCGCCGCGTTCCTCAAGCGCGCCGCCGTCCTCGCGGTCGCCATCGCGCTGCTGTCGGTGTTCCTCGGCGGCGTCACCTACGAGTCGTACGTCGCCTCGACCACCGAGGCCGACATCCGCGCCGCCGCGAGCGACGAGTTGACCGCGCTGGACGCGGAGTTCGAACTCCTCGATCTGACCGTCGAGCGGACGGGAACCGTCCCGCCGCTCGAGACCGACCGGGTCGTGATCCGGGTCGGCACGCCCCCCGGCGGCACCGTCGAGGGGCTCGCGCCCGCGCTCGACGACCGGATCGAGTCGGTCGTCGGCGGCGAGGTGGAGGTCGAGGTCCGCTCGGTGACCGTCGAGCGCGCCTGAGTCCGTCTCGTTCTCCCGACCGCCCTAAGTCCGTCTCGTTTCGCCCGACCGCCCCTGAACTCGTCTCGTTTCGCCCGTCGCTGCGGTCCGCCGGTTCGCGTCCGCGTGATCGGAAGAGCAAGGGCTTTTTATCGGGCCTCCGTGGGCTCGGCCAGTGACGGATCCCACGCAATCCGACGACGATTCCATGCGAGAGGTCGTCGAGCGGTCCCGGAGCGGCGCGCCCGCGGTCGGCGAGGCCGTCCGGGACCGGTTCTCCTCCGACGAGGTGTTCCAGCGGATCATCGCGGCCGCGGACGAGGAGGTGACCTCCGGGAGCCGCGAACTCTTCTTCAGCGGGCTCGCCGCCGGGCTGGCTATCACGATCACGTTCATGCTGTACGCGTCGCTGACCGCGGCGACCGACTCTCACCCGATACTGAGCGTCCTCCTCTACCCGCTCGGGTTCATCTACATCATCATCGGCGGGTACCAGCTGTACACCGAGAACACCCTGCCGCCGGTGGCCCTGACCTTGGAGCGGCTCGCGAGCCTCCCCACGCTCCTCCGGCACTGGACGATCGTCCTCGCGGGCAACTTCGTCGGCGGCGGGATCGGCGCGGCCGTCCTCTCGTACGGCGGCGTCTTCACGGGCGACACCGTCGACGCGGCGCGGTACATCTCCGAGGGGGGATTCGGCGTCCCGTTCGTGCCGCTGTTCTTCAAGGCCGCGATGGCGGGGCTCGTCGTCGCCGGCGTCGTCTGGGTCGGCTTCGCCTCCACCGACTCCGTCAGCCGGATGCTCGTCGTCTACCTCGCGTTCCTCGCGATCCCGCTCGGCGACCTGTTTCACGTGGTCGTCTCCTTCACCGAGGTGCTGTACCTGTTCTTCCAGCACGGCATCCCGCTGTACGGCGCGGAGATCAGCCTCTTCTCCGGGCTCGTCGGCTTCGTCCTCCCGGTCCTGCTCGGGAACACCATCGGCGGGGTCGTCCTCGTCACGCTCGTCAACTACTTCCAGACCAGCGAGGAGCGCCTCGAAGAGGCGCGCTTCGAGGGCGTGAGCCGCCGCCTCACGGTCCCCGAGTGGGTGTTCGGCCGCGCGGCCGGGCGCTCGTACGTCCCGATATTGGACGCCACCGAGGCGACGCTGTTCGCGGGCGAGGGGTACCGGGTCATGGTACCGATCACGAACCCCCGGACCGACGGCCCGATCGTCGACCTGGCGGCGCGGCTCGCGAGCGACCACGACGACGGCGTCGTCCACATCGTCCACGTCGTTCAGGCGCCCGAGCGCATGTCGCTGTCCACCGGGGACGCCGGGCGGCGCATCGCGGACGTCTCCGGCGAGGGGATGGCGAACCTCCGGTCGACCGCGGCCGACTACGACGTGGAGGTGTCGACCTCCACGGTCGTCTCGCACCGCTCGTTCGAGGAGGTGTTCAACATGGCGCGGCGGACCCGGCCGGACGCGGTGCTGATGGGGTGGGGCGACGACCAGCTCTGGAGCGCCGCCCGCGCCGAGCGGCCGATCGACGAGCTCACCAACCAGCTTCCCTGCGACTTCCTCATCCTCAACGAGCGCGATCTCGACACCTCGCGGATCCTCATCCCCACCTCCGGCGGCCCCGACTCCGACCTCAGCGCGGAGGTGGCGAAGGTGCTCGCCGACGCCACCGGGGCCGAGGTGACGCTGCTTCACGTGGTGGACGGGCCCGGAAACAGGGGACGGGGCGAGGCGTTCCTCGCGAACTGGGCGGCGGAACACGACCTCGACGACGCGGAGCTCGTCGTCGACGACGGCGGCGACGTGGAGGACGGCATCTGTCGGGCGGCCGCCGGAAAGACGCTGGTCATCATCGGAGCCACGGAGAAGGGGCTGCTCTCGCGGCTCGTCTCCAACTCGCTCCACCTCGACGTCATCCACGAGGTTGACGCCTCGGTGCTCCTCACAGAGCGGCCCAGCAGCCGGTCGCTGCGCGAGCGGCTGTTCGGCTCCGGCCGCCGCGCCGCAACCGTGACCGGCGGCGTCGAGCGCGAGTCGAACCGCTCCGAAGGGACGGACGTGCAGTCCGCCGCGGACCGCGGTGACGGCGGTATCGAGGGTACCAGCTCGCAGGGCGACGGCGACTCCGACGACGCGGACGCGGGCGACTCCGGAGGCGCGAGCGACGACGCGTTCATCGCGGACCACGACGACGCGGACGAGGAGATCACCGAGGACGCGGCCGGCGAGCGCGACGGCGACGACGGGCGGTAACGAAAACGACTCTTTGCGTTATCTGCGGTTTATACGTGCTTTCGGACCGACTAAGCGCGTATGAACAGGCGACTGACAGCGATCGTTGGCATCGCGGCCCTCGTCGCGTTGGCCGGCTGTGCGGGGTTCGCGGGCACCGCGACCCCGACGGACGGCGACGAGGCGCAACTGGAACGGAACATCGAAGTGACGGCGACGGGCGAGGCGACCTCGGCGCCCGACCGCGCCACCCTCCGCGTCGCGGTCACCGCGACCGGGTCGGACGCCGCGGCCGTGCGCGACGAACTGGCCGCGGGCGAGGAGGATCTCCGGGCGGCGCTGACCGAGTGGGGCCTCAGCGACGACGCGATCCGGACGGAGCGGTACGACGTACAAGAGAGCTACGAGACCCGCGACGACCCGAACCGGACGCGGTACCAGGGCGTCCACCAGTACGCGATCGAACTCGACGACGTCGACGCGGTCGGCGAGGTGATCGACGTCGCGATCGACGCCGGCGCGGACGAGGTCCAGCGGATCGAGTTCGGGCTGAGCGAGGAGACCGAGCGGGAGGTCCGCGAGGAGGCGATCACGCAGGCAATGTCGAACGCCGACGCCGACGCCGCCGCGCTCGCCGACGCGAGCGGGCTCGAGGTCTCGGGGGTCTACGAGGTGTCGACCGGGCGGTCGCAGTCGCGGCCGTACGTCGCCCAGACGTACGAGTCGGCCGCGGGCGGCGACGCCGGGGCCGCGACCGCCGTCGAGAGCGGCGACGTGAGCGTGAGCGTCTCGGTGAACGTCGTGTACGAGGCGGCGCCGGCGTAGCGCCGCGAGGAGCCTTTTTTCGCGGTTCCCGACCGTCGAGCGCGTCGACCGACTACTCCCCGTCGCGGGTGGGGAGGTCGGGCTCGTAGCCGACCGCGTCGACGGCCATGTCGAGGACATCCTCGACGTTCTCGTCTTCCGTGACGCTCATCGTCGCGTCGACTGATTCCGCCTTGACGCCCTCGAAGCGGTCGTGTTTGTTCGCCACCGTGAGCAGCGGCACGGCCGCGCCGAACAGCTCGCGGGCCTCCTCGCGGAGTTCGAGCTGGACCTCGAGCGGGTAGCCGCAGTCGCCGGAGGGGTCGATGACGAAGATCACGGCGTCCGCGAGGTGTTCGAGGGCGCTCACCGCCTGCCGCTCGATGTCGTTGCGCTCGTCCGCCGGCCGGTCTAAGAGTCCGGGCGTGTCGACGATCTGGTAGCGGATGTGGTCGCGCTCGAAGTGGCCGATCTGGACGCCCTTCGTGGTGAACGGGTACTCCGCGATCTGGTTCGACGCGCGGGTGACCCGGTTGACGAACGACGACTTGCCGACGTTCGGGTAGCCGGCGACGACGACGGCCGGCTCGTCCGGGTCCACGTCCGGCAGGACCTTCAGCTGGTCCCGGGAGTCGCCGATGTAGCGCAGGTCGTCTTCGATCTGGTCCATGATGTCCGCCATGCGGGCGAACGCCTGCTTCCGGTGTTTCCGCGCGGTGTCCACGTCGGAGTTCCGGACCTTCGTCGTGTACTCGTCGCGGAGGTCCTCGATCTGGCGGCTCGCCCACATCACCTGCGAGAGCGCCTGGCGGAGGCGGTCGACGTCGACGAGTGCGTCCGCGAGCTCGTAGTAGAACGGGTCGACGTCGAAGCCGAAGTCGGGCCACGAGGTGACGACGTTCTCCAAGTTGTCCGAGAGCACGTTGCCGGCGGTCCGTAGCATCGACTCCTGCGCCTCGTGGCCGCGCTTCGCGCGCCCGGCTCGCGCCGCCCGCGAGAACGCCTTGTCGACGAGCTCCTCGGAGCGCGGAGTCGTCGGGAGGCCCTCGAATATCATGTTACCCCGGCTTCGCCGCCGACGCGTATAAGAGCGTCCGTTCGCGGACCGCCGCGACACGGCGGCACACGGGCGGACGCGGCGGGTGCCGCGGGGCCTGCCGAAGCCGCTCACCGTAAGCGGCAAGATCTATCGCTATCTATCACACGCATATTTCGAGCCATACTTATGCTTCAAAGGAATACAATCGGACATGGCACGCTCGTTCACCCCGACGGCGTACGACGACCTGGATCCAGACCGCCGCCCGAGTCTCGCGGCGGCGCTGGTCCCGGTCCTCGCCGTCGTGGCGTTCCTCGGAATCGGCTCGGCCGTCCTCGGCCTCGACCCGCACCCGCCGCTGTTGTGGAGCATCGCCTTCGTCGGCGCGTTCGGCCTGTGGCTCGGCTACGACTGGGACGCGCTGTTCGACGGGATCGCGAACGGCCTCGTCATGGGGCTCCAGGCGCTCCTCATCATCTTCACCATCTACGGGCTGATCGCGACGTGGGTCAGCGCCGGCACGATCCCCAGCATGATGTACTACGGCCTGGAGATCTTGTCCCCGACGACGTTCCTCCCCGCGGCAGCGGTCCTCGCCGCGATCGTCGCGTTCGCCATCGGTTCCTCGTGGACCACCGTCGGGACGCTCGGCGTCGCCTTCGTGGGCATCGGCGCGGGGCTCGGCGTCCCCGCACCGATGACGGTCGGCGCGGTCCTCTCGGGCGCGTACGCCGGCGACAAGCAGTCGCCGCTCTCCGACACCACGAACCTCGCCGCCGGCGTCACCAACACCGACCTGTACGGGCACATCCGACGGATGCGGACCGGCACCGCGATCGCCTTCGGTCTCGCGGTCCTCGGCTTCGCCGCGCGCGGCCTCCGCACGAGCGGCGACATTCCCGCCGGCGAGATCGCGGCGATCCAGGGCGGTCTCACCGAGACGTACGCGGTCACCGCCGTCGCCTTCGTCCCGCTCGTCGTCACCTTCGGGCTGGCGCTGCGGGGGTACGCCGCGCTGCCGACACTCGTCGCGGGCGTGTTCGCCGGCGCGCTCACGACGATCCTCCTCCAAGGGACCGGATTCGTCGCCGCCTGGGAGATATTCATGTACGGGACCTCGCCGGAGTCGGCCTCTACGACCGTGAACGAACTCCTCGCGACCGGGGGACTCACCGGCTCCGCGTGGACGATCACGGTCGTCGTCGCCGCGCTGTCACTCGGCGGCATCTTGGAGCGCACCGGCGTCCTCGCGGTGATCGCCCACGCGTTCACCTCGTCCGTGCGGAGTCCGGGCGCGCTCGTCGCCGGAACTGGTGTCTCCGCGATCTTCATCAACGCCCTCACGGCCCAACAGTACATGAGCATCGTCCTGCCGGGCGTCACGCTCCGGAACACCTACGACGAACTCGGCCTCGACACCGACCAGCTCTCGCGCGCGGTCGAAGCGGCCGGGACGCCGACCGGCGCCCTGATGCCGTGGCACGCGGGCGCCGTCTTCATGGCGAGCGCCACGGGCGTCCCGACCATCGAGTACGCGCCGTACTACCTGTTCGCGTTCCTCTCGCCGTTTGTGCTGTTCGTTATGGCCGGGACCGGCCTCACGATCGACGCGGATCCGACCTCGGCCGACGCCGACCCGGCGGAGACCGCCGCCCCCGGCGACGACTGAGTCCCGGGATCGTCCGGTCGCCCCCGGGTTCGACACGTTTACGCGCCCGCCGGGCCGTTCGTCTCACATGAGTCTGGAGGTCGCCGTCGCCGCCCCGTTCAAGGCTCGGGCACAGGACCGGCTCGGGCAGGGGGAGTTCGTCGTCGCGCTGTCGCTGGAGCGCGAGTGGTTCTCGCCCGACCAGGCGAAGCGGCTCGTCGACGTCGCGCTCGGCCGCGGCCTGCTGGCGTCCGAGGACGGCGATCTGGTCCCGCAGTTCGACCCGGCCGAGGTGACCGTCCCGGAGGGGTTCACCCCGGACGAGTCGGTCCTCCGCGAGCAGTCCACCTTCGAGAGCGCGCTCGACGCCGTCGTCGCCGCGGGCGTCGAGAAGCAGCGCGCCGTCGCCGCGATCAACGAGCGTCAGCGGGCGCTGGCGGTCACCATCGAGGCCGCCGCGGTCCTCTACGCCCGCGAGCAGGGCGTCGCGGTCGACCGCCTCGCGGTCGACGTGCGCGAGGAGCTCGCCGCCGAGGCGGGCGACGCGGGAGGCGATCCGACCGACGCCGACGACTCGGGGGCGGCGTGAGATGGTGACGGACCGACTCGCGGACGGCGTCCGGATCGCTCAGCTCCTCGCCTCCGAGGTGACGGGGAACGAGAGCAGGCTCCGCGGGCTGACCGTCGCCGACGCCGACCCCGATGTCGAGCCGACTGCCGACGGCGCGCTGGCGTACCGGATCGTCCGCGAGCGCGACGGCTCGCCAGACGGGGACGCGTCCGCGGAGACCGACCCCGACCCGACCCTCGCCAAAGTGTACGTCCAGCCGGACCGCGCGCGGATCGAAGCGGTCGCGGCCCCGGACGCGGTCGCGGACGCGGCGAGGGAGGTCGACCTCCGCGTCCGGCCGAAGGCGGTCCGCCCGCCCCGGACGCTTGTGTTCGTGGAGGACGGCGCGAGAGTGAAGCGCGCGCTGGCGGTCCTCGAAGCTGTTCGGAGCGAGTCGAACGATAGATAGCCGGACAGCGCCGAACCGCGGAAAAACGTCTCGTCGCCGCGCGTCTACTCGCGCTGGCCGCCGTCGCCGACCGCCGCGCTCGGGCCGGGGCCCGACGCGGGACCGGTCCCGCCGCCGGAGACGTCGAAGTCCCGGACGAGCGAGCCGAGCCGCTCCGCCTGCTCCGCGAGCGACCCGGCCGCCGTCGTCGCCTCGCTCATCGCGGTCAGCTGCTCGTCAGCGGCCTCGGCGACCGCGTCGGCCTCGTCGGCCGTCGACCCGCTGATCTCCGCGACCTCCTCGGCCATCGAGACGGTCTCCTCAGTGCTGGCCGCCTGATCGTCGGTGGCCCGGCTGATCTCGCGGATCCCCTCGTCGGTCTCCGCGGCGTTCTCCGACACCCGCGCGAACGCGTCCGCGGCGTCCTCGACGGCGTCGGCCCCGGCGGCGATGTTCTCCTCGGCGCTCCGGACCGCCTCGACGGTCCCCTCGGTCTGCGACTGCGTGGCGCCGATGAGCTCCTCGATCTCGGTGGCGGCGTCCTGCGTCTCCTCCGCGAGTTGCTTCACCTCGTCGGCGACGACCGCGAACCCGTCGCTCCCGCCGCCGCTGCCACCCGCGCGGGCGGCCTCGATGTTCGCGTTCAAGGCGAGCAGGTTCGTCTGCTCGGCGATGTCGCCGATGAGGTCGACGATCTCGCCGATGTCCTCCATCCGGTCGTCGAGCTGCTGGACGGTCCCCGCGGCCGAGTCGAGCGCCTCGCGCGACTCCTCGACGCGGCCGATCGCCGCCTCGGCGGTCTCCTCGCCCTCGTCGGCGATGTCGGCGGTCTGCTCGGCGACCGAGACGACCGTCTCGGTCGAGGAGGCGACCTCCTCGATCGTCGCCGAGAGGTCGTTCATCTCGTCGGACACCTGCCGCAGCATCTCGCGCTGCTCGTCGGCGCCCTCGGCGATCTCCGTGACCGACCGGCTGACGGCCTCGCTCCGGTCGGACGCGGTCTCGACGCCGTCGACCGTGTCCGCGCTCGCGGTCGACACGTCCTGCGCGAACGACCGCACCTCGCCCATCGCCGCGTCGATGTCCTCCATCATCTCGTTGAACGCCGCGCCGATCTGCGCCATCGCCTCGCTCTCGCTCTCCGCGTCGAGCCGGACCGTGAGGTCGCCGTCTGCCGCCCGGCCCATCGCGGCGCTGTAGTCGTCCGCCTTCGTCTCGAGGTGGCTGTTCAGCCGCTCGACCTCCTCCCGGCGCTCCTCGACCTCCGCCTTCGCCGCCTCGACGTCCTGGATCTCCGCCTGCTTCCGCTCCGCCAGTTCCAGCTGCTCGCGCGCCGCCTCGCGCGACTTCTCGATCGAGTACCAGTTGACCATCAGCGCGCTGGCCAGCGCGAGGACGAAGACCGCGTGAATGCCGCCCCAGACGATCGGGTTCTGTATCGCCGCGGTGTGGTTGTAGACGAGACTCGAATCGATGAGGCTGAACGCGCCGTGGCCGACCGCCACGTACACGACGCCGACGGCGCACGGGAGCCAGTCCTCGTACAGCGCGAGCACCCCGATAAACACGAAGAAGCTGAAGTGCGCCTCGATGTAGCCGCCCGACAGCTTGACCATCGCCATCGAGACGGTCATGAGGCTGAACGCGGAGAGCACCGTCCGCTGACGGCGGCCGAGCCGCGACCAGCTTGCCAGCGCGCCGGTGCCGAGGATGACGGCGACGAACCCGCCGAGCCTCCACAGCGGCGTCGCCGGAATCTGCGCGCCGGTGAACGACTCCGTCCCGTTGTAGAGGCCGAGCCCGATCAGCAGCGGCACCTGGACCGCGATCGAAATCAGGATGTTCCGATGCCGCGGGCTCCACATCTCCTCCGGCATCGAGGTGCCGTCCGGGATGTAGCGGATCACGTCCCGCACGCTCTCCGCCAGCCCGCCCGATCCCCCCGCGTCCACGCCGGTCGCAGTCTCTGCCATGGGCGACGATTGTCGCACGGTATAAAAACACGTCGCCTCCAGATATTATCGCTGATACCGTCTCTCAGGTCCTGAGACGCTGGTAATTAAGCCGCTGAGTGATATCGCGCTGACACAATTTACCCCACGACGTTGCCGATTGTTCGGCGATGATCGAACACGTTCGTCCCGGCGGGCGGAATGACCTCATTGAGTGACACGAACTTCACCGGACGGAACCGGTTTCACTGAGCGAACTCCCGCCGAGTGAACCCCCGCTGAGCGAACTCGCGCCGGGCGCCCAGGTCGTCGACCGCGCGGCCGACGACTTTTATATTGGTCCGGCCCGCCGTACGGTCGTGACGCTCGATCCGATCCACGTCGAGAACATCGCCCGGCTCGCGTACGGCATCGGCGGCGACGTGGACGCGACGGACCACGACGACCTCGCCGAGCGCGTCTGGCGGGAGTGGCTCCCCGAACTACGCCGCGACGGCCGGGTCGTGCTCGCGGCGCTCGGCGACCACGAGCGCCATCGGGCCGCCATCGACGACGTGGCGCTCGCCGAGCGCCCGTTCGAGGCGGTCCACGGGCTCGACTCGGGGACGATCAACCCGACGACGTTCAAGAACGGCCTCGTCGTCGACGTCGCCCACGCGGCGATGGCGAGCTCGCCGACCGACCTCGACCTCCACCGCGACCGCACCATCGTGGCCACCGTCCACGCCGGCGACTCGACCGCCGGCTTCGACAGCGAGTGGACGCGCCGCGACGAGGGCCACACCAAGCAGCGCGTCCTCCACGTCCCGCGGGTGAACCGCTACGCGGAGCGGGTCGTCCACGCGCTCGCCTTATACCTCGCGGAGGGGACCCACGCGCTCGACCACGCCGACCGGGTGGAGGACCTGCTCGTCCTCGACGGCCCCATCTACCCGAAGGAGCTGTTCACGTGGGGCGACCGCGACCCGGCGCTCGGCGCGCTCGCCCGCGAGGCGAAGCCGCGAGCGGTGATCGAGACGTACGTCCGCCTCGTCGAGCGGTTCGTCGAGCGCGACGTGCCGCTGGCCGGCTTCGTGAAGAACCCCGCGAGCGGCACCGCCGTCCGCGCGCCCTCGCGCGCCGGCGTCGAGTCGCCGTGGCCCGACGACACCGCGCTGTTCACCCGGCTGTTGGAGCGCCGCGAGCCGTACGGGGCCGCCGGCGACGGAGAGTTCACCGACGACGACCGGGGCGCAGTGCGCGGCGCGCGGCTCGACGACGACCTCACGTTCACCACGTGGTTCCGCAGCCGCGGCGGCGCGGACGCGCCGATGGCCGCCGACGGCGACGCGCTCGGGGTCGACCGCGAGCTCGACCCCGAGCTGTACGAGCCCACGTTCATGGTCGTCTACGACCCGCGGACCGACCTGACCTACAAGCTGGAGGCGCCGTACGCGTTCACCCGCGACGCGGGGACCCGCGAACGGCTCACCCGGCAGGTGGTCGCCGAGGTGGCGGCGACCCGCGGCCCGCCGGAGCCGGTCGCGAAGGCGGACGCGCTGGCGCGCATCTCAGCCGGCGAGAAGGCGGCGCTCCGCCGGAAGTTCGAGGAGCGGCTCGGCAGCGACCAGCAGGCGACCTACGACGACCTGCGGTGGGGGAAAGAGACGTACTGAACCGGTGCCCCTCAGAGGGCCTGCGCGAGCAGCACCGCGTAGGTGACCGCGTTGTAGATGCCGTGGACCAGCCCCGGCACCACCACGTTGTCCGTCCACTCGTAGAACGCGCCGAGGACGGACCCCAACACGACCACGATACCGACGTACGCCCACTGCTCGACCGGCGTCCCCGAGACCGAGGGGAGGTGGATCAGCCCGAACGCGAGGCTCGCGATGAGCACCGCGGGGACCGCGTCGAACGCGCGGCGGACGGTGCCTTGGACGACGCCGCGGAACAGCAGCTCCTCGACCGGGCCGACCACCGCGAGCGACACCGCGATCATCGCGAGGTAGTACGGGACGGGGTCGCCGGCGGGGACGACCGCCTGATTCTGCCCGGTCGAGAGGCCGACCTGATCGAGCGCGAACAGCGCGCCGTACTGGAACGCGAAGAGGGCGATACCCCCGCCGACGATGATCGCCGCTTCGCGGGCGTCAGGGCGGGAGATCCGGGCGAGCGTCCACTGGTCGGTGATCGCGAGGTAGCCGGCGACCGCGATCGCGAACCCGACGAACGGGAGCAGCGTCTGAAGGAGCTGGTAGCCGGTCGTGCCCTCCGACACCAGCCCGAGGGAGGCGGCCAGCTCCGCGCCCGGCGCGGTGATCGCGCTCGCGACGAGGAGCGCGAACACGATCGCGAACAGGGCGCTCGCGACGCGGAACACGCGCTGGCCGACCGCCGAGGCCGAGAGGTCGTCGCTCATTACAGTGAACACGACTCGCAAGGGCTTTAGACGCACCGGAAGGGGATCGGCGCCGACGACGTCCCCACTCGCAGAGCAGATCAGTCTATTCGCAGCTCGCGCTTCTCCGCGACCGCCTCGGCCTCCTCGAAGTCGCCGCCGCCGAGCAGCCCGCGGGCCGCCTTCTTGCCCCATTCGACGGCGGGCTGGGTGAACGTCGAGACGCTCGCGAGCTCGCCGTACAGCACGCAAGCGGCCTCCATCCCGAACAGGAGTTCGCCGAGCGCGCGTTCGTCGACGCGGTCGATCTCGACCCGCACGTTGGGGACGCCGGCGGCCGCGAGGCTCGCCTCAGTCGCCTCGAACTCGGCATCGAGCAGGCCGCCGAGCGACGAGCCGCCGAGGTACGCGAGCCCGTCGAGGTCCGTCTCGGGGATCGGCGCGTCGGCGCGCTCTGTCGGCCGGACGAGCGTCACCAGCTTGTCGGGTGGCCCGGCGCGGTACAGCTGGAGCTGGGAGTGTTGATCGGTCGCCCCGAGCGCGCGCGCCGGGGTCTGCCCCAGCCCGTCCTTCCCGAGGCTCTCGGCCCACAGTTGGGCGAACCACTCCGCGAACGTCTCCAGCGACTCAGCGTACGGCATCACGGCGTTGGTGAGCGCGCCCCGCTCCGCGAGCGCGTACGTCGCCGCCCCGTAGGCGTACGCGGGCGAGTCGTACAGCGACCCGGCGAGCGCGTCCATCCCGTCGCGGCCCCCCGCGAGGACGGCCTCGACGTCGTGGCCCTGGAGCGCGGCGACGGCGAGCCCGACCGTCGACAGCGCCGAGAAGCGCCCGGGGACGCCGTCGGGCACCGGGAGCGACGGAAGGTCGTGGCGGTCGGCCAGCCGGCGGAGGTTCCCCGACTCGCCCGTCGTGACGAGGGTGCGCTCGGTCCAGTCGACACCCGCGTCGGCCATCGCCTCGCGGACGACGAGGAAGTTCGCGAGCGTCTCCGCGGTCGTCCCCGACTTCGACACCACGTTGACGACGGTGTCGTCGAGCGGGAGGTCGACGAGGCGGCGCCGCGTCTCGTCGGGGTCGACGTTGTCGAGGACGTACGCGTCCACGTCGCTGTCGAGGGCGTTCGACAGCGTCGCCGCGCCGAGCGCGCTGCCACCGATCCCGACCGTCAGCACCGCCTCGGGGCGGTCGAACCCCTCGACCGCGGCGTAGATCGCGTCCGGGTCCGCGGTCTCGGGGAGCGTCAGGGCGGCGTACCCGAACTCGTCGTCGGCCATCCCGGCCGCGATCCGCTCGTGCGCGGCCGCGACGCGGTCGTCGAGTCGGTCCAGCGTTGCCGTCGTGAGCCCGGGCGTCGTCGCCAGGGCGTTGCCGAGGTCCACTCGCATACCTCCCTCACCGCGCGAGAGTAACTTAAAAACCGCCGGCGGGGGGTCGCGGTCGCGGCGCCCGCCCGCGGTCGTGGCCCGTCACGGACGAGCACCCGTCGCGGTCAGTCCGCCGCGACCGCCGAGTCGTCGCCGTCGAGCGCCGGCCGACCGAACCAGTAGTCGAACGCGAGCGGGCCGGAGCCGAGCGTGAACACCGCCGACGCCATCCCGAACAGCGCCACGTGCGCGAGGACGGGGTCGTCCGGGAGCCCGAACAGGGTCGTCGTGAACAGGACGAACGAGAGCGCGGCCGCGCCGCGGGTGAAGAAACCCGCGATCAGCGCGAGCCCCACGGCGACCTCGGTCACCCCCGCGCCGACGACCCACAGCCCCGGGTCGACCGGGACCACCGCCGTGAGGTCGTACTTCTCGACAACCTGGAGCGCGCTCGCGGGGTCGGCGAGCTTCTGAATGAGGCCGAGGTAGACGAAGGAGACGCCCATCCCGACCCGGAGCACCGCCGGAACGTAGCGCCGCAGCGGGGCCGTCGACTCGTCGAGGAACGACTTGAGGTACTGGACGGGGTCGACCCGGCCGTAGTATGAGCCCGGCGTGCTCGCGACCGCCAGCAGCATGTCGTCGGCGCTCGGGCGGCCGCCGCCGAGGATCAGCAGCGCGAGGAACACCGGGACGTACTCCACGGCGAGGAAGACGAGGGGGTCGACCGCGAGGAACACCCACGCGTACGTCAGCAGGCCGACCGTCGCGGTGATCCGCGTCGCCAGCCCGAAGAGGGTGAAGAACCCGAGCCCGATGAACAGCACCCGGAGGAGCGGGCTCGCCCCGGTGTCGAACGCGAGCGTCGGCGCGAAGAGATACCCCTCGAAGCCGGCGCCGACGAGCGGGAGCCCGACGGCGAGGCGGAGCATCCACGGGACGAGGTCGGCGTACCCGGCGAGCTTTTCGCGGAGGACGACGATGTCGACGATCGTCGGTCGCACCCAGAGGTACGCCGCGATGCCGACGAGCCCGAGCGCTCCGGACCCCGCGAACAGCGCCGCGTTGAACGGGTCCGAGAGCACCTCGACGACGAACGCCACAGCGTCGAGCGGGTCGCCGGAGTCCTCGGTAACGTAGTCGACGTGGGCCGCGGCCGGTCGCGCGGCGAGCGTCGCGAACATGGCGAGCGCGGCGACGGCTACCGATCGGTGACGGACGGACATACCCCTCGTACGGGCTGGATACACCTAACGGTATTTCTTCACGAACGTTCGAATGCGACGGTGTGGCGGCGGTTTCGGACAGATACGGGACGGTCGTTTAGGGTGCCCGCGTGACGACGCCGAACGTTTCGGTCCGCGTCTCGGCGCGCTCGATCTCGAACCCGGCGTCGACGAGCGTTTCGCGCGCGTCGCGCGCAGCGAAGCGCTCGTCGACCGGCGGCCCGTGGTCGCCGTCGCCGTCGGCCGACCAGTCGAACACGACGAGCCGCCCGTCGGAGCGGAGGACGCGGGCGAGCTCGCCGATCGCGTCCGGACTCGCGAACTCGTGGTACGTCATCGTCGAGCACGCCCCGTCGAGTTCGCCGTCGGCGAGGGGGAGGTCCGAGACGTCGCTCGCGACGAGGTCGACGTTCTCCGGGAGCCCCTTGTCGCGGTAGTACTCGTGCATCTCCGACTGGACGTCGACGCCGTAGACGGTCTCGGCGTGTTCGGCGACGGCGTCGGTGTAGAAGCCGGTACCGCTGCCGAGGTCGGCGACGACCACGGCGCCGACCTCGACCAGCGGGCCGATAAGCTCCTCCGCGGAGACCCATCGGTAGCGGCTCGGGCGCTCGAGCTGCGACGCCTGCTCGGCGTCGAACGTGTGGAATCCCATGGGCGGTATTGCGCGTCGAGTACTAAAACGCGTCCGGTCGAGGCGCGTGCGACTGAGCCGACGCGACCCCGCGACGTGGAACGGGACGGCGACCCGTCCCGCCGGTCACCACTCGGGTTCCAGCGCGTCGAGGAGCCGGTCGACCTCCGCCTCCGTCGAGACGGCGTGGACCGACACCCGGATCCCGTCCGGGTGCGGGAGCGACCGGACGACGATGTCCCGCTCGCCGAGTCGCTCGACGGTCGCCTCCGGGTCGTCGACGTCGATCGTCACGAGCCCGGACTCGAACGCCCGCGGGCTGAGGAGTCGGTCCTCGGGGACGCCGTCCTTGAGCCGGTCGGTGAGCGCCTCGATCCGCGCCTCGATCGCGTCGAGGCCGACCGCCTCGATGGCGTCGAGCGCCTCGACGAGGCCGACGTGCGCCGCCGCCGTCGTCGTCCCGACCTCGAAGCGCCCTGCGGCCGGCTTGAACTCGATCTCGTCGCCGGTCGGGTCCTCGACGCCGCGGTAGCCGACCGCGTGGGGCGCGAGATCGGCCGCGGCGTCGCGGTCCACGTAGAGGAAGCCGGCGCCCCACGGGCCGAGCGTCCACTTGTGGCCGGCCGCGGCGACCGCGTCGGCGCCCCACTCGCTCACGTCCATCGCGCCCTGCCCGGGCGACTGAACCGCGTCGACGAGGGTGAACGCGCCCGCGTCGTTCGCGACCGCAACGAGGTCGGCGACGGGGAGGCGGGTGCCGTGGGTCCACGTGATCGCGCTGAAACAGACGAGCCGGGCGTCCGCGACCGCCGCTGCGTACTCGTCGCGGTCGACGCGGCCCGCCTCCGTTTCGAGGACGCGGACTTCGACGCCCTCGCGTTCGAGGCGCTTCCACGGGAGGACGCCTGCCGGGTGTTCGAGATCGGTCCGGACGACCACGTCGCCCGGTTCCCAGTCGATCGCGCCGGCGACGCGGGTGATCCCGTCGGTCGTGCTCTCCGTCAGCGCGACCTCCTCTGGGTCGGCGCCGACGAACGCCGCGATCCGCTCGCGAACGCGGTCGTACGTCTCGAACGCGTGGCCGTACGGGTCGGTGGTCGCGGAGCCGTACTCGTGCTCCTCGATGAAGGACCCGGCCGCCTCGACGACGTACTCCGGGCTCGGCCCGTGCGCGCCGAAGTTGAAGTACGCCGCGTCGCCGAGGGCCGGGACGTCCGCGCGGAGCTCTCTCGGGGTCATACCGTCGTCGTCGAGTTGGATCGTTCTCATGGTGTCGGTTTCGGCGACTCGGGCCGCGATGGCCGGCGCGGTCCCGCGTCTCGGGTGTTCAGTGTGTGACGCCTGTCGGACCGATTCAGGCGGTGTGTTCGCCGACCGCGTCGGTCAGCGCCTGCTCGCTCTGCGCGCCGACCATACGCTCGACCGGCTCACCGTCGGCGAACACGAGCAGCGTCGGGATCCCCTGGACGCCGTACTCGCCGGCCAGGGCCTGGTGGACGTCGACGTCGACCTTCAGCACCGCCGCGTCGGTGTCGCTCGCGACCGCCTCGACGGCGGGCTCCATCATCCGGCACGGACCGCACCAGTCGGCGTAGAAGTCGACGAGAACGACATCGTTCTCGGCGACTCGGTCGTCGAACGCGTCGGCGTCGTCCAGCTGGATCGGTTCTGCGGGAGCGGCTTCTGTCGAACTCATACCACCGGGTACACGCCCGGGACTGATAACGGTTTTGGATATAGACCACAATACTACACACTACGGAGGATGAGCCGGAGCGACTCGGCCGCCCCGGCCGCTCTCGATCGGTCCCGATTCCGGCGGAATCGGTGGCCGTCGCCGTACTGACCGTATCTTTCCGCCGGCCGGTTCGGGGACCGAGACGACCCGCTGCCGGGTCGCGGCGTAATCGAGAAGAGCGGCGAGAGCATCGATCGGTGACAACACAACTGCGCGTCCGGGGCGGTCCGCTCGCCCGACGAGTCGGGCGTCGCTACTGGATGTGGCCTTCGCGGCGGAGCTGGTCGGCGTCCTCGTCATCGTACCGCCACTCGACGTTCGCCTTCTCGTCCTGCCAGTCCCACGGCTCGGCGAGGACCACGTCGCCCTCGTTGATCCACGTGCGGTACTTCATGCGGCCGGGGATCCGGCCGAGTCGTTCCTCGCCGTCGGCGCAGCGCAGTTGGACGTGGTTGCCGCCGAGGTGTTCTGTCACTACGGCGAACACTTCGTCGTCGTTTGGCATGCGGAGGTTCTTCCGCCCGGATTCTTCGCTCATACCTTCCGTTGTGCGCTCGCCCGTATAAGTGATTGGAGACGCGTGTGTGCGCCCGTCACGCGATCCGTTCGCACGACGACGGCGCCCCGGGGCGCCGGACCGAACTCACTCCGCGTCGGTGAGCGTGGTCGACCGATCGTCTCCGTCAACGGTCGAACCTTCGACGGCCGTACCTTCACCGGTCGCGTCGCCGTCGGTCGCGTCGTACCCGGCCGCGTCACCGTCGGTCGCCCGCTCGCCGAACGCCGCGTCGACCTGCGCGAACGTCTCAGCCTCGGTCCCGGAGTTGTCGACGACGACGTGCTCCGACGCCACCTCGTCGAACAGCTCCTTGAAGTGGAGGTGGATCTCGAAGTCGGCGTCGCTGATCCCGTCTCGGCGCTCGATCCGGCGCTCGACGACCGCCTCGTCGCAGGCGACCTCGACGAGGGCGAACTCGGCCGCGGCCTCGGCGGCCGTCTCCTGGGCGTCCGCCCGGAACCGGGCATCCGCGAACGTCGCGTCGAGGACGACGGCGCCCCCGTCGTCGACATCGTCCCGAGCGCGCGCGAGCAGTTCGGCGTAGACCGCCTCGGTCTCCGCGTCGGTGTACTCCGGGTCGTCGAACAGCTGCTTGCGTATCACGTCGGTCCGCCGGATCCGCCCGTCGACGTGGTCGGCGATCCGCTCGGCGACGGTCGTCTTGCCGACACCGGGCAGCCCGCAGACGACGACCAGTCGCCCGGTCGACGCGCCGTCGTCGGCGACCGGGGCGGACGAGGTCGGCGACGCCGGATCGAAGGAACCCGCCGTTTCACCGCTCGAAGCGGGGGATTCGGTTCGGTCCGACGGTCGACCGCCTCGGTCACTCATCTACCGCTATTCTCCGGGGTGAGGTAAAAGAAACTTCTCATTAGCCACCCCCGACCGACGCGGTGAGGTCCCCCGGCTCGCGGCGGATCAGGACCCCTCGACGTACCGCCGGATCAAGCGTCCGTCCCGGGCCGTCCACCGATAGCCGATGGAATTAATCGAGTATCGTTGCGAGAGCAGCGACGAGCAAGGCGACGATGGTTCCGACGAGGAGGCCGGAAGCCGCGGCCATAGTCACAGAGAGGTACAGTGACAATCCGGTTACCGCCACGACCGCGACGATTACAACCGGGAGTTGTAGCGCAAATCGGGAGCCGAATTCGGAGGTGGCCTCGGATCGGAAACTTATGCTCGGAGGGAAGAATCTCTGCTCAGAAAATCTCCCCGAACGACGGGTTTGCGATCACAGTCTGATGACTCGTTCAGTGTTCAGTTAGACAGAATAACGCACTGCCTCCGCTGAACTCGTCGCTATATCGTCCGGTGATTACATCCGGGACTCCCGCCGTCGAGTGGTATCGGCCGCAAGAAAGTGGGTTGGGGCGGATTTGAACCGCCGGCCTCCTCCATGTCAAGGAGGTGTCATAACCGGACTAGACTACCAACCCGAAGGGGCTTACTGACGCATCTCGTCGTTTCCGTGGGACGTAATTGAACCTTTCGTTTCGAACCGCCCGCGGGGCCGGCCCGGCGGCTCGATCGGGGGACGGCGCGGCGACGATCGCGGCCCAGGCGGGTCGTCGGTCGGTGTCGACCGGACGGCGGGTACGGAGCGGTCGCACGGCGTCCGCGCGCAGACGGCTTCCGACCGGTTTTACCCGTTCGGCGACAGTCCGTCCGTATGGTCGACCTTGCCGCCCGCACGGACAGGCTGGACGCCTACCTCGCCGAGCGCGGACTCGAAGCGGTCTGGTTCGCGCGGCCGAACGGGTTCGCGTGGCTCACCGGCGGCGACAACGTCGTGGACGCCGACGCGGCGACGGGCGTCGCGGCCGCTGGCTATGACGGCGAACTCCGCGTGATCGCCGACGACATCGAGGCGGACCGGCTCGCCGACGAGGAGCTTCCGGGCGCGTTCGCGGTCGAATCGTTCCCGTGGTACGCCGACTCACTCGCCGCGGCGGTCGCCGAGCGGTCGCCCGCGCCCGCCGCCGCGGACTTCGACGTGTCCGGCTTCGAGGCGGTCGACGGGAGCCGGCTCCGACAACCCCTCACCGACGACGACGTCGAGCGGTACCGCGAGCTGGGTCGGGAGGTCGCGGCCGCCGTCGAGACCGTCTGCCGGAACCTCGAACCCGACGACCCGGAGTATGAGGTCGCGGCCGGCATTGACATCTCGCTCGCCTCCCGCGACGTGGACACGCCGGTCGTCCTCGTCGGCGGCGCGGAGCGAGCGCAGGCGTTCCGCCACTACACCCCGAGCGACGCCGCGCTCGGCGACTACGCGCTCGTCTCGGTCACCGCGGAGCGGGCGGGGCTCTACGCCTCGATGACGCGGACGGTGGCCTTCGACGCGCCAGACTGGTTCGAGGAGCGACACCGCGCCGCGGCGCGCGTCGAGGCCACCGCGATCCGAGCCACCGAGGCCGCGGCGGCCGGGACGCTCGTCGGAGGAGACGGTGACGCCGGGTCCGCGGACGCCCCCGACGCCGCCGGTGACGTGTTCGAGGCGATCCGAGAGGCGTACGACGCGGTCGGCTTCGCCGACGAATGGGAGAAGCACCACCAGGGCGGCGCGGCCGGGTTCGCGGGCCGAGAGTGGATAGCGACGCCCGACGGCGACGAGCCCGTCCGGTGGCCGATGGGCTACGCGTGGAATCCGACGGTCCGAGGAACGAAAAGCGAGGACACGCACCTCGTCGCGCCGGACCTGACGGAGCGGCTCACGAAGACCGGTCGGTGGCCGACCCACGAGACCGAACCGGTTGACGTGGCGGGGATCGACGCGGAGCCGGTGGAGCTGGCGGCGCCCGTGATCCGGTAGCGGGACCGGTCTCGTCGGGGGGCAGCGCCGCCGGCGACGCGGTCGACGGCGTCCGCGGGTCAGTACACGTACTCGCTCTCGTCGATGCCGACGTACCCCTTCTTCACCCGGCGCTTGTTCCACTTGTAACCGACCAGCAGCTTGAGCGACTCCCACCCGGAGCGGTACGGCTGCGAGAGGAGGTCGTCGCCGGTCTCGGCGGCGAGCATCGCGTCGGCCGCGCCGATGACGCGGTCCCAGTCGGCGGGATCGTACTCCGCGACCATGTCGGCCATCGTCACGTTGCGGACGACCTCGTCGCCGATCGCTTCCTTCCAGCGGCGGTTATACGAGGCCAAGTCGCCCTCGGCGGCGAGTTCGCCCGCGATCGCGCCGGTGCGGACCGCGACGTGATCGCCGCCCTCGTGGAACGCCGACGTGGTCCCCATCGCGCCGCCCGCGACCGCGATGCCGGCCTCCACGGGCGAGTCGATCGGCCGGGTAGACGAGATCGGGTACGTCTCCGTCCCGCCCCGCTTGCCCGCGTCCTCGACGAGCGGGAACTCCTCCTCGATGTCGTACTCCTCGCCGTACTGCCACTCCAAGAGTCGGCGGATGTACTCGCCGCCCTGCGGGATCGACTCGTCGTCCTCGCGGAGGAGGGCGTACTCCGAGGCGTCGATCTCGTCCATGTCGAGGCCGATCGGCATCGTCAGCCCGACCCGGCAGACGCGGTCCGCGTTCGGGAAGATCCACGGGTACGCGGTCTCGCCCGGCATCACGCCCCACCAGAAGACGAGCGCGTCCTCGACCTCCTCGAACACGTCTTCGGGAACGCGCCGATACTCCTGATACGCGATGTGGTTGGCGGTCCGGGAGGCCAAGCGCTCGGAGGCCTGCGCGTCCGCGGGCAGGTACTCGTCGAGGACGCGGTTCGTCACCGTCCGCTGCGGGCCGTCGGTGAGAACGACGAAGTCGGCGCCGACGGTGCCGCCGTCCGCGATTTCGAGCGTGTGGCGCGGGTCGCCGTCGGCGGGGCCCACCGAGAGGTCAGTGTCGACGCCGCGAACGGAGGTCCCGACGCGGTACTCGGCCCCGGCCTCCTCGGCTCGGTCGCGGAGCCAGTCGTCGAACCGCGCCCGCTGGAAGGTGTAGCCGAACTTGTCGTACGAGGAGTCGATGCCGGTGGAAGTGAGCGTCGCCGACTCGTCGGGCCCCCGGAACTCGGCGCGGTTCAGCTCGCGTTGAATTACTCCGTCGTCGAACTCGTCGGGGTGGATCCCCATGATGTCCACCCAGTAGTCCAAGATCCCGGCCGCGTCGGTCGAGTCGGGACCGAGGCCGTCGCGGTCGGCCCGGGGGACCCCTTTCTCGACGACCAGGGCGTCCGCCCCGCCGGTCGCGGCCGCGTGCGCCGCGGACGACCCGGCCGGCCCGCCGCCCACGATCGCGACATCTACGCGTTCCATACCTCGTGAGGTCCCTGTCCGGCTATTAAATTCACGGTCCCCGATGCGGGTCCGACCGGCCGACGTGTCGACGGACGCACGGCGGCGAACGTTCGTTTCCGGGCCGGTGACCGATTGATCATGTTCGATCATCAGCAGTAAGCGGCCCAGAGAGACACGTTTTTATCGGGGAGAGGGATTTCATCCAGCACACCAATGGCACGCGAGACGTGGGCGACGCGGGCGGGGTTCATCCTCGCCGCGGTCGGGAGCGCGGTCGGGCTGGGGAACATCTGGCGGTTCCCGTTCATCACCGGCCAGTACGGCGGATCGTCGTTTCTGATCACCTACCTCGCGTTCGTCGCGCTGATCGGGTTCCCGGCGATCCTCGTGGAGTTCGTCATCGGGCGCCGCACCGACCGGAACCCAGTCGGGGCGCTTCGGGAACTGGGCAGCGGCGTCTGGTCGTCCGCCGGCTGGCTGTTCGTCGTCACCGGCTTCATCATCCTCTCGTACTACAGCGTCGTCGCGGGGTGGTTCCTGCGCTACACGCTCATCGGGATCACAGAGGGGTTCACCGTCGCCGACCCGGCGGCCGCGGACGCGCTGTACGAGTCGGTCTCGACCGGGCTCGACACCCTCCTCTTCCACGCCATGTTCATGCTGCTCGTCGTCGGGATCATCGCGGCCGGCGTCAGGCGGGGGATCGAACTGAGCGTGAAGGTGATGGTGCCGGCCATACTCGTCCTGCTCGTCGGACTGGCCGCGTACGGGTTCACCCTCGACGGCGCGAGCGCGGCGTACGCCTACTACCTCTCGCCCGACTTCGCCACAATCGCCGCGAACTGGACTGAGATCCTCCCCGCCGCCGCCGGACAGGCGTTCTTCACGCTGTCGCTCGGGATGGGCGTGATGATAACGTACGCCTCCTACCTCGGCGAGGACCGGAACCTCGCGGCCGACGCCGGGATCATTGCGGCGCTGGACACGCTCGTCGCCGTCCTCGTCGGCTTCGTCGTCTTCCCCGTCCTCTTTTCGATCGGGATCGAACCGGGCGCCGGCGGCCCGCGGACGATCTTTGTGAGCCTCACCGCCGCGTTCGCGGGCATTCCCGGCGGCCGGATCCTCGGCGTCGTCTTCTTCGGCATGGTCGGGATCGCCGCGCTCTCCTCCGCGATCAGTATCCTCGAGGTGCTCGTCTCCTACCTCATCGACGAGGTCGGCGTCGCCCGGGTGCCCGCGTCGGCCGCGCTCGGAGCCGCCGTCTTCCTGCTCGGCGTCCCGGTCACGATCGACTCGATCTTCCTCGGCCTGTACGACGGGCTCGCGGACGGGATCCTGCTCGTCCTCGGCTCGCTGCTGCTCGCGCTGTTCGTCGGCTGGGTGATCCCGGACGTCGGCCGCGAGGAGCTCAGAAAGGGGATCGCTGACGGCGCCGGCCTCGACGCAGTCTGGATCTGGGCGGTCCGGGTCCCGATCCTGATCGTCGTGGTCGTCGTGCTGTACCTCGGCGTCGTCGACTACGTCGGCTTCCTCACCGGCGACTTCGCCGGCTGGCTGGCGGCGCGATAGCCCCGGGCTACCGGGCTGACTTCCCGTCGCCGCCTCAGACGTGTTCCTCGCGCGGCTGGACCACGACGAACCCCTCGCCGCCGAAGCGCATCTGGTAGCGCTCGCCCGACTCCTGGCCGATCATGTCCGAGAGGCTGCGGTGGACCTCCACGTCCGGCGACGTGCCGCTCCACGCGACGGTCGCGCTCGGGTCGGTCGACACCGGCGGTTCGAGGACGATCGGGTCGCCGTGGGTGGTGATCGCGACGTAGCCCGGCCCCTCGAGGTAGACGTTGCTGAAGCCCCCGGCGAGCGCGCCGGCGAGGCTGTCGATCGTGTTGATCTCGTAGGAGAGCGACTCCTCGAAGGCGAGCACGTCCTCGCCGTTGACCGTGATCGACTCGCCGGCGTCGAGCTCGACGACTTGGACCTTCTTGCCGTCGTCGGCGAAGTAAACGTGGCCCTGCCCCTCGACGGCCATGATCGGCGTTCCTTCGCTCGTAGCGGCCTCCTTGAGGAACCCGGTGATACCGCCCTCCGCGGAGGCCTTCCCGGTGAAGGACACGTCGCCCGTGAACGCCACCATCGAGCCGGCCTTCGCCATGACGGTGCCGTCGACGTCGACGGCTAGGGTGTAGCTGTTCTCGCGCTGGAACGGTTCCGCGCTGTCGGTCGGTGCGTTCGCGGCGGTGAACTCGTCTAGGTTCATGATACGGGGACCGAACCGATCGGTTCGGCTGTACGGAAGTTCCGCTGTATCGATTAAGAATCTACGGGACCCGTTTCGGGGAGCGAGACGCGGCCCGTCCGTGTTCGGGAGACGAGTCCGGCCTCAGTACACGACCAGCGAGAGGTACAGCTGGCCGATCCCCGCGACGATCATCACGGCGCCCGCGATCCGCTTCAGCAGTCCCGCGTGGTTCATCACCCGGTTGGCGTTGCTGACGAGACCGACGCCCGTCGCGACGGTCGTCGCGGCCATCAGGACGGCGACGGTGCCGGCGTAGACGCCGAGGAGGAGTACCGCCGTCTCGGACGGGAGCGCGATCGCCCGGGCGACGACGCTGAGAAACACCGGGGCCACACAGCCGGCGCCGGCCAGTGCGTACCCCGCGCCGAAGACGCCGAACCCGAACACGCTCGACCGCCGCTCCGGCAGCGGCACGGATATCGACGGCGCGCGCCCGGAAACCACGAGCAGTCCGAAGGCGATCAGCAGCCCGCCGACGAGCGTCTCGAACACCGTGATGTTCGACAGCGTCGAGTAGCCGATCCGGACGGTCGCGCCCGCGAGCAGCGCGAACGTCGCTAACACGCCGACCGCGGCCGCGATCCCTCGAGCCCCCGCCCCGACGACGGACGCGGAGTCGGCGTCGACGGAGTTCACGTAGAAGCCCACGTATCCCGGCAGGAGCGGGTACGCGCACGGCGAGAAGAACGTTGTCACACCCGCGGTCACGGCCAGCGGGACGTTTGTCGCAAGCGAGACGTCGGTCATGAGTCGGGTCGCCCCGTCATCCGTCGAGCGCCTGCCGTATACCCTCGATGAACTCCTCGGTGGTGTGGGTCCCGGACGTGGCCCAGCGGACGCGCCCGGAGGCGTCGACGGCGCGCGCGCTCGGGTAGCTTCCGACGTTGAGTCGCGCCGCGAGTTCGGCGGAGACGTCGGCGGCGACGAGCCAGTCGCCGTCGTTCTCCCGCCACCAGTCGGCCACCGTCTCCTCGCTGACCGCCTCACCGACGGGCTCCGTCGTCACCGACACGAACAGCACCTCGTCGCCGATCCGATCGTGCGCCTCCGCGAGGGCCGGCATCTGCTCGGCGCAGGGCGGGCACCACGTCCCGAAGAAGTCGACGAACGTCGGTCGGTCCGGGGCGGGCAGCGTCACCTCGCCATCGCGGCTCCCCGGCGCGTCGACCGTGTCGAGCGTTATCGGCTCGACGAGTTCGGGCGCGTCGCTGCCACCGAGCGCGTCCGGTACCCCGCCGGTCGCGACGGCCCCCGCGCCGCCGAGGACGCCGACGCTCGCGAGCCCCGCCAGGAGGTGCCGTCGCCTCACGCCGTGACCACCCGTCGGAAGTCGTCGACGATCCGTTCGACGTCGGTGGCCGGCCCGCGCGGGTACGCCCGCTCGACGATACCCCGCTTGTTGACCAGCAGGATGAGCCCGTAGTGCGGGAACGCGTACTCCAGGTTCTCGTACTGCTCGCCGTCCGTCTTCTCGATCTTGAGTCCGAAGTTCTCGTCCATCAGCTCCACGCCCGCCTCGTAGCTCTCCGGGCGGAGGAAGTGCCAGTTCCCGGCGTCGAGGTCGACGCCGCGCTGCCCGGCGTACTCGCGGAGCACGTCCGCCGTGTCGCGCTCCGGGTCGAAGGTGAGCGGGAGGAACGCGGCCTCGTCGCCGAACCCCTCTTCGGCGGCGACCTCCTGAACGCGCCGCAGCCGGAGGATGAGCGCCGGACAGACGCCGTCCGGACAGTTCGTGTAGAAGGACGTCCAGAGGAACGCGCGTTCCCCTTCGAACTGCGTCGTCGATATCTCCTCGCCCGCGATCGGGTCGGGAACGGTGAACTCGGGCATCTCGTCGCCGTGGATCGGGTGGACCGGCTCGCCGCGATTCTGTTCCGGCGGGCCGAGGATCGTCCCGTCGTCGCCGGAGTCGCCGAGGACGCCGGCGCAGCCGGCCGTGGCGGTCGCGCCGGCGGCGGTTCCGGTGGCGGCGAGCGATCGGAGGAAGTGGCGGCGCTCCATGTCGTTGCCCGAACTACGTAGTCGCTCGTAAATGAACCCCGCGGCTGGTTGCGCGCGGTGAACACGACCGCGACCGCCGCAGACCGGCGAGACACCCCTGGGAGACGGCCGTACACGGAACATCCCCGATAGACGAACGTCCGGAACCTCCGTGGTACCGTGGCCCTCGCAAGGGTTATCCCCAAACGGGCTGTACGTTTATTCGCAATGGCAAACGGTAAGGTTGATTTCTTCAACGACACTGGCGGCTACGGTTTCATCTCGACTGACGACGGCGACCTCGACGACGACGAAGACGTGTTCTTCCACATGGAAGACGTCGGCGGCCCGGACCTCGAGGAGGGTCAGGAAGTGGAATTCGACATCGAATCGTCCCCCAAGGGACCCCGCGCGACGAACCTCGTCCGCAACTAACCCCCACGTAGCGGACAGCGCGTCCGCACGCACTACCGGATTTCGGCCGTCGTTCGACGCGAATGGCGCCTATCTCCGTTTCTCTCACACTTATCACACCTCGACGAGCGCCGGCTCTCTCCGACGGGGAGCGACTCATTTCTACGTGGGACGGCGCTCTCCCGACGGCGACGCGATCGACCGTTTAAATACGAGCGCGGGCGGATCACTTCACAGTGAGCGATCCGATCCCGACCGGCTGTCGCCCGGTCGACGAGCTGTTGGGCGGCGGCTTCGAGCGCGGCGTCGTCACGCAGGTGTACGGGCCGCCGGCCGCCGGGAAGACGAACCTCGCGCTCGCGGCCGCGGTGGGGGTCGCGGCCGGCGGCGACCGCGCCCTCTACGTCGACACCGAGGGGCTCTCGATCGATCGGTTCGAGCAGCTGGCCGCGGGCCGCGCCGACGACCCGGACACCGACGAGACGGTCGATTCGATCGCCTCGCGGCTCGTGATCTCCGAGGCGTACGACTTCGACGACCAGCGCGAGGCGGTGCGCGACGCCGAGGAGCTCGCCGAGGAGGTCGAGCTGATCGTGTTGGACTCCGCGACGGGCTTCTACCGGCTGGAGCGCGCCGGTGACACCGAGGGCGGCGAGTCGCTCCGGAAGGTCGCGAAGCAGGTGACGCACCTCCTCTCGTTAGCCCGCCGTCACGACATCGCTGTGATCATCACGAACCAGGTGTTCACCGACCCGGACGGCGACCGCGACCGCGCGCTCGGCGGGAACACCCTCAACCACTGGACCGGGGCCATCCTGCGCGTCGACCGGTACCGCGGTGGGAACCGCCGTGCCACCCTCGAGAAGCACCGGTCGAAGCCGGCCGGCGACACCGCGACCTTCCGGATCGTCGGCGACGGACTCGCCGAGGGCTCGGACGCGTGATCGGCGGGGAAGAATGAGACGCAGCGACGGAAACGCACGCCGGAGACGGTCCCGTCCCGGCGGTGCGGTCGGGGTCTGTCGACGGCGACGCGAAGCGCGCGTCCGCCGTCGCGGGTCGCTACCGACTTAGAGGTCGCCGAGCTTCCGGAGGAGCTGGCCGCGGTATTCTTCGTCAGCGTTGACGCCCTTGATCTCCAAGACGTTCCGCTCCAGCTTGTCGAGCGCGACGTGGAAGGCGTGTTCGGCGCCGTACCCCTCGCCGGAGCCGCCGACCTGACCCTCGTTGGTGCGGAGGCGGATCTGACACTGGATCAGGGGCGTGCCGCGGAGCTTCTCCTTGTGCGCGTGGAGTCGGACGTGCGCGTGGATGACGTGCATGTCCGCGTACTTGTCGGCGACCTGCTCGATGGACTCAACGATGTGTTCGCGGGAGGTCCCCTCCAACAGGTCGACGTTGGTGATCTGGACGTCCATCGAATCCTGTTCGGTGAACGTGAGCGCGCGCAGCACGTCGGTCTTCGTCACCATCCCGGCGACGGTGTCGACGCCCTCGGGCGTGACGACGAGCCCGGAGACGTCGTTGTCGAACATGCGCTCGACGACCGCCTGGGCGGTCTCGGCGTTCCGCGCGGTGACGACGGGGCTCGACATGATGTCGTAGACGGGGATGTCGAGCATCCGGTCGATGTCGCCCGCGCGGTCGCCGCTGCCCTGTCGCTCTTGGTCGCGGACGACGAACTCCACGATGTCGTTCGTGGTGACGACGCCGACGAGGTCGCCGTCGTCGCCGAGGACCGGCAGTCGGGAGACGCCGTTCTCGCGGAGGCGGTTGATGGCGCGCCCGACGCTCTCGGTCTCACCGATGCCGATCACGTCCTCGGTGGCGATCTGGCCGACGGTGATCGCGTCGAGGCTGTCGAGGACGGCCTCGAGGATCTGGTCGACCGTGACGATACCGAAGAGCT
The DNA here is from genome assembly GCF_002114285.1 of Halorubrum ezzemoulense DSM 17463. GTDB lineage: Archaea > Halobacteriota > Halobacteria > Halobacteriales > Haloferacaceae > Halorubrum > Halorubrum ezzemoulense. The sequence continues at coordinate 36,296 of NZ_NEDJ01000003.1, forward strand.
TCTCGCCCTCGTAGACGGGCGCGATCTTCACGTCGCCCTCGACGAGGAGCCGGGCGGTCTCGCGGACGTCCTCGTGACGGTCGACGGAGGGCGCCGGCTTCATCACCGCCGACACCTTCGTGTCGTCCTCCATGCGCGAGCGCATGAGCTGTTTCTCCCCGACGACCCCGGCGTACTCGCCGTCCTCGACGACGACGATCCCCTTCGGGTTCTCTCGCTCGAAGATAGAACGGACCTTGGCGAGACGCTCGTCGACGTCGACCTCGACGTATTCCGGCACTGCGATATCAGAGATGTTCATGGTCCGTTCTGAGAGTTCGACGGGACGGGTATTGAAAGTGCGGGAGTTATCGCGCTCGCCGGGGGCGGTCGTCAGCCGCGCGCAATCCGCCTGAAGGTATTTGAGCGTCGACGGCGAAGCGATCCCGTGAGGCTCTCGACCGCGCTGATCGCCGTCGGCGTCGCGCTGATCGTGATCCCGCTCCCGGTACCGATCCCCTTCGTCGGCGTGATCGTCGGTGCGCTGGCGCTGCTCGCCGGGCTCTTCCTCCGGCTCTTCGGCGTCTGAGGCACCGACCGGCCGACGTGTGAAACCTTTTTGCCCGTTACCCACCCACGGCGATGCGTGTACGACGCCGTCGTCTTCGACAACGACGGGGTGTTGGTCGGGCGGACGCCGTTCGACACGCTCCGCGAGGCCGCCTGGGACGCCTTTGTGAGCCTCGGCGTCGAGGACCCGGACCTCGCCCACGTCGACGACGTCGCCGTCGGGGTCGACCCCGCCACCCTGGCCGACATCTGCGAGCGCTACGGCGTCGACCCGGCGGAGTTCTGGCGGGTCAGAGACGAGGTCGCGTCGGCGGCGCAGATCGACGCCGCCCGGGAGGGACAGAAGACGCCGTACGACGACGTGGACGTCGTCCGCGCGCTGGACGCCTCCCTCGGCGTCGTCTCCTCGAACCAGCAGGCGACCGTCGACGCGCTCTTGGACCACTTCGGGCTCGCGGACCACTTCGAGGTCGCGTACGGCCGCGACCCCTCGGTGGCCAGCCTCTCGCGGAAGAAGCCCTCGCCGTACTACATCGAGCGCGCCCTCGAAGACCTCGGCGCCGAGACGGCGCTGTTCGTCGGCGACAACGAGTCGGACGTGCGCGCGGCCGACAACGCGGGAATCGACTCCGCGTTCCTCCGCCGCCCTCACCGCCGGTCGACCGAACTGGACTGCCACCCGACCTACGAGATCGACGACCTCCACGACCTCGTGAGCATCTGCGGGCGAGCGCCGCCCGACGCCGACGGCGGGATCTGATTCGGCGTGTGACTCGCGACGGCCGCGCGATCAAAACGGACATGTGATCGGTCCCCGAAGCGCGGGCGATGCCCTCGCCCTCCGCGAGTCAGCCCCTCGACACAGACGCATCGGACGTGCGGTCCGTCGTCGCTCGCTACCGCCGGGCGGAGCGCGCCGTCGGCTGGACCCTCGCGCTGCTCGTCGTCGTCGCGTTTCTCGCGGCGGTCGTCGCCATCTCGTTCTGGCCCGGCGTGGCGGTCGGCGCCGTCATCGTCGTCGCGCTCCGCGTGCCCGTGTTTCGACGGCGCGGCTCGACTCGCCTCCGGACGGACGCGTCGCCCGGAGCGGTCGTCCGGCGGTTCGGGTCGGCGAGACCGCCGAACCTCGCGTTCCAGTGGGGCGTCGCCGACGAGGTCCGGAGCGCCGCCGACACGGCAGCGTCGACCGACGCCGCTACCGACAGAAGCGCGCCCGGAACGGACGCAACCTACGAGTTCTCGTATCTCCTCGGCCTCAAGTCGGTCGAGCTCGACCTCTCCGTCGACGTGAGCGGGAGGGACGCGGTCGACGACGCCGCGGTCGGCGAGAGCGATTCCGACCACCCGCCGGTCGCGACGGTCGAGATAGAGGGGACGGCGGACGGTCGGCCGTGGGCCTCGTACGCGGCGACGGTCCGCGAGACGACCGACGGCGGGACCGTCGTCGACCTCGAACTGCGACCGACGCGCCGGTTCGGCCTCCGACGGCTCCCGCAGGGGCGGGTCGCCGAGCGGTACTACGCCGAGGCGCTCGCCGCGCAGGGGTACGAGGTCGTCGAGCGGTCGGTGTCGATGACGCGGTGAACCCCGGTAGGACAACGGGACGAGCCGTCACGGTTCACGCGACGAGTTCCGTCTCGGGCGCGTCGACGACGGTCCGGGAGACGCCGTCGGCGTCGTCGGCACCGCGCAGGTCGACGCCGCGAAGGCGGAGCGCGAGCGCCGCGTCGTTCCGGGCCGCGGGCGACCGCGGTCGGAAGGCCGTCTCGACCGCGTCGCCGTCTTCGTCCTCGTGAACGACGACCACGTCGCCGTCCCTGAACTCGGCGCGCCGGACGTCTCGCAGCGGTATCTCCGTCCGCGCGTTCCGGACGACCGAGACGCAAACCCCGGCGAACCCGGTCACGAGCCCGAACGCGGCGATCCCGCCACCAGTCCCGCCGCTGCCGACCCACTCCAGTAGCGTCCCGAGCGCGGCGATAGCGGCGGCGACCGCCGACCCCGAAACGTCGCGACCGACGGAAGGCGCTCGGCCGTTCGCGAGGGCCCGGAGCCCCTCGACGCACATGCGGTCGGGTCGGTTCCGGACGCGTATCTCGCCCGGGGCGACCGCGACGCGTCCCGCGGCCGTCGGGAGCGACCACGCGCCGGTCCGGCTCATGCGGCGTCGGCGCCGACCACCGACGCGACGCGCGAGCGCTGGAGGGCGGGTCGACGACTATGTAAGGGGGAGGGAAACATGAGCGTCCGTACGAGGGCCGCGCTCGTAACTGCTGGCGTCAACTCACGGCCGCGAGCGCGTCCCCGCCGTCCAGCTCACACGGCGAGAGCCTTTAGTTCCCGTCCCGCGCACGTCGCGACATGGACCTCCCGCCGGTCGGTCTCGGAACGATGGGGATCGACGATCCGGGTGCGGTCGCGACGGCGGTCTCCGTCGGCTACCGCCACCTCGACACCGCTCGGATCTACGACAACGAGGCGGTCGTGGGCGACGGGCTCGCCGCCGGGCTGGCCGACGGCGACCTCGACCGCGGCGACGTGACCGTCGCGACGAAGCTCTGGACAGACGACCTCGCGGCCGGCGCGGTCGCGCCCGCGGCCCGCGAGAGCGCGGACCGGCTCGGCGTCGACGCGATAGACCTGCTGTACGTTCACCGCCCTCGCGGCGACTACGACCCCGAGACGACACTGCCCGCCATCGACCGCGTGGGCGACGACGGACTCGTGCGGAACGTCGGCGTCTCGAACTTCGAGGTCGCGGACCTCGACCGCGCGATCGAGGTTCTCGGACGGCCGCCCGCGGCCCACCAGACCGAACTCCACCCGCTGTTCCTCCGACCCGAGCTACTCGGTCACGCCCGCGAACACGGGTATCCGGTCGTCGCCTACTCGCCGCTCGCTGGCGGTCGGGTGCGCGAGATCGACGCCGTCGCCGCGGTCGCCGAGGCGCACGACGCGACGCCCGAGGCGGTCGCGATCGCGTGGGCGGCCGCGAAGGAGCCGGTGGTGACGATCCCGAAGGCGTCGAGCGAGGCCCACCTCCGCGCCAACCTCGCGGCGGCCGACCTCGAACTGACCGACGCGGAGGTCGCCGCGATCGACGCCGTCGAGCGCGAGGAAGAGCTGTTCCCGGAGTAGCCGATCCACATATACGTATAACCTAGGAGTTGTGAGAGACTCGATACGCATGATCCCGGTTCACTTTTACCGCGGGGACGACGAGAATCGCTCATGACGGAGATCATCGACGGGGAGGCGGTCGCGGCGGACGTGCGAGACGCGGTCGCCGACGAGGTGTCGCGGCTGTCCGACTCCGGGGTCGAGCCGGGCCTCGCCACGGTGCTGATGAGCGACGACCCCGCCAGCGAGACGTACGTCTCGATGAAACAGCGCGACTGCGAGGAGGTGGGCATCGAGAGCTTCCATGTCGAGATCGACGCGGACGCGCCCGCCGAGCGGCTGTACGAGACGATCGACGACCTCAACGACCGCGACGACGTTCACGGGATATTGGTCCAGCTCCCGCTCCCGGACCACGTGGACAAGCGGACCGTCCTCCGGCGGATCGCCCCCGAGAAGGACGTTGACGGCTTCCACCCGGAGAACGTCGGCCGCCTCGTCGCGGGCGACGCCCGGTTCAAGCCCTGTACCCCCCACGGCGTCCAGAAGCTGCTCGCCGCCTACGACGTGGAGACGGAGGGCGCGGACGCGGTCGTCGTCGGCCGCTCCGACATCGTCGGCAAGCCGATGGCGAACCTGCTGATACAGAAGTCCCCGACCGGCAACGCGACGACGACCGTCTGCCACTCCCGAACCGAAGACCTAGAGGGGGAACTGGCCGACGCGGACATCGTCGTCGCGGCCGCCGGCATCCCCGAGTTCGTCGACGGCTCAACCCTCAAAGAGGGCGTGACCGTGATCGACGTGGGGATCAACCGCGTCGACGCCGACACCGAGAAGGGGTACGAGCTGGTGGGCGACGTGGACTACGAGTCGGCGGAAGAAGTCGCGGGCGCTATCACGCCGGTCCCCGGCGGCGTCGGGCCGATGACGCGCGCGATGTTGCTGTACAACACGGTGAAGGCGGCCGGACTCCAGCGCGACGTCGAGGTCGACCTCGAGTAGCCGGGGCGGCGACGGACGCGCGCGGTCCCGCCGAAACCTCGCGGTCGTCGCTCGGTGGGGCATCCGCCTACGTCTCGGGTCGCCACCGCCCCCCGATCTCGTCGCGAGGGTAGTCCTGGTACGTACCGTTCAGGAACGTCGTAACGCGTCCGTCCTCCTCGCTGAGCGTGATTCCCCAGAGGACGTCGTCGCGGAGCGACGTCTCCAAGGCGCTCATGTGTTTGGTCCCCATCCAGCCGGGGAACTCGAGGCCGTCGACGTCTTCGATCTCGCCGCGAGAGGGGTTCCGGACCCGCACCATCTGTCGCTGAACGGTACCGTCGCCGGTCACGATGACGGCCCCGTCTCGACTGAACGCCACGTCCCGGGCGACCTTCGTGAACGTATCACGCGACTCCGTGACAACGCGGCACCGGTCGACCGGCCACTCGTTGTCGCCGAGGGGGTCGGTGTAGTCGGCGAAGTTCACCTCGGCGACGATGAGGACGTAGAGACTGGGACCGCTCACGTACTGTTCGCCCCAGCCGTCGAATTCCATGCTCAGCGATTCGGCGGTGTACCTGATGTGATCCATCAGCTTCTGGCTCGTCGCGTACTTCCCGAGCACCTCGTCAAGCGCGTCCATGTGCTATATGTACACACGAAACAAACAGTGTTAAACTCTCTCTCGGTGACCCGACCGAACCTACCGGGGCCGTGACGCCGGACTCGCCGCTTCGAGACGCGATCCGACACTCGCATCCCGACCGCCCGCCCGTCGCCGCTCGTTCAGTCGTCGTCCGCCGCGGGGGCCCGGTTCCGGATCTCGATCCGTCCCTCAATTTCGGGGGCGATCCCGTGTTCGCGGGCGTAAGCGGCCAACACCTCGTACTGGATGTCCGCCTCGTCGACCCGATGACGCTGGCCGAGCGTCGGGTACTCGTGTTCGGAGTGGAGCAGGTACTCCGAGACGGCGACCGTGTAGCGCGCGTCCGGGTCGATGGGCTCGCCCCCGACGGTGGCTTCTAAGACCAGTTCGGCGTCGTCGTCCCAGACGACCCGGGCGTTCGAGACGTGGCCGTGCCACCAGTCGTCCTCGCCGAAGTCCACGTCGGGGGCGGCCATCTCGCGGAACACGTCGCTGAGCTCCGCGCCGGTGACCGACGCGAGCGCCACCGGCTCCTCGAACGGGATCAGGCTGATCAGGTCGGCCTTCGTCACGTCGCCCGTCCACGGGTCGCCCTGGCGGAGCCCGCCCGCGTTCGACAGCCCCACGTCGGCGTCGTGGACCCACCGGAACGCGTCCGCGACGAAGTTGCCGACGCGGCACTCCCCGCCGTGGACCACGTCGCCGGACCGCTTGATCGGTCGGTCGACGGTGTCGACGGTCTCGTCGAGGTCGGCCGCGGCCATCCGCTCGGCGAGCGCGTCGGCGAGCCCCGGCGCGGGGTCGGCCCCGTCGGGCTCGTGGAGCGTCGCGGTCGGCGGCTCGGAATCGAGGTCGATCTCGGCCACCGCCTCGCCGTTGACGCCGGGTCGGACGAGCAGGGTATCGTCGACGACCTCGTTCCGACGGCTGTGGACGTGGCCGCCGGCGATCGCGTCGACGTCGAGCTCGCGGGCGAGGTCGTCGTCGCCCGCGCCGAGGTGCGGAGGACGACGACGTGATTGAGGCCCTCGTCGCCGCCTCCGCCTCTCTCGCGCTCGGCGACCGCGGCGCGCATCTCGGCCAGCGCGTCGCGCGCGGCCGAGACGGGGTCGTCGAACGAGAGGTCGGCGGCCATGGGGTTAAGCGAGTCCGTCGCGGGGTCGGTGACGCCGACGAACCCGACCGTCTCGCCGTCGACCTCGCGGGTTGCCCACGGGACGACGCCCTCGTCGCGGCCGAACGGCTCGCCGGCCTCGCCGCGGACGTTCGCGGAGACGAACGTCGCGGGCGAGTCGGCGACGAGGCCGCGGAGCGGGTCGGGACCGTAGTCGAACTCGTGGTTGCCGAACGTGTCGAGGGCGGTGTCAGTCACCTCGTAGAAGTCGAGGACCTGCCTGCCCGTCGCGACCAGCGAGAGGACGCCCGGCGCGGTCGTGTCGCCGGTGCCGACGACCGCGGCGTCGGGGCCCGAGAGCGCTCGGATCCGGCCGGCGAGGCGCGCCGCTCGCTCGGGGGCGTCGAAGACGTTCTCGATGTCGGAGTAGTGAACGAGGCGGACCATTCGTCGAGTCGACTGAGGGGCGAGCGACGCATAAAAAGCGCGGAGTGTCGCCGGGTCCGCCGCGGGCGGTGCGACGGCGACCGCGGTACGGCCGGTCCTGCCCGCGATCTCGCCCCGTGACTCCCGCTCGCACACGCGCGAGACATTGAAAGCGCTTTTATGGATGTCCTGACTACCACGGGGCACAGCCTCTGTGGGGTTGATGATGTGCCGTTCCGTTAGGGACCGACCACGGGACGGGCACGCGAGCCCGCACGGAGGATAGGTGAACAACATATGCCCGTTTACGTAGACTACGACACCCCGGCGGACCTCGCGGAGCGATCCCTCGAAGCGCTCGAGGTCGCCCGAGACACCGGTACCGTGAAGAAAGGAACCAACGAGACCACCAAGGCCGTCGAGCGCGGCAACGCGGACCTCGTCATCGTCGCCGAGGACGTCTCCCCCGAGGAGATCGTGATGCACCTCCCCGAGCTCGCCGAGGAGAAGGGGATCCCCGTCGCCTTCGTCGACACGCAGGACGAGGTCGGCCAAGCCGCCGGCCTCGAGGTCGGCTCGGCCGCCGCCGCCGTCGTCGACGCCGGCGACGCCGACGACGATGTCGAGGACATCGGCGAGAAGGTCGCGGAGCTCCGATAACCTCCCATGAGCGCAGAAGAGGGCACCGGCGACTCGACGACCGCGGAGGTCATCGAGGTCGTCGGCAAGACCGGGATGCACGGCGAGGCCATGCAGGTCAAGTGCCGCATCCAGGAGGGATCGAACCAGGGCCGGATCATCACCCGGAACGTCCTGGGTCCCGTCCGTCTGGGCGACGTGCTCCAGCTGCGGGAGACCCAGCGCGACGCCGACTCCATCGGAGGCCGATAACCAATGGTCGAGACACGCACCTGCGATTACAGCGGTGAGGAGATCGAGCCCGGCACGGGCACGATGTACGTGAAGAAGGACGGACAGATCCTCCACTTCGTCGACTCGAAGGCGGAGAAGAACTACTTCCTCGGCCGCGAGGCGCGCGACGTCGAGTGGACCGAGGAGGGTCACCGGGCCGGAGGCGACGAGCAGTGAGCCACCACGACGAGCGCACCTTCGTGATGGTGAAGCCCGACGGCGTCCAGCGCGGTCTCATCGGCGAGATCGTCTCCCGCTTCGAGGAGCGCGGGCTCAAGCTCGTCGCCGGGAAGTTCGTCCAGCTCGACGAGGATCTCGCGAAGAACCATTACGGTGAACACGAGGACAAGCCGTTCTTCGACGGCCTCGTCGAGTTCATTACCTCCGGCCCCGTCTTCGCGATGGTGTGGGAGGGCGCGGACGCGACCCGGCAGGTCCGCGCGATGGTCGGCGAGACCGACCCCGCCGAGTCCGCCCCGGGCACGATCCGCGGCGACTTCGGCTTAGACCTCGGCCACAACGTGATCCACGCGTCGGACCACGAGGACGAGGGCGCGAACGAGCGCGAGATCGACCTGTTCTTCGACGACGAGGAGCTCGTCGACTACGACCTCGACACCGCCGCGTGGGTGTACGAGGACGAATCTCACTGACGCGACTGCTCGCGGAGCGTCTACCGTTTCTCCGCTGTCCGATCCCGCACAGAGCTACCGCTCACGCGACACACCGCGTTTCCGGTGAATATTCGCGCTGAGTGCGGCGCAGTCGGTTGGTTTTGCTCTGCCTTGCCGGCATAAACTGCCGCCGAGCGCCGCTCCCGGAATCACGTGTCGACCGCGATCGCGGTCCCGTCGTCCGCGACGACGATCACCTCGTCACCGCCGTCGCCGGTGACGTCGGCGAACAGGGGACCGCCGTACGCGACGACCTCGGCGGGACCGCCCCGGGCGGTCACCTCGCCCTGTTGGGTCATCGCAAGGGCCTCGCCGTCGCGGTTGACCACCACGGGCGCGAGTTCGCCGTCGCCGTCGACGTCGCCCATGCGCGGCTGGTTGATCCGGGTCGAGGCACCGTACTGCTGTTTCCAGACGACCTCGCCGTCGAGGAGGTCGACGGCCCAGACGCTCCCGGAGCCGCCGACGTACACCCGGCCGGGGTCCGCATCGCCGATCGCGACCGGGAGATCCTGAAGGCCGACCTCGTACCGGTCCGAGCCGTCGCTCGTCTCCAGCGTCTCGATGTTCCCGTTGGCGCCGCCGAGCGCGAGCACTGGCCCGTCCCGGCTGTCCGCCGCGTTCCAGCTCAGCGGATTCACGGTCGGCTCGGTCGTCCATCGCGTCCCGCCGCTCGCGTCGAGCATGTGGACCGTCGCGGGGGCGCCCGCGGTCGTCAGCACCGCGAGTCCGCCCCGCTCGTCGGCCTCAGCGTCCGGTTCGACGATGAGCGGTCGGCGACTGATCTCGCCCGCCAGCGAGGCCTCGGCGACCGAGTCGCCCGCGGCGTCGACGACGCGAACGCCCCCGTCCGTCGTGACCGCGGCCACCTCCCGACTTCCGTCGCCGGTGAGGTCGCCGATCGCGGGGCGGACCCCGCTCGGACCGCCGAGGTCGACCGCGAACCGCTCCGTCCCGTCGGCGGCGTCGAGGACGACGAGCTCCCCCGGCGCCGTCGTGAGCGCGACGACCGGGTCGCCGGCGAGGGTGCCCGCGGTGAGCCCGCTGACGCCGACCGGGCCGTTGCCGTCGGAGCCGTTCGTGTCGCCGGCGTCCCCGCCGCCGCGCTCCGCGTCCGGGCCGGAGACCGGGACCGACCAAGGCGTCTCGTCGGTCCCGACGGCCGTCGCGCGGACGACCCGCGACCCGTCCTTGGCCGCGGGGCGGAAGAGGAGCGGCTCGCCGTCGACGGTCGCGACCGCCGCGCCGCTGCCGTCGTCGCCGGGCGCCGGCCCGGACTCCCAGACGATTGTCGTCTCGGTGGTGGCGTCGTCGACGCCGACGAACGCGAACAGCGCCACGCCCACCCCGGTCGCGCCGCCGGCCAGCAGGATCAGCGTCGCGAACAGGACGCGTCGGTCCATTTGAACCCCCTTCGGGCGTCGCCGTGAAACGGTTGTCGGATGCGATCCCCTCGCCCTTGGCGTCCCGGTGCCTCCCGATCTCGGCGGCTTGGAGCCCCTCGCGCTACAGGAGCGTCGCCACGTGGTCGTCGTGCGACGCGCCGACGAGGTCGCGCAGCGCCGCCGGGTCGCGCTCGCCGTCGGCGTTGACGAGGTAGGCGACGCCGTCACGGTCGCCGTAGACGCCGTGGAGATCGTACACGAAGCCGTACACGGTCGCGTCGGCCGTCTCGTCGCTGCCGCGGGCGAACGCGACCTGCTCGTGAACGTTGTACTCGACGAGCCGGTCGCGGACCGAGACACCGGCGTCGCTCTCGGCGTCCTCGTCGGTCGTGCCGTCGACCGCCTCGCCGTCACCCTCGCCGACGACGGCCGGGTCGTCGAGCCCGGCCTCGACGATCGGCAGCAGCGCCTCGACGGCGGCGCGGACGCCCGGTTCGGCCGGGAACTCGCCGGTGCGCGCCGCCGCGAGCGCGGCGCCGACCGCGCCGCACCCGGTGTGGCCGACCACGGCGAGGACCTCGGTGTGGGTGTGCCGGAGCGGGTACGCCACGCTCCCGTCGAGGACGCGCTCGCCGTCAACGAGCGCGCTCACTTTGTTGCCGATGGCGCCGGATGTGAAGAGGAACCCCGGCTCGTCGACGGCGAACATCCCCTCCTGTGACACGCGCGAGTCGGAACAGCAGACGGAGACCACGCCGGGGCGCTGGCCGTCGCGGTGGCTGTCGAAAACGTCGGGAGGGAGAGCGGCGACGTGGTCGTCGTTGCGGCCGAGGAGGTCGGCGAGTATCCGGCGGTCCATACCGTCCCGCCCGGCCGCGGGCACAAAAAACGCCGTGGCGCGGGGGGCTTCTGACGGAGTCCTCCTGCCCGAACGGCCGGGACGGGTCAGGCGACGAGCCCGACCGCGGAGACCAGGATTCCGACGACGAACACCGCGAGGAGCGCGATCGTTGCGAGCACCACCGCGGGCGCGAGCGCCTCCTCGTTCTCGTCGACGACGAAATCTTCCAGGCTCTGCATATCCGAGCTGTCGTCGCCGCGGGGTTTGAACGCTTCGACCGAGGCTCCGCTACCGGTCGAACCAGTCCGTCACCGGCCGAACCCGTCCGGTACCGTCCGAGTCACGCGGGGGCGTGACCGCTGCCGACGCGTCGGTGTCGTCGCGGCCGCTCCCTCGTCGCTCCGCTCGGTCATTCGTCGACCGCCCGGCTGCCGCGTTCGGGAACCGGCCGCCGACGTGTTTTTGTGCGTCGGGCGTGGCGGATCTGCCAAGATGCCACGCGAACAGTACCAGACGAAGCTCGAAGACCTCCGCGACGACGTCCTCTACATGAGCGAGGTCGTCGCCGAGCGCCTGCGGATGGGGCTCGACGCGCTCGAACAGCAGGACGAGGAGTTGGGCGAAGAGGTGATCGCCGGCGACGCCGAGATCAACGACCTCTACCTCGAACTGGAGGGACAGTGTACGGACCTCATCGCGCTCCAGCAGCCGGTGGCCGGGGACCTGCGGTTCATCGCGGCCTCGTTCAAGATCATCACCGACCTCGAACGGATCGCAGACCTGGCGACGAACCTCGGCGAGTACGCCAAGCGGGCCGACCGCGAGGTGTTCCCCGACGTCGACGTCCAGCGCATCGGCGACGACACGCTGGCGATGCTGGACGAGGCGATGGACGCGTACGCGGAGTCTGACGCAGAGCGCTGCTACGCCGTCGCCGAGTCGGACGACGAAGTCGACGCCGCCTGCGAGGCCGCGAGCGACCTCGTCGTCCGCGACCTCATCGAGCGCGACGAGCTCCGCGAAGACGAGGACGTGGAGGGTACCATGCAGAACGTCTCGCGGCTGCTCCTCACGATCCGCGACCTCGAACGGGTCGGCGACCACGCGGTCAACATCGCCGCCCGGTCGTTGTACATGATCGAGAACGACGACGAACTGCTGTACTGACCGAGATCACTCGGTCCGGGGACGCCCACCACGTACCGTCACCCGCCCGCTGAGAACGCGTCGCCGAGCGGGACGCTCTCCCTGTGCTGTGTCCTTCCGGATCGAGACGAAACAGGCGTGGCTCTCGGCGCCGTCGCGTGGGCGGCCGCGCTTGCTCCGCTCGCCGGGTTCCGTGGCGAACCGATCTCAGTCGTCGGCGACGGCCGGCGTCGTCGCCGTTCCGGGGCGCGCTTCGGCCGCCGCGGGCGCCGGCGTCCATTCTAAGTCCTCTTCGTAGCGGAACGCGCGGTGGTCCCGCGTCGGGTCGACGACCGTCAGCGAGAGCCAGTCGTTGTCCAGCAGTCCGGCCACCGCCTCGTTGTCGGCGAGGATATCGGTGACGCGGTCGACGGGCGCGTGGAGGACCGTCGAGAGCCGCAGCGGCTGGTGGTACGCCGTGTCGGCGTCGGCCATGAGCGACTGGAGCGGGAGGCCGGTCATCAGGTCCCCGCCGTTGCCCTGGTAGACGCCGACGTTGCCGACCGGGTTGTGGGTCACCTTCGACCCGCTGCCGTACGCGGCGTTGTCGACCGTCGAGAAGTAGTACTGCGCGTTGATCCACTGGGTGACGACCATCGGGCCCGTCAGTATCGCCTCCAACGCCGTTCCGTCGGGGTCGGTCGCCCAGTCGTACGAGTGGAGGAAGGCGCGCCCGTCGAGGTCGAGGTGGCTCGTCAGCGGCCGGGGCCCGACGACGAAGCCGGCGTTTCCGGCCAACCCCCACTCGGGGCGCGTCTCGGCCCAGTCTGCGGCCCGCCGTTCCGCCTCGCGCACGCCCGCCGCGCCCCCGGGTCCGGCCGAGTCGGCCTCGCCCGCCGGTCCGACCCGCTCGGCGGCTGCCGCCTCGCGGGCGGCGTCGAGGTCCGCGCGCAGCCGTTCGAGGTCCGCCGCGTGCGAGTCCGGCACGTCCCCGTCGTACAGCTCGATCTCGTCGGTCGTCGTGTTGTGTTCGGCGGCGAGGAAGACGGTGTCGTCGGGCACGTCGTGGCCGCGCTCGCGCAGTCCCGTCTTCACTTCGGGGTCGTTACAGATCGCCGCGAGGACGCGGGCGCTCGGGCCGCCGGGGTTGCCGGCGCAGGCACCGCAGTCCAGGCTGGAGTCGTGGGGGTTGTTCGCCGTCTCGGCCGCGTGGCCCGTGAAGACGACGAGGCGACCGAACTCCTCCCACCCCATCAGCTCGAACGCGGTCGCGGCGTACTCGACCTTCTCGTCGCGAGTCAGACCGGTCGGAAGCGCTCCGGGAGCGCCGTCCTGCCGGTGGACGCCCGGTTCGCAGAACTCGTGGTCGCCCGGAACCGCGTCGTCGGTCGTCGAGAGCAGGTCGTACACCCGGGCGGGAAGGAGCGTGCGCGCCGCGAGCGCGAGCCCGTAGCCGCTGCCGGCGCCCTCAACGAAGCTGAAGGCGGTCGCGGGGTTCGAGCGGAGCGTCTCGATCGCCTCGCCCGCGGCCTCGCGAGCGCGCGCCCAGCGGTCGCGGCTCGCCCGCGCGCCGTCGTCCGTCGGGATCTCGGCGACGCGGTGCTGCGGGTCGAGGATCGGGGGACAGGCGTCGATCGACACGTCGTCGTCGTACCCCTGGTACTCCATCGGGACGCCGAAGAAGCCGGCGTAGCCGTGCGTCTCGTAGTCACCTGTCGCCTCGACGTGCCGACGGATCACCTCCGAGCGCGTGTCGATACAGAAGACCAGCTGGGCGTCCGGGCGTCCGGACGCGCCGCCGTCCGCGCGGGCCCCGCGCTCGCCGTGGCGGGCCTCGCTCTCGGCCGCGACCCGCTCGACGAGCGCGTCGCGGTACGTCGCCTCCCACGCGCTCAGGAACGCTGCCGCGATCTCGTCCTCCGCGTCGACGACCGGGCCGTCGGACTCGGCCGGCGGGGCGAGGTCGACACCGAAGGCGTCCGCCAGCGCGAGCCGGGCCGCGAGGTACCCGGTCAGCGTGATCGGGTACGCGGACTGCCACGCGCCGCCGTCGTCGGCGCGGCGCTTGAGCAGTCCGGTCCACCCGGGGAGCGCGGCGAACTGCGCCTCGAAGATCGATTGCCACCGGTCGTCGGGATACGGCTCCAGCGCGGACTCGACGGCCGCCGTCGGCGACGCCGGGAGGTCGGCTGCGAGCCCCCGATCGGGGATCTCGTCGTCGTGCTGGGCGACCGACCGGAACGCGTCGTAGAACCCCGCCTCGCGGTTCGGCATCGACCACTCGGCCCGCCCCTCGTCGAGGAAGGCCGACAGCCACTTCGTCAGCACGCGGTCGACGCGCTCGGCGTCGGAATCCGGGCGCGTCGCGGCGCCGGCGTCGCTCGGTTCGTCCGTCCCCTCGGCGGATTCCAGCCGGTCCAGCAGGGCTTCGGGACCGGCCTCGTAGCCGCGGTCGGTCAGGGTCTCGTCGAGCAGGTCGGCGTCGATCCGCCCCTCGTCGAGGGCCGTCCGGAACGTCGCCGCCCGCGGGTAGCCGCGGCCGCCGAGAAGGTCCGCCGCCCGGCTCACGGCCTCGTCGAACGGCCGGTCCTCGAAGCCGGCGAGGGGGTTCGCGGTCACGAACGAGTGGACCGGCCAGACCGACCCGACGGCGGTCGCGGCCGTCTCGATAGCGTCTCCGATGGCGTCTGCGTCGTCTTCGGTGGTGGATTCAGCGTTCATCGTATTCCTCCGTGGCGGTCAGGACGGTTTCCGGGGCGGGCTGCCCCGCGTTCAGCAGGGCGACGTAGAGGCGCTCGCTCCGTTCGTAGACGCCGGTCTCGATCGCGACGTACGCCGCGAGGAAGGCGACGCCGACGAGCGCGTGGAGCGCTGTCAGTTCGGTCGGCGCCGAGACGACGGGGAGCCCGGCGAGCAGCCCCGAGACGGCCTCGTACGCGAGCGCGTACACGGCGATGGCCGGGAGCGCCACCAGCGGGACGGCGCCGTAGCGGGCCGCCGTCGACAGACCGGTCTGCCGGACGGCGCTCCGGGCCGCGTGGAGCGTCGTGAGCGTGACGAACCCGGCGAGCAGCAGCCCGCTGTCGAGGCTCGTTCCCTTCCCCGTCAGGACCGCGAACGTCGCGCCGCCGGCGAGCCCGGTCAGCAACACGACGGCCGCACCCGCGACGCCCGTTCCCCCGAGTTCCGATTCGGTCTCCGTCGGGGCCGTGCGCTCGACCTTGTCGCCCGCGCTCAGGAAGTGGTACGCCTTGTAGAACCCGTGTAACACGAGGTGCGTCACGGCGGCGGCGAAGAAGCCGAGCCCGGTCTGGACGATCATAAAGCCCATCTGCCCGACGGTCGAGCAGCCTAGTTCGCCCTTGACGTCCGACCGGACGGTCTTGAGCAGCTTCCCGCCGAGGGCGCTCGCGGCGCCCGCGACCACGAGGGCGAGCATGAGCCCGGTTTCGGCCGTCACGACGGGCGCGAAGCGGGTCAGGAGGATGCCGCCGGCGTTGACGAAGCCGGCGTGCATCAGCGCCGACGCGGGCGTGGGAGCGGTCATCGAGGAGAGCAGCCACCCGTGGAACGGGACGAGAGCGGACTGGATCATCGCCGCGAGGACGAGCGCGCCCCCGGCGACGAGCAGCGTGGGGCCGCCGAGCCCGTCCGCGCTCGCGGCGATACCCGAGATCGTCGTCGCCTCGGTCGCCCGCCACAGCGTCAATAGGGCGACGCCGAGGAGCGCGCTGCTCGCGAGGAAGTGCCGCCGGGCGACGCTCGCGGCCGCGCGGGCCTGCGGCCAGCCGTCGACGGTCCCGATGAGCCGGGCCATCAAGAGTCCCATCGCCAGCCAGCACAGCCAGAACAGCGTGAGGTGGTCGGCCGCGACGAGCGCCATCACGGCGAGCGTGAACGAGAAGATCCCGAGGAAGAAGTCGGTCTCGTGGGCGCTCCCGCCCATGTAGCGCCGGGAGTAGCTGTGGACGATCCCGCTGAAGAACGTGACGACGGTCCACAGCAGGACGGTCAGTCCGTCGACGGCGACCGCGCCGGGCACCTCCCACGAGGCGCCGAGTCGGAGTCGGGCGACGAGGACGGCGACGCTCGCGGCGAACAGCGACCACGCGAGCCACGTCAGTACAGCGGAGACGAACGACGAGTCCGTCGTCTTCCGGAGCGCTCCGACCGTCGTCTTCGAGGTGGGTCCTGACATCGTTCGAGCGACCACGCGACCGGTCTCGACCCGCCGTCGGGTCGAGTCGCAACCCGGTCGTTGTCTACCCACTTTGAGAACATAACGTCTATTAAAGCTGTTTGTATTCACAATTCGTTCGCAAGAACAGCATTATAGAACATTATGATTATCCTCTCATGGGGGAGGGCCTGGCGAGTCCGCAGTCGCAAGTGAGCCCGTTCGGCGTCGCGACTCAGGAAACCATATCGGCTCGGAGTCCGGAGGACCGGTATGCGAGAACTCGCAGGGACCGTCCTGGTCGGGGAGTCGTTCGAGCCCGTCCGCGGACGCGTCGTCGTCGAAGACGGGCGGATCGACGCCGTGGAGGAGACGGACACCGACTCGACGGACCTCGTGCGGCCGGCGTTCGTCAACGCGCACACCCACCGCGGGGACTCCGTCGCGAAGGAGGCCGCGGTCGGCCTGTCGCTCGGCGAGGCGGTCGCGCCGCCGGACAGCCTGAAGCACCGGCGGCTGGCGGCCGCCGACCGCGACGAACTGGTGTCGGCGATGGGGCGGACGCTCCGGTTCATGCGTCGGACCGGCACGGTCTCCACGCTCGACTTCCGCGAGTCGGGGCCCGCCGGCGCGCGGGCGCTCCGCGAGGCGGCGGCGGAGACGGGCGTCGACCCGTTCATCTTCGGGAGCGGCGACCCGTCGGTCCTCGACGTCGCCGACGGCTACGGGGCCTCCGGCGCGAACGACGACGAGTTCGCCGCGGAGCGCGCCGCCTGCGAGGATCGCGGTCGCCCGTTCGCGATCCACGCGGGCGAGCCGGACGCGACCGACATCCACCCGGCGCTCGACTACGACCCGGACCTGCTCGTTCACATGGTCCACGCCGAGCCGGACCACTTGGAGCGCGTCGCGGACCAGTCGGTCCCGATCGCCGTCTGTCCGCGCGCGAACGCGGTCCTCGATGTCGGGACGCCGCCGATACGGGAGCTGCTCGACCACACCACCGTCGCGCTCGGCACCGACAACGCCATGCTGAACCAGCCGTCAATGTTCCGCGAGATGGCGACAGCGGCGAAGCGGTTCGACGTGACCGACCGGGAGGTGTTGCGAATGGCGACCGCCGCGGGCGCCGAAATCGCCGACCTCGACTGCGGGGCGATCGAGCCCGGGCGGCGGGCGGCCCTCCTCGTCCTCGACGGCGACTCCGACAACCTGTCCGGCTCGGAGGACCCGGTCCGTGCGGTCGTCCGGCGGGCGACCGGGCTCGACGTCGAGCGCGTCGTCGGTTAGTCCTCCGCCCCGTCCCGCCCGGCGTCGAACCGTCCGAACGGGGTCGTCTCGTGGGTCCGCACGAGGACCTCGTCGGCGACGGTGACGCCCATGTCGAGGAGCGCCTGCGCCACGGGCGTGATGTCGCTGTCCGACTCGCCGACGACGGTGACGAGGAGGTTCTGCTCGCCGGTGACGAGCTCTTGGACCGACACGACTCCGTCGATCGCGAGGATGTCGGGGATGAGTTCGCCGCGCTCCGGTATCGACGCGGTACAGTAGAGCAGCATCCGGAGCGGATACCCCGACCGCTGGTAGTCGACGCTGGCGCTGTACCCCTTGATCACGCCCTCGGACTCCAACCGCTGGATGCGCTTGCGGACGGTGCTGTCCGAGGTGCCGGCCCGCTCCGCGATGTCCCCGGACGACGTGTTCCGCGCGTCCGCCTGGAGCGCGTACAGGATCGCCCTGTCGACGTCGTCTATCGCGCCGTTGTCCATGTCTCGCCGGTACGCGCGTGTCGGTTTTATACGTTGGTGGGGCGCCCGGCGCCGCCGCGGTCGACGCCGATCCCGACGCCTACATACGATCCCCGCCAGTGGGTCGGATATGGCGACCTACACCGCGGACATCGACGTTCGGTTCCGCGACATCGACGCGATGGGCCACGTCAACAACGCCGTCTACGCGACGTACATCGAGCAGGCGCGGACGCGCTTCTTCCGCGATGTCCTCGACCTCGACATCTCGGGGGCGTCGACCGTGCTGGCGTCGCTGTCGATCGACTTCCGCCGACCGGTCGAACTCGACGACGACGCGGTCGTGGTGAGCGTCGAGATAGCGGATCTCGGCCGGTCGAGCGCGACGATGACGCACGAGATCCGGATCGGCGACGCCGTCGCGGCGGAAGCCGAGGCGACGCTCGTCGCCGTGGACCCGGAGACGGGCGAGCCGACGCCGATCCCGGAGGCACACCGGGAGGCGATGGCGTCGTACCGAGATCGCTGAGGGGGCGGCCCGCGGCCCGGGGCTGCGATATGAGGCCTTCCCCACCGTCGCGGTCGGACGCACACCTTCTTGACCGCGCGGACCGATCGATCGGTATGAGCGTTCGACTGTACGCCCTCGACGGGTGTCCGTGGTGCGAGAAGGCGGCCGACGCCCTGGACGACGCGGGCGTCGAGTACGAGACGGAGTGGGTGGAAGCGCTCCACTCCGACCGGAACGAGGTGAAGCGAGTGAGCGGCCAGCGCGGCGTCCCCGTCCTCGTCGACGAGGGACGCGGCGTGACGATGGCCGAGAGCGCGAACATCGTCGACTACGTCGAGAGGACCCTCGCATGAGCATCTACACCGGTCGCGGCGACGAGGGGGAGACCGACCTCCGGGACATGAGCCGGGTGTCGAAGTCCAGCCACCGCATCGAGGCGTACGGCTCGGTCGACGAGGCGAACGCGCTGCTCGGAACGGTCCGCCCGACGGGCCACGAGGACATCGACGAGCTGCTGGAGACGATACAGAACCATCTTCACGTCGTTCAGGCCGACCTCGCGAACCCCGACCCCGACCCGGACGACCCGCAGGTGGAGCCCGACCATGCCGACCTGCTGGAGGAGCGCATCGACGCGTTCGACGAGGAGCTGGAGCCCCTGCGGTCGTTCATTCTCCCGGGCGGCGGCGAGGCGGGGGCGGCGCTCCACCACGCGCGCGCCGTCGTCCGGCGCGCGGAGCGGCGCGTCGTCGACCTGGCGCGCTCGGAGCCGATCAACGAGTCGGTCGTCACCTACCTCAACCGCCTCTCTGACCTCCTCTTCACCCTCGGCCGCGTCGCGAACGCGCGTGACGGCGAGCCCGAGGAGTCGCCGACGTACTGAGCCGCCCCGAGCGCGCGATTTTTCCCCGTCCCGCGCGAGGTGCGGGTATGACGCTCGACAGCTACGCGGCGGCGGTCGCCGATCTCGACCCGGCTCCCGGCGAGGTCGAGACGGCGGAGGTCGTCGTCACCGACGACGCGCTCGTGAAGGCGTTCGTCCTCGGCCCGGACGCGACCGTCGACCCCCACGAGCACGCGGACGCCACGAACGTGTTCCACGTGCTGGAGGGGGAACCGACGGTGATCCGCGACGGCGAGGAAGAGGCGCTCGCGGCCCCGGCAGTGGTGGAGAACGCCCGGGGCGCGGTCCACGGCGCCCGCAACGACACCGACGACCGAGCCGTGCTCACGGCCACCCTCGCCCCGCTCCACTGATGGACGGCGAAATCGACCCCGAAGAGCTGTCAGCCCTGCTCGACGAGCGCGGCGACAGCTCTCCCGACGAGTCGCTCCGCATCGTCGACATCCGCGACCGGCGCGCGTTCGACCGAGGGCACCTCCCCGACAGCGAGTGTATCCCGTTCCCGGAGCTGACGAACCGGATCGCGGAGCTCGAGGGCAGCGACCGCATCGTCACCGTCTGCCCCCACGGCGTCGCCAGCCAGCAGGCGGCCCAGCTCATCGGCAGCTACGAGGGGACGCAGGACGCGCGCGTCGACAGCCTCCGCGGCGGCATCGAGGCGTGGGAGCGGGAAATCGGCGACCTGCCCGCGTCGGACGAGCCGGCCGCCAGCGATCCCGACGAGGGGCCTGAGAGCCCGTTCTGACGCCGGACGGGCGTCCCCGGTTCAGATCGCACGAATCCGCACCCGCCAGAAGTCGCGGAACGCGTCGTCGAGCGCTCCCTTCGGCTTGCCGGTTGCGTCCGACACGTCGGTGACGTCGGCGCGGTCCCGAACCCGGCCCAGCACGCTGCGCTCGCCGACGACGATCACGCGGTCGAGGTCCTCTCCCGCGGCGACCGCGGCGAGCGCCTCGTCGGCCCGGTCGAGGTGGTCGTCGATCTGCCCCTCCCGGCGGCGCTCGAATCGCCCCTGCGAGAAGCCGCCCTTCGAGTGTGCCTCCTTCACGTCGGTGGTGAACCCCTCGAAAGCGACCCGCTCGTCGCCCTCGTAGGTGCCGACCGCGAAGGTGTCCGAGCGGACCACGGCGAACGCGAACCGGCCGGTCGGGCGGAACCACGCGTCGTCGAGCCGGAACCGGTCGCTCCACCGGTCGAACGGTTCGGGTTCGACCGGCGGCGTCAGCGCGGCGCTCACCGCGCCCGTGTCGTCGGCGAGGACGACCGCGGGCGCGGCCCGCCGGACGAGCGCCGTCCGGTCGCCGAGCCAGTCCGACACGGTCGCGGGGACCGCGTCTGCGTCCGGCACATACGCCGTGAGCAACCCCTCCGGGTCGTCGCTCTCGACGGCCCGGAACCGCTCGAGCGCGTCCGTCAGCCGCGAGCCGCTGCGGTCGCTCACGCGGCGGAACTCGACCGTCTCCTCCGTCCCCTCGGCGCGCTCCAGCCGCTCCTCTAACGACTCGATCCGGTGTTCGAGCTCGTTCACGCGCTCCTCGGCGCGCTGCCGGTCGGCGACCGCGTCGGACCGCCGCTCCTCCTCGGCCTCGGCGCGGCGTTCGAGGTGACGCTTCTCCTCCTCCAACTCCTCGATGCGCTCCTTCAGCTCGGCGCGCCCGAGCAGCCTGTCGATCATACCGAATTCGCGACCCGCCGCGACGTAAAAGGTGCGTCTGCGGCGGAGACGGACGCCGCTCTCCGGGCCGTCCGCGCGTCGCGCCACCGTCCGCCGCCGTCTCCCGCGCGACCGTTCGTCGCCGCGTTCACGTCGTCCGCTTCGCGCGTGACCCGATCGGTGCGCCTCCGCCACCGTTTTAGCGTCTCCCGACGCTTCGGGGGATATGTTGTCTCCGTCCCTCCAGGAGGAACCGAAGACCGGCAACGGCGTCACCGCCGACCTCGACCTCGACTGGCTGTCGCTCGACGACGACGAGGAGATCCGCTGGGCGAGCACGCCGCACAGGTACAGCGTCGTCCCGGCGCTTCTCGTCGGCGTTCCCCTGTCGCTCGTCCTCGTCGGGATCCCGATCGTCGCCGCGAGCTACCTCCAGTACAAGAACACGAACTACGTCGTCACGAACAAGGGGCTCTACAGCAAGCGGGGCATCCTCTCCCGGGACGTGAAACAGATCGGGTTCGAGAAGGTACAGAACATCTCCTACTCGCAGTCGGCCATCGGTTCGTCGCTCGGGTACGGGTCGGTCGAGGTCAGCACCGCCGGCGGCTCCGGCGTCGAGCTACGGTTCCGGAGCATTCCGGACCCGGCGTCGGTCCAGGAGCTGATCGCCAGGGAGATCGACGCCGGAAAGCGGGACAGCGCCGACGGCGACGGCGACGCCGACGACGTGCTCGCCGAGATCCTCGTCGAACTTCGCGCGATCCGCTCCGCGGTCACCGACGACGGTGCCGGCGGCGACGCCGAGACGCCGACCGCGACCGGCGAGGACGTCGGCGCCGAGCGGACCGCGTCGGAGACGGCGTGCGAGGACCGATGACCGGCGACTGGTGGTTTCGGCACGACGACGAGACCGTCGTGTGGACGGGTCGCCCGCGGCTGTCGGCGGCGCTCGGCGGGGGCGTCGTCGGCGTCGCGACCGTCGCCGTCGCGCTCCTCGCGGCGGCCGCGGTCGACCCGCGCATCGCCGCGGCGAGCCCGCTGGGCGTCGGCATCGCCGGCTGGGAACTGCTCCGCGTCACACGGACCGACTACGTGGTCACGACTCGAGCGATCTGGTCGAAACGCGGCGTGCTCGGCCGAAAGGTCCGCCGCGTCGGGCTGGCACAGGTACAGAACACGGCGTACAGTCAATCGGTGACCGGTTCCGCGTTCGGGTACGGCACGGTCACGATCGAAGTCGCCGGCGGGCCGGACCTCGAGCTCCGCCGGATCAACGACCCGCAGGCGGTCCGACGGTCGATCACCGACCGGACCGGGACCGTCGACCGCGAGCCGCCCGGGACGGTCGAGCAGTGGCGGGCGGTGCTGTCTGTCGTCCGCGACATCGAGGCCGCAGTCGACTGACCGGCGGCGACTCCGGCGGAGCGACGGCGACACCGGTCAGGCGACGCCCGCGCCGCCGAGTATCAGCCGGAGCCCGATGACCGTGAGGAGGCCGAGGACGAGGCCGCGCCGGAGCCGCTCGCTCACGCGGTCTCGGAGGCGAGTCCCGACGGCGACGCCGGCGACCGCAGGGACCGCGGCGGCGGCCGACGCGAGCGCGAACGCGGCGTCCGGGTAGAGTCCGAGCGCGCCCGCGGCCCCGACGCGAAGGCCGTTGATCCCGACGAACACCAGCGCCACGACGCCGACGAACACCCCGTGCGAGAGGTCGAAGCTCCGGACGAACGCGACCAGCTGGACGCCGACGTTCGTCGCGCCGAACAGGACGCCGGAGACGACGCCCACGACCCCCATGACGAGCGGGCCTTCGGCGCGCTCGCGGTCGGCCGAAGTCGGCAGCGACGGGAGCGCGACCGCGCGCTGCGCGGTCGCCACGAACCCGAGCGAGACGACGCCGAGCAGGACGCGCAGGGGAGCCGCCGGGAGGCGATCGAGCAGCGCCATCCCCGCGAGGGTGCCGACGAGCGCGGCCACGAGCAGCGGTGCGAACCGGGCTCCGCAGGTCCGCAGTTCCTCGCGCGTGAGCTCTCCGACGAGGGCGACGTTCACCGCGAACATCGGGACGATCATGAACGCGACGGCGGCCGCCGGGTCGAGCGTCGACGCGAGCACCGTCGTCCCCACGACCGCGAAGCCGAACCCCGCGACCCCGTTGACGGCGCCCGCGACCGCGACGACGACCGCGACGGTCGCAACCAGCTCGGCCGAGAGCGCGAGCGCCATACGTTCGACACGAGCCGGACCGGCATAATAACACGAGTGCCCGATCGGGCGGCTCCGGCGGCGTCCGCGGCCCGACATCGAACCATTTCCCGCCTACGCGGTCGCTATGCCGGTCGGTCCCACGCGCAGTTCGACTCGACGCGCGGGCCCGCCCCTATCGGTCTCCGGGCGCTACCGCCGCGGCCTTCGCCGTTCGCGACTCCCTCAGACACGCGGCGGCGTCCTACGCGTTCACGAACGGCTCCCACCCCTCCCAGCGGAGGAGCGTCTCGGCGCGGTCCGCGTCCGCCAACAGCACGTTCCGCCGGTCCGGGAGCGTCTCGTCGGCGAGTCCCTGCGGAATCGCGAGCGTGCCGCTCGGTACGTCGTCGTCGCCGCCGACCGGGATGTGGCCGCCGTCGACTTTCATGACGAGCGGGGCGTCGAGTCGCTCGACGCCGTCCCCGTCCGCGTACAGCTGCTCGTTGACGTGTTCGTGGTCCGCCCGCCGGATGACGGCGCGCTCGCCGTCATGGGGTTCCACGTACAGTTCCCCCAGGTAGTAGCCGCTCGAGAATCGCTCGAACATTCTATGCGTGTCAACACCTACCACGACCATACATAAGTGTTTCTCGGCCGTGACCGGCCCTGATAATCGGGGACGGAACGCGCCCGGTTCTCAGTCAGCGTCCTCAAGCGCGCCGTGACCGAGCGGTCCGCGGGGTGCTCGCCCTCACTCCTCGTCCGACCGCCGCGCGACCTCGTGGCGACCGAACCCGTACCGGAGTCGGTTCGCGAGCCGTCGCGAGAAGCGGCCCTCGTTGCGCGAGTCGAACCGCTCCGCGAGCGCCTGGTAGATGATCGGCACCGGGACCTCCTGTTCGAGCGCCTCCTCGACGGTCCACGTCCCCGTCGAGCCGCCCGCGACGTGGTCCGCCACGTCGCCGAGCTCCGATCCCTCCTCGCGGAACGCCTCCTCGCAGAGCTCCAAGAGCCACGACCGGATCACCGCGCCGTTGTTCCACGTGCGCGCCACCGACTCCATGTCGAGGTCGTAGCGCCCGTCGGCGAGGAGCTCGAACCCCTCGCCGTACGCCTGCATCAGGGCGTACTCGACGCCGTTGTGGACCATCTTCACGTAGTGGCCCGACCCGGACTCGCCCATGCGGTCGTGGCCGTCCGGTCCGGTCGCCACCGCGTCGAACACAGGTACCATCGCCTCGTAGGCCCACGCCGGACCGCCGACCATCAGCGAGAAGCCCGCCTCCGCGCTCGCGGGGCCGCCGGAGGTGCCGCAGTCGAGGTATGCGGCGTCGGTATCCGCGGCGCGCCGCGTGGACGCCTCGAAGTGGGAGTTGCCGCCGTCGACGACCACGTCGTCACCGTCGAGGTACGGTTCTAGGTCCGCGAGCGTGGCGTCGACAGCGTCGCCCGCGGGCACCATCAGCCAGATCCGCTTGCCGGCGTCCTCGTCGCCGCCGGACCGGTCCAGCCGGTCGCAGAGGTCCGCGAGCGAATCTGCGGGCTCCGCGCCGTTCTCGGCCGCCTCCGCGGTCGCCTCCGCCGAGAGGTCGAACGCGACCACGTCGTGGCCCGCCGACAGCGACCGGTTCGCGACGATCTGCCCCATCCGCCCGAGTCCGATGACCCCGAGTTCCATGCGCGAGGCGTGGCGGGGCCCGGCCGTAGTGGTTCCGGTTCGCCGGGCGACCCCGGGCCCGGGTCAGTAGCCGATCTCGGCCTCGGGCTGCCGTCGTCGACGAGCGGGAATGCGGTCTCCCGAACCGTTTTTAGCTCCCGCGGAGTGCCGGGGTCATGGGACGCGTCAACGAAGGCGACCTCGACTGGAGCGAGACGGACCGCGGCGGGACCCGATTCCGCCGGAAGCAACTGGCCGAAGCGGCCGACGGCGAGGCGATCGGCTGTAGCCTCTACGAGCTCCCCGCCGGGGCGCAGTCGTGGCCGTACCACTACCGCACCGCCAACGAGGAGGCGCTCTACGTCCTCGCGGGCGAGGCCACGCGCCGCCACGGGGGAGAGACGGAAGAGATCGCGGCCGGCGACTACGTCGCCTTCGCCGCCGACGAGTCGGGCGCGCACCGCGTCGTCAACGAGGGCGACGACCCCGTGCGCTACCTCGCGCTGTCGACGATGACCGAGCCGGACGTGACGGTGTACCCCGATTCGGAGACGTTCGGCGTCTTCGTCGGGTCGCCGCCCGGCGGCCGCGACGAGCGCTCCTTGTCCGGCTACCACGAGATCGACGACGCGGTCGACTACTGGGAGATGTAGCCGCTCCGGCGACTGGGAACTCAGGTGCCCGAGAGTTCAGACTCCGTCGCGCTCGGCGGCCGCCGCCTCTCGCTCTCCGAGGTGCGCGCGCAGCGCGTCCACGTCCTTGTTGCCCGCGCCGGTGTTCAGCAGGACGACGGTGTCGTCGGGACCGAACTCGCCAGATTCCGCGAGCGCGAACGCCCCCGAGACGGCGGCCGCGCAGGTCGCGCCCACCTCGAGCCCCTCCGTGCGAGCCACGTCGACCGCGGCGTCGAGGATCTCCCGGTCGGTCGTTGCCACCGCACCGCCGTCGGACTCGCGGACCGCCTCCAAGATGAGGTGACTCGCGCCCGGATCCGGGATCGCGATCCCGTTGCACGCAGTGTCGACCTCGTCGTCCGCGAGCGGCTCGTGGCGGTCCGCCCCGGACTCGTAGGCGCGGACGACCGGGGCGCAGCCCGCGGCCTGCGCGGCGTACATCGGGACCAGTTCGTCGGTCCACCCCAGCTCTCTCGCCTCCCGGGCGGCCTTGTGCATCCCGACCAGCCCGACGCCGCCGCCGGTCGGGTAGACGACCGCTTCGGGGGCTTCCCAGTCGAGCTGTGCCAGCAGCTCCAGTGCCATCGTCTTCTTTCCCTCGTGGCGGTACGGCGTGACGAACGTCTTCGTCGAGTACCACTCCGGGTTGTCAGCCATCGCGTCGGCGTACGCTGCTCCGGCGTCGCCGATCTGGGAGCTGCCGTCCACCGGGTCGGTAACGGTCAGGTCCGCGCCGTGAACCTCGGTCATCGCCTTCTGGGTGAACCCCGCCCGCGAGGGGAGGAACACGTGCGCGTCGAGGTCTGCGCGGGCCGCGTACGCCGCTGCCGCCTGCCCCGCGTTGCCCGCGCTGTTCAGGGCGACCTCGCTTGCGCCGTGCTCGCGCGCCGCCGTCATCGCGGCCGCCTGCCCCCGGTCTTTGAACGTCCCCGTCGGGTTCGCGCCCTCGTCTTTCAACAAGACCCGCCCCACGCCCATCGCGTCCGCCAGCCCGGGACACTCCACGAGCGGGGTGGCCCCCTCGCCGAGCGACACCGCGGTCTCAGCGGGGAACGGGAGGAGCTCGTCGTACCGCCACATCGACCCGTCGGGGCGGGCGTCGAGCGTCTCCGGCGTGAGCCCGACGCGGTCGTAGTCGTACGTCGGGTCGAGGATGCCGTCGCAGTCGGGACACCGGTGGGTCGCCGCCTCCGCGTCGAACGTCTCCCCGCAGTCGACGCAGGTCAGGCCGACGAACGCGTCCGTGGTCTCCATGCCAGCGCGCTCGGGCGCCGGGGCCTTCGGTGCTGCGGTCGCGGCGGTGTCGGCCCGACCACCGGAGCGGCCTCGCTTCGGCGACCGAGACGGTCACGTTTCGGCGAGCGAGGCGGCCCGCGGTCCGCCCGCCTCTGCCCGGGGTACTTAGGTCCGCAACGTATGAAGCGGTAGGCGGAGGGGAGTCGGGACGGTACTCCCTCGGGAGATGCGTGTACCAGCGACCGCCCGGACGGCGGGTCCGTGGGGTGGAGCGAGGTGGAAGCGATGAGTCGGACGGTGCTCCGGTTGGGCCTCCCGGCCGGGTCGTGGCTCGCCGACGCGTCGCGGGGCGTCCCCGCGGCGACGCTCCGGATCGCGGAGACGATCGCCGTCGACGGCGACGCTCCGGAGACCGCGGCGACCGTTCGCGTCGCCGGCACCGACAGGGACCGCGTGGAGAACATGGTCCGGGGCCACGAGCGCGTCGCGCGCGTGACGGCGGTCGAGCGCCGCGGCGACGTTCGCACGCTCCGCGTGGTCGGCCGCGCCCCCGTCTACCTCCCCGCGGCGCGGGCGGTCGGCCTCCCCATCGAGTCGACGGTCGAGGTCGCCGACGGCCGCGCCACGGTGACGGTCGTCGGCGATCGGGACCGGATCGAAGCGTTCGGGCGTCGGCTCGCAGACGACGGGATGACGGTCGGCGTCGCCGCGACCGGGGGCGACGAGCCGGATCGGACGCTCACCGAGGCGCAGCGCGACCTCGTCTTCGCGGCGGTCGAGAGGGGCTACTACGACACCCCGCGGCGGTGTACGCTCACGGAGCTGGCCGAGGCGAACGGGATCGCGAAGTCGACGTGCAGCGAGACGCTCCACCGCGCCGAGGGACGGGTGATGCGCCGGTTCGTCGACGGCGAGGGGCCGTTCGACTCGCCGTCGGACGCCGAGGGCTGGCCAACGGCGAAGCGCGCGCCCCCCGGGGCGGCCTCGCTTGAGGCCGACGAGCCCGACGCCGACAAGCTCGACGCCGACTAGTTCTGCGTCGACGGGCCCGGAGCGACCGGGCCGCGGGTCGGCCGGTCGGTTCGCGTGTGTGCGAGCGTGCTATTCCCCGTCGAGCGCCTGCCACGAGAGCCGCGGGTCCCGCGCGGCGCCGACCTGGTCGATCCGCGCGGCGGCGGTCCGGTTCGGCGCCGCGTCGAGCGCCTCGCCGGTGTCCGCGTACGCGAGGTTGAACGCCTCGGCGAGGTCGTCGAGCGAGGACTGCCCCTCGATCTCCGTCGGCTCGGTCAGCATCGCCTCGGGGACCATCTCCGGCCACTTCGTCGTCGGCGGGTGGACGCCGAAATCGAGCATTCGCTTCGCCACGTCGGCCGCGTCGCGGTCGCCCGCGGTCGCCGCGAACTCGTGGTGGAACGGGCCGAAGGGAACGTCGAGGTCGATCCGCTCGGCGAGGTAGTTCGCGTTGAGGACGGCCTTCGCCGCCGCGTCGGCGAGCCCCTCGTCGCCCAGGCGGGCGACGTACGCGTACGCCTTGATCAGCACGAGCCAGTTGCCGGCGAAGCCGTGGACCCGGCCGATCGTGCGGTCCGGCTCGAAGCGCTCGTACCCCGGCCCCGTCTCGGCCTCGCGGACCCGCGGCGTCGGGAGGAACGGCGCCAGTTCGTCGACGACGCCGACCGGGCCGGCGCCGGGACCGCCGCCGCCGTGCGGCGTCGCGAACGTCTTGTGGACGTTGTAGTGCATCACGTCGAACCCCATGTCGCCGGGCCGGCCGCGGCCGAGCAGCGCGTTGAGGTTCGCGCCGTCGTAGTAGAGCAGGCCGCCGGCGTCGTGGACGATCTCCGCGATCTCGGTGATGTCGCGCTCGAAGAGGCCCACCGTGTTCGGGTTCGTGAGCATCAGCGCGGCGGTGTCGTCGCCGACGGCCGCCTCCAAGGCCTCGAGGTCGACGCGCCCGTCCTCGCCGGAGGGCAGTTCGACCACCTCGTAGCCGGCGGTCGCCGCTGTCGCGAAGTTCGTCCCGTGGGCCGACGCCGGGATCACGACCTCCGAGCGGTCGTTGCCGTGGTGCTCGTGATACGCCTTCGTGACGAGGATCCCAGTCAGTTCGCCCGCCGCGCCCGCGGGCGGCTGGAGCGTGACGGCGTCCATCCCCCCGATGTCGGCGAGCGCCTCCTGGAGCCGGTACTGGAGTTCGAGGTTCCCCTGCGCGGAGCGCGCGGAGCGGTCGGGGTGGACGGCGGCGTTCGGGTCGGCCGCCACGTCCTCGGTGAACTTGGGGTTGTACTTCATCGTACAGCTCCCCAGCGGGTACGGCCCCGCGTCGATGGCCCAGTTCATCTGCGAGAGCCGGGTGTAGTGGCGCGCCGTCTCCGGCTCCGAGGGGTTCGGCAGCGTCAGCTCCTCGCGGGTCAGGTCGTCCGGCAGCGGGGAGTCCTCGCGCACGTCGACGGTCGCTTGCCCCTTCTCCGAGAGCAGCGGCTCCCGGACGTCCTCGCCGTCTCGCTCGTAGTTCGCTTGGTCGTGGATCATCAGAGCACCTCCTCGAAGGCCGCGACGAGCCCGTCCGTCCGTTCCGCGTTCAGGTCAGTGACGCACACCTGAAGCAGGTGGTCGTCGATCGCGTGGACCGCGAACCCCTCGGCCTCCAGGTCCTCGGCGACCGCCGGGGCCGGCTGGTCGACGTGGACCACGAACTCGCGGAAGTGGTGACGGTCGTGGACGGGGGCGGTCGCGCCCGACAGGCCTTCGATCCGGGCCGCCAGCGCCTCGGCGTCGCGGACGCAGTCGTTCGCGAGGTCGACGAGGCCGTCGGGCCCCAGCGTCGCCGCGTGGATCGCCGCCCGGAGCGCGACCCACGCCTGGTTCGTACAGATGTTCGATGTGGCGCGCTCCTTGCGGATGTGCTGCTCGCGCGTCTGGAGCGTCAGCGTGTACGCGCGGTCGCCGTTCGCGTCCTCGCTCGCCCCGACGAGCCGACCGGGGACCTGCCGAAGGAAGTCGTCGCGGCAGGCGAAGATGCCGAGCCCCATCCCGTAGCTGGTCGGCAGGCCGAGCGAACCGGCCTCGCCGACGACCACGTCGGCGCCGACCGACGCGGGCGATTCGAGCACCGACAGCGCGACGACGTCGGAGCCGAGCGCGAACAGCGCGCCGGTCTCGTCGGCGAGGTCGCCGATCGCCGCGAGCCGCTCTTCGAGGCAGCCCCGCACCGTCGGGCTCTCGGCGTACAGCATCACGACATCGTCGCCCGCGCGGTCCGCGAGCGCGTCGACGTCGGCCGTGCCGTCCGCCATCGGGTACGTCTCGACGGTCATGTCGGCGCCGTCGCAGTAGTTCTCCAGTACCGCCCGCTTCCCCTCGCGGAGCTGCTCGGGCACGAGGACCACGTCGCCCGATGTCGAGCGGACGCGGTCCGCCAGCGTCGCGGCCTCGCCGAGCGCGGTCGCGGCGTCGTACATCGAGCAGTTCGCGACGTCGAGCCCGGTCAGCTCGACGAGCATCGACTGGTACTCGAAGAGCGCCTGGAGGAACCCCTGCGACACCTCCGGCTGGTACTGGGTGTAGCTCGTGAGGAACTCCGCGCGGTCGGCGAGGTGGTCGACGACGCTCGGCACGTAGTGGCCGTAGTGCCCCCGGCCGAGGAACTCCGTGAGGTCGTCGTTGCGCGCGAAGATCCGCGCGCACTCGTCGCGGATCTCGCGTTCCGTCCGCGGCTCGATGCCGAAGTCACCGTCGAAGGCGACCGGGTCGGGGATGTCGAACAGGGCCTCCTCGTCCTCGACGCCGATCGCCGCCAGCATCGCCGCGGTCTCCTCGTCCGTGTGCGGTGCGTACGGGGTGCCGTTGGCCCGGCTCATCTGGTCGCTCCCCCGCGTCCCCGGGCCGTCGCCCGGCCGTCGTTCGCTCCTCGGTTCGCGGCTCGTCGGTCGAAACGTTGCGTTGTCATGATCGGGTGCGGTGTCGAATGTCCGTCGTCGGATCCGGGTCGGCGCGGTCAAGCGATCTGCTGGTCGTACTCGTCGGCGCCGAGAGTCCCATCGGCGTCGCCGCCCTCAGCCGGGTCGACCTCGAGCATCCACCCCTCGCCGTACGGGTCCTCGTTGACGAGTTCGGGGCGGTCGAACAGGGCTTCGTTGACCGCGACGACCTCGCCCGAGACGGGCGCGTACAGGTCCGACACCGCCTTGATCGACTCGACGACGCCGAACGACTCGCCGGCGGAGACCTCGTCGCCGACCTCGGGGAGCTCGACGAACACTACGTCGCCGAGCTCGTCCTGCGCGAAGTCGGAGACGCCGATCCGAACGGTGTCGCCGCCGGTCGTCGCCCACTCGTGCGATTCCAAGTACCGTCTGTCGTCGGGAACGTCGAAGCTCATTTGTCGGGGTCGCCGCGGTCCGATCGGGTTCCGGTCCGCGACACGTGTGAATCATCCTTCTGACGACGAGGAAATAAAAGGTGTGTTCGCGGCGGTCGAGCCGGGGAACGGCGGCCCGGAGCGCCGGATCGGTCCCGGCGTCTGAACCACCTCGACCCCGGCGTCCGAGCTCCTCCGTCACCCGCCTCGGCGCCCCGTCAGGTCCACCGATCGAGCCCGGTCTGGACCTGCGACTCGGCGATGCGCTCGAACCCCCGCTCGACCTCGCCCGCGGCGACGCCCCACTCGTCGACGACGTACTCGCGGGCGGCCTCGACGTCCGGGTTCACGTCGGCGTCGACCGCGATGTCCTCGGCCGGCGGGTCCATGAACAGCTCCCGGATCGCCTCGGCGTTCGGGATCTCGGCGTCCCGGGCGTCGAGGACCCCCCACAGATCGCCGTGTTCCGCGATCGCCTTCACCGCCGTCTTCGGCCCGACCCCGCGGACCCCCTCGTTGAAGTCGGTGCCACAGAGCATCGCGACGTCGACGAGCCCCTGCCGGTCGAGGCCGAGGTCCTCCAGGGTCGCCGACAGGTCCATCAGCTCCGGGTCGCCCTTGCTCGTCAGCTGACGGAGCGTCGTCGGCGCGCCGAACAGCAGCGTGTCGTAGTCCTCGCTGCCGGCGTGGTCCACCGTCCCCGTCGCGGCCATGTGCGCGCACTGCGCTTCCCCCTCCGCGGGCGCCTCGACGACGGGCACGTCGAGCAGTCCCAGCAGCTCGCGGGTCGTCTCCTGTATCGTGTCCGTGAGCCGCTGCGTGCGCGCCTCCAAGCGCGCGGCCTCGACGGCGTCCCCGCGCTCCTCGGCGGCTGCCCGGCGTTCCTCGGCCGCCTCGCGCTTCTCGCGGCGCTCCGCTACCTCGTCGGCCTTCAGGTCGGTGACCGCGCCGTCGAACACCATCACCGGGATCAGGTCGTGCTCGAAGAACTTCGGAAGCCCCTGAACGACCCCGATCAGGTTCGCGACCTCGACGCCGTCGGCGG
This sequence comes from Halorubrum ezzemoulense DSM 17463, assembly GCF_002114285.1. Classification (GTDB taxonomy): domain Archaea; phylum Halobacteriota; class Halobacteria; order Halobacteriales; family Haloferacaceae; genus Halorubrum; species Halorubrum ezzemoulense. Next base: position 68,231 of record NZ_NEDJ01000003.1, read on the forward strand.
TGGTGTACTTCTCGTCGCTTGTCCACTTCACCGTCGTCGTGAGGTACCGGTACAGCCAGTTGTGCGCGTCGACGGCGACGACGCCCCCCTCGATCTCCGCGAAGGGCGCGTCGCGGATCGACGCGAGGTCGCGCAAGTCGGCGTTTCCCATTACCCGTCAGTGGGGCGCGTCGCTGTTAAACGCTGACGGGTCGGGGGGACCGGCGGCGGTTCGCGGCCCGCAGTCGCTTCGGCTCCCGCCGCGATCCGCCTGCCGACTTCTGGGCAGTTTATGTGCGTCACGCGCGTACGGCGAGGCGTCTGAATGGTTTCCCCGTTCGAGGTGTTGGAGGTCGACGAGGACGCCGACGACGAGGCGGTCGAACGGGCCTACCGCGAGCGCGTGAAGCGTGCGCACCCGGACCAGGGCGGCTCGATCGAGGAGTTCCAGCTCGTCCGCCGAGCCTACCGCGAGCTGTCCGAACGCGACGGGAACGGCGACGCGGGCGACGGGACCGACCCGGCTGACGTCGACCTCACCGAGGGCGACGACGCGCGCGAGCCGCGGTCGACCCGCGTCGAGTTCCTCGACTACGAGGCGGTCGTCGACTACGGCTGGTCGCTCGAGGACGACGAGCTGTTCCGGAAGGCCGCCCACGCCGACCTCGGCCCCGACGCCCACGGTCGCCTGCTCGTCCACGCGGACGAGAGTCTGCTTGAGGCGGCCGAGCGCAGCGGCTTCGCGTGGCCCTTCTCCTGTCGCGGCGGCGCCTGCGCGAACTGCGCGGTGTACCTCGCCGAGGGCGAGCTCTCGCAGCCGACCGACCACATCATGCCCGACGACCTCGCCGAGCGGGGGTTCCGGCTCTCCTGTAACGGTTACCCGCTGACCGACGAGCTGTCAGTCGTGTTCAACGTGAAACAGCGTCCCGAGCTCGACGACCTCATCCTCCCGCCCGGGCCGTTCACGCGTCGCTGACTCCGCCGCGTCCGAAAAAGCTGACCGCGTGACGCCTCAGAACGACTCGGAGACGGCGGCGACGACGGCGTCCTCGACCGCGTCGCGCTCGCCGGAGAGGAACTCTATCTTCCCCTCGCGGACGCCGGCGGTGGCGATGTCCGCGCCCGGCGCGAGCTCGGCCGCGCGGTCGGCAACGTCGCGGACGGAGACGTCCGCGGTCGTGCGCACGTACAGCTCGTCGGTGCCGACGCCGACCGTCGCGAACGGCTCGCCGTCGGCGCGGCGCCGGTGGAGGTCGTCGAGGAGGAGGGGCGTCGGCGGGAAGTCGTACCGGTGGGTGTAGCCGTCGGTGTCGAGCAGGGCGAACTCGACGCCGTCGACCGCCTCGGTCACGACGTTCGCGTCCGCGGTCTCGACCTCGGCCTCCAGCTTCTCCCGGAACTGCTCGGAGACGTGCGCCGCGAGGTCGCCGCCGTCCGAGAACAGGAGGTCGGCGATCAGCTCACGCTTGTCCTGGTACGACTGGTAGTACGCCTCCAGCGCGACCGCCTCGCGGAGCTCGGCGACGCGCTCGGCGTCGTAGCCCGCGTCGCGCGCGAGGTCGACGTACCGATCGGGGGCGTCCGCCCAGTAGCTCACGGCCGGCAAGTGTCGCAGGTCGGCGCGGACCCCGTCGTTGATCGCCGACGCGAGCGAGGCGACGAGCGCGCCCGTCGAGAGCGTCTCGTCGCCGTCGGCGTCGGCCAGCTCCGGCGAGACGAGCGTGTCGACCGCGTCCCGCGTCTCGGGGTCGGCGACCGCGGCGTCGACGACGACCGCGTCGACCCCGTACACCGACAGCAGGTCGATGCCGTCGGCGGACTCGGTCGTCGATCCGGCGCCGACGAGGAGGAAGAGCGGGAGCTTCTCGTCGTGGCGGTCGCGGTCTTGGAGCATCCGCGTCGCGTCGTTGGTGGCCGCGTCCATCCCGTACACCGGCTCGTCGAGCGGGCGGCGGGTGAAGTAGTGGTACTCCGCGTCGCTCTTCGCGTGCTCGTCGCGGATCAGCGGGAGGACGGCGCGCTCGACCGCGGCGCCCGCGACGTAGCCGTCGGCGGTCGCCGGGTGGCGCACGACGATCGGGCGCGATTCGAGGACCGCGCGGCGGACCGCCTCAGCGGCGTCGAGCAGGTCGTCAGCGAGCTCGGCGACGGTCTCGTCGCCGGCCAGCGGCTGGAGCCCCTCGGGGCGCGCCTCGTCGGTGAGGGCCTCGGCGAGGCGGCGGCGGACCGTTTCGGCGTCCTCGCCGTCGAGGAGGACGAGCGCCTCGGACTCGACCTGAACGTCGCCGCGGTGGCTCTCGACCTCCCCGTCGACCCGCACCGCGTCGCCGACCTCCACGTCCGGGTGCGCCCGGACGCCGGGCTCGACGAACGCGGCCACGTCGACGGCGCCCGTCGCGTCGCTGACCTCGAACACCGTCGGGCCGCCGGTCTGGCGGACGCCGACGACCTCGCCCTCGATCCGGACCGAGTCTCCGATCGCGTCGCCGAGCGACGTGATCGACACGCGCTCGGGCTCCGGTTCGTCCACGTCAGACTCGTCCGTGTCTGTCTCCGCGGACGCCTCGTCTTCTGCGGTCGTCTCGGACGTGGGCTCCTCCGACGCGTCCGCGTCGTCCGATCCGACGCCCTCGTCCGCGGCCGCATCCGCTTCAGGAGCGTCCGTCGATTGGGACTCACTCGGCTCCGCATCGGCCTCTTCGGCCTCCTCGCTCGGCGCCTCGGGTTCCGCGTCGGCTTCCGTCTCGTCCTCGTCTGCGGACTCCGCGGCGCCAGCGTCGTCGTCGGCTTCGGACTCTTCGACGTCGTCGCCCGACGCCTCGTCGGGGAGGTGCTCGCCGGAGGGCTCTTGTACGAGGACGCCGCGGAACTCGCGGTCGGCCTGTCGAATCGACCAGCCGAGGTCGACGTTCCCGTTGTCGCGGACGCCTTTCACTTGGACGAACACGTCGTCGCCCGGCTCCCAGTCGAGGCTGTCGAGGCGACGGTCGAGCTCGGAGCGGTGGAGCAGTCCGGTGACGCCCGGCGCGAGGTCGACGAACACGCCGAACTCGGCGTATCCGTCGACGACGCCCCGGTAGAAGCGGCTCGGAACCAGATCGTCGGGAGAGTCGCCGCGGAAGTCGAACGCGACGTCTTCTTGGTGCGAGTCGCAGACGCGACCGCCCCCGACGTCGGTGCCACAGATGATACAGGATCCCATTTGAGTACACCGAGAGTCTCGGGCCTAAAACGGTTGTCGAAAGCCGGCTCGGCGACTCGATCGGAGCGCGGCGGGTTCGCGGTCGTCACGCCGCGACGGCCCGACGCGTCAGGCGCCGAGCAGCGTTCGTCCCGCCGCCACGACGCGGTAGCCGACGCCGTACCCGAGCGCGGCGGGCGGGATCGCGGCCGCAACCGTCCGGACCGCGCCCAGCCCGTGAACCGCGCGGAACCCGACGAACAGCAGCACCGCCGCGTACGCGCCGCAGAGGACTCTGAGTTCGGGTATCGCCGGGCCGGCCAGCGCCATCGGCGAACTCGCGTACGCGACGACCTGGACCGTCTCGCTCACGCCGCCGCGGTCGCGCAGCGAGAAGCTCCCGTCGGCGACCTCGACGCTCGCGACCACGACAGAGACGGTCGCGACCGCGGCGGTCAGGTGGAGGCCGACCGGCGCCGCCAGCGCGACCGCGACGAGGAAGACGACGAGGTCCGAGAGGAGCCGCGAGGAGGGGACGACGACGGGCACCGCTCCGGAGTCGGTCGCGATCAGGCCGAGCGTGAACGCGGCGGCGACCGCGACCGCGAACGTCAGCGCCGGAGCCTGGTCCCCGGGCGTAATCCCGTTCGCGAACGCCCGCCGCGGGCGAACGAGGACCTCGACCCAGGTGCGCGCGATCCCTCGCGGACCGCGGGGGCGTCCGCCCGCCGAGTCGCTCATCCGAGTCGTCACGGTCGGAGTTCGGCCGCGCGGAATAACCCGTTTCCGGTTCGATCCCGAGTCGGTGGGCAGTTCGACCCCGCGTCGGTGGCTGGTTCAGCCACGCGTCCGCCCCGAGCCGGGCCCCACACCGCCTCATTCTTATCAGGGCTGATACGCGGTGCGCAAACCCTTATATCGGCGGTGTCGGAGTGACAGCCGAATGGTGGCGTTCCGAGACGACGAGCGAGGGTTCACCCCGCTGGCGGGGACCGGACTGCTCGTCGGGGTCGTCGTGCTGCTGCTCGCCATCGTCGGCGCGGCGGTGTTCGGCCTCATCGACGGCGTCGCCCCGCCCGACGCCGAGTTCGAGGGGCGACAGGAGGGCGGCGAGCTCGTCGTCGTCGCGCTCGGGCCCGAGCCGGTCCCGGCCGAGGAGCTGTACGTCCGCGGCGAGGACCCGGACGGGAACGTCCAGTTCGGCGCGTGGCCCGGCGACGGCGTCGTCCGGCCGGGCGATCGGGTCCCAGTCCCGAACGCGACCGGTAACGAGAACTTCGAGGTCGTCTGGGAGCCGGTCGCGTTCGACACCCGGGAGACGCTCGGAAGGTACAACGGCGAGGACTCCGCGATAGAGGAGTGGAGCGAGGAGAACGGCGGCAGCACGCCGGGCGGCGGCGTCGGAGTCTGAGGTCGGTTCGGTGTCGAGGTCGCGCTCAACGCTGAGGCGGAGCCCTCACTCGACCGGAACACGCTCGCCGCGCTCGTCGGCCCGCTCGATCGCCGCGAGCACGCGCTGGACCTCGTAGCCGTCCGCAAACGACGGCTCGAACGACTCGCCCTCGGCGACCGCCGAGAGGAACTCGTAGTTCTCATGGACGAACGTGTGCTCCCACCCGATCACGTGGCCGGGGGGCCACCAACGGTCGACGTACGGGTCCGACTCCTCGGTGACCAACACCGTCTCGTAGCCGCGGTTCCCCTCGCGCAGCACCTCTCACTCGTTGAGCCGCTCTACGGAGAACTTCAGGCTCCCCTTTGTCCCGTGGACCGCGATTGTGTGGTCGTTCTTGTGCCCCTCGGCGACCCGGCTCGCCTCGAAGGTTCCGGTCGCGCCCGACTCGTACTCGACCTGCGCGCTGTACGCGTCGTCGACGGTCACGTCGCGGTACTCGGCGACCCCGCCGTCCTCGTCGTGGACGGGGCGCTCGTCGACGAACGTCGTCAACTGTCCAGCGACGCGCTCGAACTCGCCGACGCGGTCGCCGACGAGAAACCGCGCGAGGTCGAGCGTGTGCGCGCCGAGGTCGCCGAGTGCGCCCGATCCCGCCATGTCGGCGTCCATCCGCCACGCCCACGGCGCCTCGGGGTCGACGAGCCAGTCCTGGAGGTAGCGCCCGCGGACCTGCCGGATCTCGCCCAGCGCGCCGTCCTCGATCAGCCGCTTCGCGTGGCAGATCGCGGGGACGAACCGATAGTTGAACGCGGTGCCGCTGGTCACGTCGGTCGCGGCCGCCGCGTCGCGCATCGCTGCCGCCTCCTCCAGCGTCGGCGCGAGCGGCTTCTCACAGAGCACCGGCACCCCGGCCTCAAGGGCCGCGATAGACGGCTCGGCGTGGACGTGGTTCGGTCCGAGGTTGTAGAAGACGTCCACCTCGTCTATCGCAGCCTCCCAGTCGGTCGCGGTGTGCGCGAAGCCGAACCGGTCGGCCGCGTCCGCGAGCGCCGCCTCGTCGCGCCCGACGAGCGTGTGCCGCTCGATTTCGGGCGCGTCCGGAAAGAACATCGGGAGCCGCGCCATAGCGTTCGCGTGCGCCCTGCCCATGAAGCGATACCCCAGTACGCCGATCTTCAGTGGTTCTCGTGTCATCGGATCCTCCCCCGCCTCACTCCGCCCAGTACGCGTCGCCCGGTTCCGTCTCGAACACCGCCCGGTCCAACACGTCGACCGCCTTCTCTAATCCCTCGCGCGAGGAGGTGAGCGCGTCCTCGTGTTCGATGGAGAGCGCGCCCTCGTAGTCGACCAGCCGGAGCGTCGAGACCACGTCCTTCCAGTGTTCCTCGCCGTGGCCGTAGCCGATCGAACGGAACAGCCACGAGCGGTCTGCGGTGTCGGCGTAGCTCGTCGTGTCGAGCACGCCCTTCACGCGGCTCTCGGCCTCGTACACCTTCGTGTCCTTCGCGTGGACGTGGTGGATCGCGTCGCGCTCGCCGAGGAACCGGATCGCCTCCGTCACGTCGATCCCCTGCCAGTAGAGGTGCGAGGGATCGAAGTTGGCGCCGATCCGGTCGTTCGTCGCCTCCCGCAGCGCGACCAGTCCGGTCGGCTCGTAGACCAGCATGTTCGGGTGCATCTCGATAGCCACGTCGACCCCGTGGTGGTCGGCGTGGGCCGCCACGTCGCGCCAGTACGGGATCGCGACCTCATCCCACTGGTAGTCGAGCGCGTCGGCGTGTTCGGTCGGCCACGGCGCCGTGACCCAGTTCGGCGTTGAGTCGCCGGGCGCGCCCGCCGGGAGCCCGGAGAAGCAGGTGACCGTGTCGACGCCGAGCAGGTCGGCTAACTCGATCGCCTCGCGCAGCTCGCGGTCGGCCGCCGCGGCCCGCTCCTCGCTGGGGTGGAGCGGGTTGTTGTGCGTCGCCAGCGCCGAGATCCGCAGCCCGCGGTCGTCGAGCAGCGAGAGCAGCTCCTCTCTCCCGGCCGGGTCGTCGAGGAGCGCTTCGCGGTCGACGTGGTCCTCGCCGGGCCAGCCGCCGACACCGAGTTCGACGGCGTCGACGCCGATGCCGTCGAGGTACGCGGCCGCGTCGTCGAGCGGTTCGCCGCCCAGTGGGACCGTCAACACGCCGATGTCCATGGCCGAGGCTACACGAACGTCACGAATAAGTGTTCAGGAAGCGCCGCCGCGGGGGCGCTCGGCCGCCGCGGCCGGCGCGCGTCGGCGACGACGACGGCGGTGTCTCCGGCGCGTTGCCCGCGCTGGCGCCGCGAACCGCATGAGGTTTTAACGGGTGGAACGCGTACGATGTGGTATGGGAATCCTCTCGCGCGCCTCCTACGTCGTCCGCTCGAAGGTGAACGCCCTCCTCAACCGGGCGGAGGACCCGACGGAATCGCTCGACTACTCGTACGAACAGATGCGCGACGAACTCCAAGATGTCAAACAGGGGATCGCCGACCTGACGACCCAGAAGAAGCGCCTGGAGATCCAGAAGCGCAAGCTCGAGGAGAACGTCGAGAAGCACAACCGACAGGCTCGCGAGGCGGTCCAGCAGGACCGCGACGACCTCGCGCGCAAGGCCCTCGAGAAGAAGAAGTCGAAGATGACCCAGATCGAGGAGCTCGAAGGGCAGATCGCCGACCTGAACAACACCCAAGAGCAGCTCGTCGAGAAGAAGAACAAGCTCCAGAACCGCATCGAGGAGTTCCGCACCAAGAAGGAGACGATGAAGGCCCGCTACGAGGCGGCCGAGGCGTCCACCCGCGTCTCCGAGGCGATGACGGGCGTCGGCGACGAGATGGAGGACGTGAGCCGCTCCATCGAGCGCGCCGAGGAGCGCACCGAGGAGATGGAGGCGCGCTCGGAGGCGATGGACGAGCTGGAGGACTCCGGCGCGTTCGAAGACGCGCTCTCCGACAAGGACAGCATCGACCGCGAGCTGGAGAGCCTCTCGACGAACAGCGAGGTCGACGCCGAGCTGGAGACGCTGAAGGGCGAGCTCGGCAAGGGCGAGTCGTCGAACGGCGACGCCGCCGTCAGCGACGAGGACGTCGACGCCGAACTGGAGGACATCGAGTCGGAGATCGACGCCGACGACTTAGAGAGCGATCTTGACGGTGATGCGAACGCCGACCTCGACGAGGAGCTCGACGTTGAGCTAGAGGAGTCGGAGTCTCAAGCCGACGAGAAGCGGAACTGAGGTCCCCAGCAGATCTGCGCTCGGTCCCCGCGGTCCCCGTCCCTCTCGTCCCCGCCTCAGACTCGGTTCACTCCGACGCCGGGCGCGCGCCGGTCCCCGCGCGGTCCTGATCGGCGAGCCGGATCTCACCGTCCGGGAGGTCGATACCCTCGTACGGGTCGTCGTCGAGCAGCAGCGACCCGTCGATATCGGCGTAATCGAGGAGTGGCGCGAGCTGCGCGGCGGCCGCGATGGAGGCGTTCGACTCGATCATACAGCCGCACATCACCTCCAGCCCGTGCGCTCGCGCGGCGGCGATCACCCGCCGGGCCTCGGACAGGCTCCCGGCCTTCATCAGCTTCAGGTTCGCGATGTCGCAGCGGTCGGCGATCGCGGGCACGTCCGCCGCGGTCACGCAGGACTCGTCGGCGGCGATCGGGAGTTCCGACCGCTCGTAGACGTACCGGAGCCCCTCGGGGTCGTCGGCCGAGACGGGCTGCTCGACGAACTCCACGTCGCGGTCGGCGAGCCACGCGCTCTTCGCGACCGCCTCCTTCGGCGTCCACGCCTCGTTCGCGTCGACCCGGAGCCGCGCGTCGGGCGCCGCCTCGCGGACGGCGTCGACCAGCTCGCGGTCGCGGTCGGTCCCGAGCTTAAGCTTCAACACGTCGTGGCCCGCCGCGACGGCGTCGGCGGCCTTCTCGCGGACGCGGTCGGTCTCGTCGAGTCCGACGGTGAACGACGTCTTCGGCGCGTCGCTCGGGTCGAGCCCCCACAGGCGGTGGAGGGGGACGCCGAGCCGCTTCGCGGCGAGGTCGTGGACGGCGATCGAGACGGCACAGCGGGCGGCGGGGTTCCCGTTCACGACCGCCCGCAGCTCGGTCTCGATCTCGCGGACTGCGTGGGGCTCGCCGACGCGCTCGACGGCGTCGAGGAGGTCCGGCATGACCGCCGCGACCGTGTCGGCCGTCTCGCCGTAGTGGGTCGACGGCGCCGCGCCGCCGACCCCGGTCATCCCCGCGTCGTCCGTCACGCGGACGACCACGTTCTCGGCCGCCGTCTGCGTCCCCCGCGAGATGGTGAACGCGTTCTCGAGCGGCAGCGACACCCGCTCGAACTCGGTGTCGAGGCTCATTCGGCCGCTTCCTCCCCGTCGACCTCCGAGTCGGCGTCCGCGGCGTCGACCGCGCCCAGTCCGGCGTCGAGGGCGGCGTCGACGACGGCGTCCGCGCCGTGGCGTACCGGGTCGCTCGCGGGACCCCCGGTCTCGTCGGCGAACGCGGCGACCGCCTCGGCGGCCGCCTCGTCCTCGTCGATGGTCTTCGTGTTCACCGCCCCCGCGACGACGCTCGCCTCGTGGACGGGCGCCGCCAAGTCCTGGTAGAGGTCGACGTAGTCGGCGAGCGGCGGGAGGGCGAACTCCTCGTAACCGTGGACGACCTCGCGGCCCGCGGCGTGACAGAGGACGAGCCCGTCGGCCATCGACCCGTGGAGGATACCGCAGGTGACCGCCGAGTAGGCGGGGTGGACGATGCTCCCCTGCCCCTCGACGACGAGGAGGTCGTGGTCGTCGCCGACCTCGGCGAGCATGTCCTCGACCGCGCCGGCGGCGAAGTCGGAGACGACGCGGTCGATCGGGTTCCCCCAGCCGGCGATCATGATCCCGGTCTGGCCGGTCGGGACGAACGCGGCGTCGATGCCGCGCTCGCGGGCGGCCGCGACGATCTCCAGCGAGGCGGTCATCTTCCCGACCGAGCAGTCGGTCCCGACAGTGAGCAGCACGTCGGCGTCCACGTCGCCGGACGCGCCCGTCGCGACCGTGAGGTCGTCGTCCGGCTCGCGCACGTCGACGAGGTCGACACCGTGGTCGTCCGCGAGCGCGGCCAGCTCCTCGTCCTCGTTCAGGAAGTAGTGGAGACCGCTCACCACGTCACAGCCCGCCTCGATCGCGGCCTCGACGTCCGACCGCCACGACTCGTCGAAGCCGCCGCCGATCGGCGCGATTCCGATGTACAAGGCGTCGAGGTCGCCGTCGGCCGCCGCGTGCGCCTCCTCGAACGACGCGACGATCGGCGCGTCCCCCACGTCCGCGACGTGATCGCTCACGCGGTCGCCGGCGCGGTCGCGGTCGAGGACGGCCCGGACGTCTTGGTCGCCGTAGCGCAGCACGCCGAGCGCGGTCTTCGCGCGGTCGGGGAACTTCTCGTGGGCGAGGACGGCGATCCGCTCGTGGTCCATGGTGGCTCGCTCGCCCCCCGCGTTCTTAAAAGAGTCGAGGGCCGGCCAAGCGATACGAACGAACCGCGGTGGCGCGTGCCGACGAGCGCCCGAAGGGCGCGAGTCGCACGCGCGAGGTCGCCGGCGCGTAGCGCCGGCTGCCAGAGGGACCTTCGGTCCCTCGCTGGAGTCGACCGCCCTCCGCGTTGCTCCGGCCGGTCGACGAGGCTGGGGAGGTGTGAGGTGCGGTCGCGGTGCGGGACGGGACTCGAAGGGGCAGTCGCGAGGCGGGCGCAGGTGGCGCAAGCACTGGAGGGAGAGCAGCGCGAGCGACCGAAGCGCACAGCGAGCGTGCGCCCGCCTCGCGGCTGGGGCTTCGGAAGTGCTCCTCGCGGTGGCGACGACGTATCGCAGAACAGCCGAGGCTTCGGGAAAGAGAACGACGCCGGAACGAGTGTTCGAGCAGTCAGGCGCTGCCGTCCACGAACTGGTCGGCGCCCTCGTAGAACCAGTATCCGTTCTCCCGCATCGCGCGGCCGAGCTCCTGGTGGAACTCGACGAAGTCCGCGAACTCCTCCTGCTCGACGTTCTCGAATATCTCCTCGACGGAGACGACCGTCTCGTAGTCGATCCGGATCGGGTGGTCGCCGTACTGCTCGACGTACTCCGCGGCGGTCAGCGGAAAGTCCTCATCCTCGTTGACCTTCTTCGCGAGCACGGCGTGGCCGTACTGCCGCATGCCCTCGCTCCCCTGCTCGCCGTCGGGGTCGTGTGGCCAGTCCATACCCGGAAGTTCGCCGGATCGGGGATAGTGGTTTCGGATGCGGCGGTGGCGGCGGCCACTCCTCCCGAGCCGCTCGACCCCACCCCCGACCACGGAAACACTTCACGGCCCTCCGCGTCGCTCCGGGCATGCGACGCAGAGCCCTCCTCGCGTCCGCGGCCGCCGTTTCGACCGCCGCGCTCGCAGGGTGTCCCACCCCGCCGTGGAGCGATGACCCGGCGGAAATCGACGTCGCCGAGGTTCGCCGGCGCCTCGACGAAGATACGCCGCGGCTGGTCGTGGCGGGATCGCTCCTCGACGGACCCCGCCGCTGTGAACGCGTCACGCTGTTCGAGGCGGCGCTCGACGACGGGACGCTCCGCCTCCGGATCGTCTCCGAGGACGACCCCGACTCGGACGTCGGCCGCTGCTCGGACATCGCTGAGCCCCACGCGCACTCGGTCGCCGTCGCGTTCACGGAGACTCCCGTCCCGGAGCGCGCCGTCGTCCAGCACGGGGATGAGACGATACTGGAGGAACCGGTCTGACGGAACCGGGCCGAGCACGGCCAGACCGCCGCCGCTACTCCACGACTTCGACGACCGGATCGTCCGCGGTCAGGCGCGTGAGAACGACGCGCGGCACGTTCGCGCGCATGAGGATCTCCCCGGCGAGCGCCCGGGCCGCGGCGGCGTCCGCCTCGTCGTCGACCTTGTTCACGACCGGGATCGCGGTCGCGTCGCCGGGGACCCCCTTCAGCCCGCCCGCGGGACTCGCGAGGACCGTCGCGACGTCGGCCGGGCGGATCTCGTCGCCGATCTCGCGGCCCGTGATCGCGGCGACCTCCTCGGGGCGGTGGACGTGCTCCTCCGTGAGCGGTTCGCCGACGACGTGCGCGCTCGCGATCGGGGCGACGATGTCCGCGTTCGACGGGATCTGCGGCTCGCGGTCGCCCGGCGCCTTGAACTCGCGGAGGCGCGCCCCGTCCGCCTTCACGAGCGTCGCGCCGGGCGCGGCGTCGGCGATCTCGGCGACGGTCTCCGTGTCGTACCCGAGGTACCGGTCCGACCGGTCGCGCTCGGGGACCAGCCCGAGCGGCCACTCGTCGGGTCCCGCCTCGCCGAGCGCGGCCACCGGGTCCGCGGTCACGCGCACCGCGGCGACCCGGTCGTCGAAGATCGGTATTCGGACGCTCGCGGTCACGACCGGCCGGTCGAGCCGGTCGGCGAGCGCGAACAGCGTCGACTTCTTGCCGCCCGCGCCGACGACGCAAACGGTCGCGTCGCGGGCGTCGAGCGCGGTCGTCAGGTCCATGCCGGGGCGTTCAGTCGCATCGGACCTCACTCTGGCGGTCGGACGGGCGGCCGACCGGCGGCGTCGCGGCGGCGGACAAATTGATACGACTCCGCCACGCAGGTCAACCGGATGCGCCGAAACCGCACCCGAGTCATTCGCGTGGACCTCTCGACGCGCGAGACTACCAGCGAACGGGTCCCGCGGGACTGGCGACGCGACTTCGTTGGCGGGAAGGGGATCGGAGCGCGCTACCTCTACGAGGAACTCTCGCCGGGAACGGACCCGACGGGGCCAGAGAATCTCCTCGCGTTCCTCGTCGGGCCGCTCGCGGGCTTCCTACCGGGAGAGACCCGGTACGCCGCAGTGACGAAGTCGCCGCTCACCGGCGGGTTCCTCGACTCGTACGCCGGCGGCGACTTCGCCGTCCGGCTCGCGGGGTCGCTCGACGACTGCATCGGCCTGCTCGTGACCGGGACCGCCGACAGACCGGTCCGGATCGAGGTCGAGGGGGGTCGCGCCCGGGTCAAGCCGACCGACGCGTGGGGCGACGACGCCGCCGAGACCGCCGACCGGTTCCCGGACGCCGGCGTCGCCTGCGTCGGCCCGGCCGGCGAGCGCGAGGCGGCGTACGCGACGATCGCGAGCGACGGCGGCGACCACCACGCCGGGCGCGGCGGCGCCGGCGCAGTGATGGGCGCGAAGCGGCTGAAAGCCGTCGTCGCCCGCGACCCCCCGCCGGCGGTCCCGGACGACCTCGCCGCCCGCCGCGACCGCGACGCCGAGACGTACGGGCGGCGGCCGACCGGCGAGTGGCAGGCGGCCGGCGAGACGATCGAGACGGTCGACTACGCGGACGAGGTCGGGATCCTCGCGGCCGAGGGATGGACGGAGACCGGCTTCGACGGAGTCGACGACATCGGCGTCGAGGCCGCGGCGGAGCGCGCGGCCGGACGCGAAGCCGTCAGTGCCGGCCGTGACGGTGACGGCCGAGAGGGCGCCGAGAGCGGACCGGCGGGCGTCCCCGGCGGATTCCGGATCGACACGTCCGACGGCGAAGTGATCCCGCGCGGCGCGGCCCCGATCACGCTCGGCGCCGGCCTCGGGATCGACGACTTCGACCGCGTCGCGGAGCTCTGCGGGGTCTGCGACCGTCTCGGCCTCGACGTGATCGGCGCGGGCAGCGCGGTCGCCTGGGCGATCTGCGCCGGGCGGGCTGGGGTCGTCGACTGCCCGGTCGACTTCGGTGACGCCGCTGGCGCAGAGCACCTGCTGAAGGCGATCGCGGCCCGCGACCCCCCGGCCGATCTCGACGTGGACCCGGACCTCCCGGACGCCCTCGCCGACGGGGTCGACGCCGCGGTGGCCCAATTCGGCGGCGACGCGCTCGTGCCGACGGTGAAGTCGATGGCGCTGCCCGGCTTCGACCCGCGCGCGGCGGTCGGCGTCGCGCTCGCGTACGCGACGAGCGACCGCGGCGCGTGTCACCGGCGCGCGCGACCGCAGGAGCGCGAGCCGCTGGCACGTCCCGACCGCTCCCTCGCCGACCGGGTGCGCGACGTGGTCGGGGAGCAGAACGCGCGCTCGGTCCTGTGGAGCCTCGTCGTCGACGACTTCGTCGGCGAGGCGGTCTGTGCCGACCTCGGCGCGGAGTGGCTCGCGGCGATCGAGCACCCGGCGGTCGCCGACTGCGGCGGCCCGCACCGCGACGAGTCGGAACGCGGGGACGCGGGGGACGCTGGCCGACCGGATCCCTCCCCCGCCGCGCTCGCGACGACCGGCGAGCGCATCTGGACGCTCACCCGACTGTTCAACGCCCGAGAGGGGTTTGACCGCGCGGACGACGCGCTCCCCGAGCCGCTCCGCACCGACGCGGCCGACGGGACGCCGGGCGTCGACGTCGACGCGTTCGACCGCCTGCTCGACCGGTACTACGCGGCACGCAGGTGGGGCGAACGGGGGCTCCCGACGCCGGAGACCGCCGAGCGCCTCGGACTCGCGCGCGTCGTCGACGACGCGACGCCGCTGGACGATAGCCCGATCGACTCCGCCCCGGCGGCCGACGCGGACGACTGACCCCGCCCGGCGACGTGACTGCCGTCCGCTCCGGCGGCCTCAGCGACGCAGCCCGCCCTCCGCCTTGATCCGCATGATGTGCCGGACGTTGAGGTAGATCTCCTCCGGCGACGTCTCCTCCTCCTCGTCGTATAAGTCCGACACCCGGTAGAGGATCGCCGAGAGCTGCTTGCTCTCCGAGCTCTCCGCGCGTACGTCCGCCGCCACCTCGCGGAGGAACTCCCGCACCTCCGCGTCGGCCGGGATCTCCGCGCCCGACGCCTCGTCCGGTACCACCGGGTCGACGCCCGCGGCCGCGAGGGGGTCCTCCGGGTCGTCGCCGGTCGCCCCGGTTTCGTCGCCGGCCCCCGCGCCGTCGTCCGCGTCGGTCATCGCTCGCCGCTCACCCCGCGGCGGCGGACGACCCCGGCGTTGTTCGCGACGTTCTCGACGAGCAGCTTGAACGCGTCTGCGGTCTCGCCGTCCTCCAAGACGACGGGCTCGCCGTCGTCGCCGCCCGTCCGGACCGCGGGGTCGAGCGGGACGCCGCCGAGGAAGGGCAGGTCGTGGTCCGCGGCGAGCGCCTTCCCGCCGCCGGAGCCGAATATCTCGTGAAAGCCGCCGCAGTCCGGGCAGCGGAAGCCGGCCATGTTCTCCGCGATACCGAGGACGTTCGTGTCGTGTTTACCGAACATCCGGAGCCCCTTCACCGCGTCGTCGAGCGCCACGTCCTGCGGCGTGGTGACGATCACGGCCCCCGTCAGCGGGAGCGTCTGGAGGATCGTGAGCTGTGTGTCGCCGGTGCCCGGCGGGAGGTCCATCACGAGGTAGTCGAGCTCGCCCCACTCCACGTCCTCGACGAGTTGGGTGATGATCTTGTGGACCATCGGGCCGCGCCAGATGACGGGGTCGTCCTCGCCGGTGAGGAAGTCCATGCTCATCAGCTTCACGCCGAACCGCTCCGGTGGCACGATCGTCTCGCCGTCGGTTTCCGGGCGCTGCTCCGCGGACACCATCCGCGGGACGTTGGGCCCGTACACGTCGGCGTCGAACAGGCCGACGCGGGCGCCGAGTTTGGAGAGCCCGGCCGCGATGTTGACCGCCATCGTCGACTTCCCGACCCCGCCCTTCCCGGAGGCGACCGCGATCACGTTCTGTACGCCGGGGAGGACCTGCTCCTCGGTCGAGAGGTCGTCCGGGATCGACGCCGACAGCTCGACGTCGAGCCCGGTGTCGGCGAGCGCCTCGCGCACGTCGTCGGCGATGGCCGACTCGGTCGGCGAGAAAGGGGCGCCGAGCGCGAGCGACACGTGGACCGTTCCGTCCGCCTCGTCGACGTCGACGCCGTTCACCAGCCCGAGCGAGACGATGTCGCCGCCGAGGTCGGGGTCCCGCACCTCCGCGAGCCGCTCCCGTACGTCCGATTCGTTCATGCCGGGGAGGAGGGCCGTGGGTCGAATAAGGGTTCTGTACGGGGGCGCGCCACCGTTTGCGACGCGCCCGCGGTCACCCGCTCAATCGATCCGGGTCCCCGCGCCCTCGCCGCGCAGGAACGGGACCAGCCCCTCTGCGCCGAACACGTACGCCGGCGCGTCCAGCGCGAGCAGCTCCCGCACCTTCGCCGCCATCCCGCCGGAGACGTCCGTCGCGTCGCTCGCGCCGAGGGCGTCCGCGACCGACCCGAAGTCGTCGATCGCTGGGATCACGTCGCCGTCGCCGTCGAGGACGCCGGGCACCGTCGAGCAGACCCCAACGCGGCGTGCGCCAAGTCCGGACGCGAGCTCGACGACTAGCTCGTCACCCGAGACGACCGTCACCCCGTCGCCCGCCGTCGCCACGCCGTCGCCATGGAGGACCGGAACGAACCCCTCGCCGAGCAGCGTCGCCGTCGACCCGAGCGGGAGGTCGAGCCCGCCGTCCGCGCCGTCGGCCCGCGCCGCGAGCGACAGCGGGTGAACCGGCACCGCCGGGACCCCGTGCTCGCGGAGTCGTTCCAACACGTGCGCGTTCAGCCGCTTCATCGCCCCGTGAATCGCGGCCGCCGCCTCGGCGTCCCGCGTCCCGTCTGTCGTCGACACGCCGTGCTCGCTGGCGTGGTGGTGGCCGAAGCTCCCGCCGCCGTGGACGACGACGAGCCGGTCGGCCGTACCCGCCGCGAGGGCGTCCGCGACGGCGTCGCAGGCCGCGTGGAGCGCCGCCTCGTCGAGGGTTTCGGGCTCGTTCTTCTCCGTGATCAGACTCCCGCCGAGCTTGAGGACGACGGGGGGAGCGGACTCTCCGCCGGCGTCGTCGTTACTGACGGCTTCGCCCCCCGTCACGGCTCCACCACCCGGACGCCCTCGGTCGCCAGCTCGGCGCGGAACGATTCCTCGCAGCCCTGCGTGAACGAGAGCGCGGTCTCCGTCGCGTCGCTTTCGTCGAGCGCGACGATACAGCCGCCGCCGCCCGCACCGGTGAGCTTCGCACCGTGCGCGCCCGCGTCCCGCGCGGCCCACACCATGGCGTCGAGCGACCGGGCGGAGACGCCGAGCGCCGCTAACAGTCCGTGGTTGAAGTCCATCAGCTCGCCGAGTTCCGCGAGCAGCGCCGGGTCGGGGTCGCTCTCGGGGTCGGCATCCGCGAGCAGTTCCTCGCCCGTCCGGACGAGGTCGCCGATCGATTCGACCGTGTCGGCGGCGAACTCGTGTTCCGCCCGCAGTTCGTGGACACCGGCGACCAGCTCGCCGGTATCGCCCGCGCCGCCGTCGAACCCGACGACGAACGGAAGGTTCGGCGCGTCGATCGGCTCGCAGTCGTCGCCCTCGACCCGCACCGCGCCGCCCATCGTCGAGCAGAAGGTGTCCGCTCTGGAGGCCTGCCCGTCCTGGACCTCGAACTCGGCCCGATACGCCCGCTCGGCCAGCTCTCGGCGGTCGAGCGGCTCCCCGAGCGCGCGCGTCGCGGCGTCGATACCGGCCACGACCACGGCCGCCGACGACCCGAGCCCCGCGCCGAGGGGGATGTCGCTCTCGACGGTGATGTCGAAGCCGGCGTCGGGCGCGTCGGCCGCCTCGCGCGCCTGCTCGACGGCCGCGTCGACGTACCCCATCGCGGCCTCGACGAGCGGCGTCGGCACGTCGACATCGGGCCGGTCGCTCGTCCCACCCGCGTACTCCACGGTGAACCCGTTCAGAGAGAGGTCCTCGGCCTCGACGCGCACGTGGTCGTCCTCGCGCGGCTCGGCGGTCACCGTGGCGCGCCGCTCGATCGCCGCGGGCACGGCCGGCTCGCCGTAGACGACGGCGTGTTCGCCGAAGAGGTACACCTTCCCCGGCGCTTCGCAAACGGTCATACGAGTCTCCTCTCCCCCCGCGCTTACAGGCGTTGCGCTTGGCGGGTCTGGGCGGGACCCGACATCTACTCGTTCATCCGTCCCGGGTCGCGGTCGCGTATCGTTTCGCGGCAGCGGACCGCGCGACGCAGCCCGATCTCCGCCACGTCGCCCCCGCACTCCGCGGTTCGCCGCAGCGCGCGCGCGACGCGGCGGATCTCCGCCGCCCCCGCGCCCGCCTCGTCCAGTTCCCGATCGAGCGCGTCGATGTCGTCGCGAGCCCGGCGCAGCTCACCGACCGCGCTCCGAGCGACGTCGGCGCCCTCGTCGCCGAGGGCGACGCTCACCCCGTCGGAGACGACCTCTCGGACCGTGCGACCAAAGTCGCGACACGCCGCCAGTCGCGCGGCCGACGGCGGGTCGTCGAGGGCCGCCGCGGCGTTCCCGATGTCCGCCGCCGCGTCGCGGAAGCGGCACAGCTCCCGCATCGCCGTCCACGACTCGAACAGCTCCGGGCGGGTCGTGCCGAGGGCGTCGACCTCCCCGAGGTCGGCCATGCCGCGGGAGACGGACCGGTCGATCATCGACGCGAGGCGGTCGACCTGTTTGTCGCGGGAGCCGATCGGCGACGAGTCGGGCGGCGTCGCCAGCGCCTCGACCGCGTCGCCGTGTATCGAGCGGACCGTGAACGCCAGCTGTCGGAGCGACTGACTCACGGAGACCTCCGTCGAGTCCAGCATGATCTGAACCGTCGTCGCGGTCTCCGACTCCGCGGCCACCGACATCCCGATCCGGTTGCGGGCGACCCGCTCGACGACGCGCCGCTGGTCCGGGGTGAGCGGCTCGTCCCGTTCGAGCGTGACCTCGCGCGCGCCAGCGGCGTAGGCCGCCCGCAGCGCCCGCTCGATTACCTCCGGGTCGGCCGACTCGATCCGGGCGACGGGCGGGTCGCCGTCGCCGCCGTTCCCGGTCTGGACCGCCAACACGCCGTCGATGTGGTCGTGGAGCGTCACGGTGTCGCCGGACGCGACGCCCTGCGACTCCGCCCAGTCCTTCGGGAGCGAGACCGTGTACGTCCCGTTCCCCACGGTTTGGACCTTTCTCGACTCCATCTCAGTAGAGCAGCTCCGGGTCGTTTTCGGTCATGTACAGCGTCCGCGCCGCGATGTTCACGGCGTGATCCGCGATCCGTTCGAGGTCTCGGATCGTCAACAGCACCCGCGATACGTCGTCCAACAGCCGTTCGGCCTCCCAGCCGTCCCCGTCGGTCCCGGCGATCAGATCGCGGGTGACGCTCTCGCTCGCCCGCTGGCAGAGCGCGTCGACCTCGTCGTCGTCGGCCGCGACCGCGCGGCACGCGGCCGCGTCCTCGGCCTCGTACGCGGCGAGGCTCCGTTCGAGGAGGTCGCGCGCCGCCTCACCGATGGCGTCGAGCTGAACCTCCGGCGAGAGCGTCCGCGTCGCGGTCCGGAGGTAGTCCGCCAGGTTGACCGCGAGGTCGCCGATGCGTTCGAGGTCGGTAATGATCTTGAACGAGGCGGTGACGAGCCGGAGGTCGCCCGCGACCGGCTGCTGGAGCGCGAACAGGTCCACGCACCGGTCCTCCAAGCGCAGGTACGTCTCGTTGACCGCGGCGTCGGCGTCGACCACTTTCTTCGCCAGCGACTCGTCGCGGCGCTCCGCGGCGTCGAGGCTCCGTTCGACCTGCCCTATCACCTGATCCCCCATGGCGAGCACGTCCGCCCGGAGCTCGTCGAGCGAGTCCTGGTACTGTTCTCGGGGCATGGGATCACCCGAACTTGCCGGTGATGTAGTCCTCGACGCGCTCGCTGTGTGGGTCCTCGAACACCTGATCGGTGTCGCCGTACTCGACGAGTTCGCCGCCCGTGAGGAAGACGGCGGTCTGGTCCGATATCCGGGCCGCCTGCTGCATGTTGTGCGTGACGATGACGACGGTATACTCCTCCGCGAGGTCGTCGATCAGGTCCTCTATCTTCGCCGTGGCGATGGGGTCCAAGGCGGACGCCGGCTCGTCCATCAGGATGACCTCCGGGTCGACCGAGAGGCAGCGGGCGATACAGAGCCGCTGTTGCTGGCCGCCCGAGAGCCCGAGCGCGTTGTCGTCGAGCCGGTCGTTCACCTCGTCCCATAGCGCCGCGTCGCGGAGGCACCGCTCGACGAGCGCGTCGCGCTCGTCGGCGTCGCTCCGGTTCAGCAGGCGGGCGAGGAGGCCCGTGTCGAGGTCGCCGTGCTTCTTTGGCCCGTAGGCGATGTTCTCGCGGATCGTCTTGGGGAAGGGGTTCGGCGACTGGAACACCATTCCGACCCGCTTACGCAGCTCCACGAGGTTGACCCCGTCCCGGTAGATCTCTTGCCCGTCGAGCTTCACCGAGCCGTCGATCCGGGCGGAGCTGACCCGATCGTTCATCCGGTTGAGACACCGGAGGTACGTCGACTTCCCGCAGCCCGAGGGGCCGATCAGGGCGGTGACGCTCTCCTCGGGGATCTCCATCGAGACGCCCTTCAGCGCGTGGTCGTCGCCGTAGTGGACGTCGAGGTCCTCGACGGCCAGCTTCGCGTCGCCGCGGAACTCGTAGTCGGTCCACTCGTCGCGGGTCTGCTCGACGGTCTCGCCGGTCGTCGTGGTGGGCGAGCGGCCGTCGGTCGGCGAGCGGTCGTCGGTCGATGCGGTCTGGGTCTGTTGGGTGGTGTTCTCGCTCATCGGATTCAGGTGTGTGTGAGCCGTCGCCGGAAGTAGTAGCGCGTCGCGATGCCGATCGCGTAGAATGAGAGGACGACGACGAGCAGCACCAGCGCCGTCGCCCAGCGGAACTCGTCCGCGTTGCCGACGTTGCTGCTGGCACCCACGCCGGCGGAAATCAGAGCGTACAGCTGGTACGGCAGCGCCGAGGTTGCCTCCAGCAGGGCCGGATTGGCGACGAACGGCGGCGCGGACGTGAACTGGAAGCTCCCGAGGACGTCGACCGTCTGCGAGCCGGGAACGAACGTCCCGCCGGCCATCGTCAGCAGGATCGGCGCCGTCTCGCCGGCGATCCGACCGACGCCGAGGATGACGCCGGTGACGACGCCGGGCAGCGCCGCCGGGAGGACGACGCTCCGGATCGTCTGCCACTTCGACACCCCAAGCGCGGCGCTCGCGTCGCGGTACTCGTCGGGGACGGAGAGCATCGCCTCCCGGGAGGTGATCACCACGAGCGGGAGGAGCATGAACCCGAGCGTGATCATCCCGGAGAGCAGCGACTTCCCGTTGCCGAACCGCGGGATGAGGAAGGCGAAGCCGAACAGCCCGAAGACGATGCTGGGGGTGCTCCACAGCCCGTTTGTCGCGATCTCGACGACCTGGGTGAACCGACCGCGGTCCGCGTACTCGGTGAGGAAGAGCGCCGCGCCGACGCCCAGCGGGACCGCCAGCACGACGGCGCCGAGGACGAGCCAGACCGTGCCGACGATCGCGGGCAACACGCCCTGGAAGTCGTTGAAGAGGGCGACGCCGTTCATCACGAACGGGACGGACACCGGCAGCGTGACCGAGACGCCGAGGACCGTCGTCTGCGGCCCGGTGCCGAGGCCGATCTCGACGCCGTTCAACAGCCCGGGGACCCCCTGGACGACCACGAAGGCGACGAGGACGAACAGGAAAGCGACGATCGAGAGCGCGTTCAGGTACACGAGGACGTACGCGCCCATGTGCCGACCGCGGGCGCCGAAGCCACCGTACGCCTTCGCCGAGGCCCAGCCGCCGTACAGCGCGCTGAACAGCGTCGCCGCGGGGATGAGGAACTCCGCGGTGAGGGCCGCCTGCTGGGCCCAGTCCAGCTCCCACACCCACGTCGGGCCGATGACGCCGGTGAGGAACACGAGCCCCGTCAGCGCGAGGAGGCTCCCGAGCGGGAGCGTCGACCCCACGTCCTCGCGGGGGAGGACCGTGAGCGCGAACGCGCCGCCGCCGACGGCCGTCCCGGCGAGGACGCCGACCGTCGTGCCGAGACCGAGCGTCTGGCTCGCGGCGCTCCCGCCGACAACGACCCACGGAACGGCAGCGCCGAAGCCGGCGACGAGCCCGGCGCTCGGGTCGGGGTCGGTCTCGACGTAGCCCAGACGGGAGCCGGCGCCGAAGGCGACCACCGCGACGCCGAGCGCGGTCAGGAGCCCGCCGAGCAGCGTCACGGTCCGAATCCCGAACAGCGAGCCGGTGAGGCTGACGCGCTCGAACAGCGCGGCGACGGCGAGCGCGAACAGGACCGCCGAGAGCCCGACGGCAACGCCCGCGACGGCGTCCGTCTCCGTGGTCTCCGACTCGACGAGCCTGGCGTCCGTCTGGCTCGCGTCCGCCATCAGACCTCACCCCCGAGCCGGTTGTGCATTCTCCATTCGATGTACTGCGCGCCGATGGAGATGACGAGGACGGTGACGAACAAGATCACGCCCGCGACGAACAAGGCGTCCATCTGGAGGCCGTCGGCCTCGCCGTAGTTCCGCGCGATGAGCGACGTCAGCGTCTCCTGCCCGTAGAAGACGTTGACGAGTGGCTCCGTGAGGCGAGGCACGCCGCGGAGCATCACCGTGGCGGCCATCGTCTCGCCGATGGCGCGGCCGACACCGAGCAGGACCGCCGCGGAGACGCCGGAGAACGCGGCCGGCAGCGTGATCGAGGTCATCGTCTGCCAGTCGGTCGTTCCCATCGCCAGCGAGCCGCTCTTCATCGACTCCGGGACGCTGCTCAGCGCGTCTTCGGCCACGGAGACGACGGTCGGGAGCGCCATCAGCCCGACGACGATGCCGACGAACAGGTACGATCCCTGCCCCGTCGTCTGGAACTGGTCGGAGGCCCACGGGCCCAGCACGGTGAACCCGATGAACCCGTAGACGATCGAGGGGATGCCGGCGAGGATCTCGACGCCGGGCTTGACGACCTCGCGGACGGTCGCGGGGGCGATCTCCGAGAGGAAGAGCGCCGCGGAAACACCGAGGGGCGCGGCGACCGCGGAGGCGATCAGCGTCACCATCACCGTCCCGTGGATCATCGGCACCATCGAGTACCGGATGGGCGGCGAGACGGCGTCCCAGTTCGGCTGGATGAACATCCGCAGGCCGGGGACCGTGATCCCGAACGCCGTCGCGCTCTCGTATCGGATCACCGGGACGGACTCGCGGAAGATGAAGACGATGATCAGTCCGAGGATGAGGATCGTCGACACCGTCATCATCAGCGCGATCGTGTACGCGGTCTCCTCCTGGTACCGGAACCAGCCGATCCCCGCCGCCGTGAGGAAGACGACGAAGGGAGCGATGGTGAGGTCGGAGACGGCGAGGAACCCGACGAGGGTGGCCAAGAGCGACAGCGTCATCGCGGAGATGATCGCCAGCGCGGGGGGTTCGGTCTCGTCGACGAACTCCCTGACCCGTCTGCGCTGCGCGCCGAGCGCGTCGGTGAGTCGCCCGCCGAGCGCGTCTGTTACCGTTGGCATCTGTCTGTTATCGAGAGCATTCGCGTGTTGTGTGTCGTAGAAGCCATGTTCGTCCGTACCGTGAGCGCCGGCGGCCGCGGAGAGACGGGCGGTCGCGGGGGGTCAGTCGGCCGAGACGACGCTCGTCTCGGGTCGATCGACCGTCGGTCGTCGGACTACGGCGAGATGAGATCCTCCGTGGCGACGGACGAGACCTTGTCTTTCATCGACTGGAGGTCGCTCGTCGGGAGCGGGATGTAGTTGTTCCCCTCGACGAAGACGCTCTGTCCGAACTCGTTGAGGAACATATTGACGAACGCCGCCTCGCGCCGGTCGTAGCCGCCGGCTTCGGGGTTGTTCTCCTCGATGAGCGTGTACATGTGGAGGTCGCGGTTGAGCGGGTACTCGCTGTCGAAGATGGTGTTCTCCGCGTCGCGGCTGGTCTCGTACAGCGTGCCGTCGAACTCGATGGAGATCGGGATGACCGTTTCGCTGGTGAACGCGAGCGCCATGTACGCGATGGCGCCCTCGTTCTGGGAGACGGCCTGCGCGACCTGCTGGTTCTGCCCGAAGCGCGTGTCGACGCCCGACATCGAGGCGTCGGCGGCGCCGAGCATGTTCAGGCGGAACGAGGTGTCCGTCCCGGAGCCCTCGGCGCGGCCGATAGCGTAGATCTCCTGATCGTAGTCGACCCCGTCGATCTCGTTCCAGTTGGTGATCTCGTTCTGGTAGATGCCGCGGATCTCCTCGCCGGTCAGCTGCGCGACGCCGGCGTCGGAGACGTCGGAGCTGACGACGACCGGCTGGCCATCGCGACCGACAACGTTGTCGACGACTGTGTTCTGGGCCTTCTCCTCGGTCCAGTCGAGCTCCGCCGTGATCGGCCCGGAGGAGTTGCCGATGTCGACGAGGCCGTCAGTGACGGCCTCACAGCCGGTCCCGGAGTGGCTCAGGCCGACCGTCGTCGGGAACGGCGGCGAAGAGCGCTGGTCGGTCGGCTCGAAGCCGAACTTCGCTGCGAAGTAGTCGGCGATGAGCATGTCGTCCGCGCCGTCGGCGGAGAGCTGGTCCCAGCCGGGCACCGAGCCCTCGTCGTTCGCGCCCCAGTACTCGCCGTCGCTCGGCGGGGCGTTGGAGTTCCAGTATGAGCTCCCCGTGTTCGAGATTGGGTACACCGTCGAGGAGCCCTCGGCGTTGAGCAGCGCCGTGCTCTGCCCGGAGCCGTCGTCGCCGTCGCCACCGGAGCCGCCGGAGCCACCGTCCCCGCCGTCGCCGCCGCCGCCGTCGCTGCTTCCGCTACAGCCCGCCAACCCGGCGGTTCCGAGCGCTCCGGACGTGATGAGAACTTTCCGCCGCGACACGCCGCCGTCGACCCAGTTCCGGTCTGACATCAGGCGTGGCAACGGGCAAGTCTATTAAACTGGTTTATATTTTTAATATAGTCACCTCTTGTCACGCGAAGAGTCCACAGTATCGGTGGTGAGTACAAGAGACGGTTCTGACAGCTATATACCACCACGTACCGCTCTGTTCGCCTCTGTCCCCGAACACACCGCTCTTAGGAAGGTATACACCGTACTACGCCGAATCCGGCCGTATGAGTGAGAGCGCGCCCGCGGAGACGCCCCTCGACGAACTCGTCGAGTCTGTGGCCGACCGGACCGGCGAGGAACCGGAGTCGATCCGGACCTGGCTCGAACCCTTCACCGACGACGGGAGGGTGACGTCCGCGGCGATCGAGTCGAGCGTCACCGACGTGTCGCAGATACTCGCGACAGCGGAGACGCGGGTCGACCTCGCGACGCGGACCCACGACGAGGCGACCGCCGCCGCCGACGACGCGCCGGACCTCGAGGTCGTCACTGTCCGCCGGCGGGCGTTCGGGGACCGGCTGGACGACCTCCGTGCGGAGGTGGAGGCGCTCGGCGACGACCTCGGCGCGGCGCGGTCGGGGCTGGCCGAGCCGGTGGCGGTGTACCGCGCCGCGGTTGCCCTCCACGAGATAACCACCGAAGCGCAGGACATCGTCCGCGTCGCCCACGACCTCGAAACCGAACTGGAGGCGTTCGAGGCGTGGCTCCGCTCGGCCAACCGACGTCACGGCGCGCTCGTGGACGAGGTCGAGGCCGCCGAGGAGTCCGCCGCGGCCCTCACCGAGACCGTCGAGTCGCTGCGGGACGCGGACGACCCGGACCCGGGACGGCGGTTCGACGCCGCCGTCCAGACGCGCGTCCTCGACCTCGTCGTCGCCGACCTCCGAGCCGAGGCCGACGACCTCCGCGCGTGGGCCCACCGCGACGGCGCCCCCTTCCCGGACGACGTGGACGCGCGGATCGACGATCTCGAATCCGCGGTCGCGGAGCACGCCGACGCGCTCGGCGACCGGCCGGGCCGGGACGGCGAGTTCGGCGAGCGGCTCGACGCGCTCGACGCGGAGCTCGAGGCGGTCGAGCCGCCCGTCGCGTGGGCTCGCGTGGACGAGACCGTCGCGGAGGCTCGGTCGGCGCTGTCCGAGGACGGGGCGCCCGGCGACGAGGCCGCGAACTGAGCCGGCGGCGCCCTCACCTTTTCCACTCTCCGCCGTGTGCGGTTCGGCATGACGCAGATCCCGTCGCTCGTCTCCCGCTCGCTCTCGAACTTCGTCGAGGGGCTGGTCGTGGCGGTCCCGCGGCTGCTCTCGGGGCTGATCTTCCTCGCGCTGGCGTACCTGACGGTGCGGGTCGTCCTCTCGGTCGTCCACGGGTCGATCGAACGGCTGTACGTCGGCGACCGCGAACTGGTCGGCGACCTCATCGTCACGCTCGTCTCCGTGTTCCTCTGGTTCGGCGTCGCGCTCACGTTCCTGAAGGTCGTCGGCATGGGCGACATCGCGGCGAGCCTCGGCACCGCCGTCGGCTTCATCGCCCTCGGGGTCTCCTACGCGCTCTCCGAGATGATCGAGGACACGGTGGCGGGCGTCTACCTCCTGCGGGACCCGGACTTCAACGTCGGCTACCGCGTCGAGTCGAAGGGCGTGACGGGAACGGTCGCCGCCATCGAACTCCGGAAGACGCGGATCGACACCGACGGCGGCGACCGGATCGTGATGGCGAACCGAGAGATAGAGCCGCGGTGGACCCACGACGTGCCCGAGGAGACGACGGGCGGGGCGGTCGACGAACCGACCGACAGCGAGCCGTCGACGACCGACTAAGCGGGGGACCGGCCGACGCCCGACTGAGAGGGGGACCGGCCGACGCCCGACTGAGCGGGGGACCGACCGACGACCGATCGGTCGCAGTCGGCGACGGGCGCCGGCTTGAGCGTGGCTGTCGACTGCCGCCTCCGTGTATTCCGGTCGGTCTCCGAAAATTTATCAATCTGCTCCGAAACCGCCATCCCGCTATGTCAACCACAGCAACTGAGACCGGCGACGGGACCGTCGACGGGGACACGACGCTAGCGGCGCTGTCGCACGCCTCGTCGCTCTTCGCGTCGTTCCTCGGCCCGATTCTCTTCCTGATCCTCGCGGACGACAACGACGAACTCGTCGAGCGGAACGCGAAGAATTCGCTGAACTTCCAGATCGTCGTCTTCGCCGCGCTCATGATTGCCGCCGTCCTGAGCTTCGTGTTCATCGGCCTCCTGCTGTTCCCGATTATCGGCGTCGTCGACCTAGTCTTGGTCCTCGTGGCAACGGTGAAGGCCAACGACGGGCGGGTCTATTCGTACCCGTTCACGCCCGATATCGTCTGAGCGCGTCGCGCCGCGGATCGATTCGCCGACGGCTCTCCGAGCGGTGAACGGACGAAACAGGAAGCGTCGAAGAAAAACGCGGCCGGCTTAGAGCTCGTCCTCGAAGTCTTCGAGGGCGAACACCGTGTCGGCGCCGCGGCGGTCGAGCGTCTCGTTGGCGAGGAGCCAGTAGACGACCGACAGCGCGCGCCGACCCTTGTTGTTCGTCGGGATGACGAGGTCGACGTTCGACAGCTGGTTGTTGGAGTCGCACATCGCGATCACCGGGATACCGACGGTGATGGCCTCTTTGACGGCCTGCGCGTCGCCGATGGGGTCGGTGACCACGACCACGTCCGGCTCGATGTAGCCGGCGTAGTCGGGGTTCGTCAGCGTGCCCGGAATGAAGCGACCGGTGCGGGCGCGGGCGCCGATGGCGTCCGCGAACTTCTCGGCCGGGAACCGACCGTACTGCCGCGAGGATGTGACGAGGATCTGCTCGGGGTTGTAGTTCGCGAGGAAGTCCGCGGCCGTGCGGATCCGCTGGTCGGTCAGGCTCACGTCGAGGACGTACAACCCGTCGTCGCGGACGCGGTGGATGAACCGCTCCATGTCCTTCGTCTTCTGCTGGGTCCCGATGTGGACACCCGCGGAGAGGTAGTCCTCGACGGGGATCAGCAGGTCGACGTCGTCGTCGGGCATGACGTCGTCGTCGAACGGGGAGGCCTCCTCCTCGTCCGCTTCGTCGTCGCCCGCGGCGGTCTCGCTCTCGGCGTCGGCGGCCGTCTCGGCCGCGTCGGCGGTCGGTTCCTCGGTCGTGTCGGCCTCCTCCTCGACCGCCGCGTCGACCGCCTCGGTCTCCGCGTCGTCGTCGAGTTCGACCGCGTCGTTGTCTTCGCTCATGCGTGGTGTGGGCCCGTCATACCGCGTCGTCCGCGATGCGGACCAGTTCGTTCAGCTTGGCGGTTCGCTCGCCGCCGACCGTCCCGGTCTTGATGTAACCGGCGTCGGTCGCCACGGCGAGGTGTGCGATGGTGGTGTCCTCGGTCTCGCCCGAACGGTGAGAGATGACCGTCTCGTACCCGTTGCGGGCGGCGAGCTCGACGGCGTCGAACGCGTCCGACAGCGTCCCGATCTGGTTCGGCTTGATGAGGATGCTGTTGGCCGCGCCGGCGTCGATGCCGTCCTGGAGCCGCTCGACGTTGGTGACGAACAGGTCGTCCCCGCAGATCAGCGTCCGGTCGCCGACCCGGTCGGTCAGGTCCGCGAACGCCTCGTAGTCGTTCTCGTCGAGCGGGTCCTCGACGTACGCGAGGTCGTACTCGTCGACGAGGCCAGCGACATACTCGATCTGCTCGTCGGCCGACTTCGTCTCGTCGCCGTAGACGTACGCCTCGACCTCGTCGTCGTACAGTTCGGCCGCGGCCATGTCGAGACCGAAGCGGATCTCGAAGCCCACGTCCTCCTCGACGCGGTCGACCGCCTCGTCGACGACCTCGAACGCGTCGGCGTCCGAGATGGGGGGCGCCCACGCGCCCTCGTCGCCCTTCGCCGCGGGCACGCCGCGCTCGTCTAACACGTCCGCGACCGCCGCGTGGACCGCGGCGTTCGCGAAGACGGCCTCCGAGACGCTCGGCGCGCCGACGGGCGCCGCGAGGAACTCCTGAATGTGGGTCGCCTCCTTGGCGTGCTCTCCGCCGCCGACGACGTTGCCAAGCGGGATCGGGAAGTTCTCGCCGCGGAACGCCCCGCCGAGGTGCTGGTACAGCGGTGCGCCGAGCACGTCGGCGGCGGCCTTCGCGGCCGCCATCGAGATGGCGACCGCGCTGTTGGCGCCGATGGCGGAAAAGTCGTCCGTCCCGTCGGCGGCGCGGAGTGCGTTGTCGACCGCGCGCTGGTCGCCGGCGTAGACGCCCTCGAGGCGCGGGACCGCGTGTTCGCGGGCCTTCGCGATGGACTCGCTCGCCGGCAGTTCGATCGCTTCGTACTCCCCGGTCGAGGCCCCGCTAGGCGCCGCCCCACGGCCGAAGCCGCCGGACTCGGTGAGCACGTCGGCCTCGACCGTCGGGTTTCCGCGCGAGTCGAGCACGCGACGCAACGAGACGCTGGTAATTCGGGTCATTAGTTGGATTCCCTCCGCACGGTGAACGGGAGCGCGCCCGCGTCGTACTCCTCCGCGGCGACGAGTATCGGCTCCGTCTGGTCCGTGTCGATCAGCACGGGCGCCCCGTAGGACACCTGTAGCGCTCGCGCGCCGAGGATGCGTGCCTTCTCGTATCGATTGTATCGCTGTCCTGACATGGTTACTGGTACGGCGAGACGACGTCCACGAGGTCGCGGTGGCTCACCAGCATGCGCCGGCAGCAGTGCCGGTCGACCCCGAGGTCGTCGAGCACCTCGCCGGGGTCTTCGTCGCCCTCGCGAGCCCGCTCTTTGAACTCTTCCCAGTGTTCACCCACGACGTTGCCGCACGTGAAACACCGGACGGGGATCATCATGACTGGATCACCTCAGCGGTAGGACTTCTGGTAGCGAGCGCGCGCGCCGGGTCCGCCCCACTTCTTGGGTTCGGACTGGCGCACGTCGTTGACCAGCAGGGTGCGGTCGAAGTTCATGTACGCGTCGCGCAGCTCGGCGTCGCCGAGGTGCTGGACGAGGCCGCGGGCGATGGCGGTCCGCGTCGCGTCCGCCTGCCCGCTGAAGCCGCCGCCCTCGACGTCGATGTCGATGTCGACGCCGTCGCGGAGCTCCTCGCCCGCGATGCGGAACGGCTCCAGCATCTTGAGCCGCGCCTGCTCCGGTTCGACCAGCTCGACTGGCTGGGAGTTGATGCGAACGCGACCCTCGCCCTCGCGCACGGTGGCGCGGGCGACGGCCGTCTTCTTCTTGCCTGAGGTGTTCGTTACCATGTGACGTTGGCTCCCAGAGACTCGGAGATCTCCCCGAGCGTGGTGAATTTGATGTTCGAGAGGCGGTCGAGCGAGGTGCCGTCGAGGACGACGCTCTCGACGTCCTCGTCGCGCTCGTAGGGGTTCCCGACGTACACGCGCACGTTCGAGAACGCCTCGCGGCCGTCCTCCGACTTGTACGGCAGCATGCCGCGGATGGCGCGCTTGAAGATTCGGTCGGGGCGCTTGGGGTAGTACGGCCCGCTGTCCGAGCCGAGCTCCGCGCGCTTGTGGTACGTCTCCATCGTCGCCTCCTCGTTGCCGGTGATGACGGCGCGCTCGGCGTTGACGACGGCGACGGTCTCCCCGGCGAGGACGCGCTGGGCGACCTCCGAGGAGACGCGACCGAGGATACAGTCGCGGGCGTCGACGACGACGTCCGCGTCGATCTTCGCGAGACTCATCGGATCACCCGCACGTTGCTTCCTTCGGGGTTCTGTTCGACGTACTGTTCCAGCGCCACTGCTTCGCCGGCCTGGTCGATCTTCGTCCGGGCGGTTCCGGAGAAGTCGACGGCGGCGACGGTAACGTTCGTTTCGAGCACACCGCTGCCCAGCACCTTGCCGGGGACGACGACCGTCTCGTCTTCCTGCGCGTATCGTTCGATACGGCCCAGGTTGACCTCAGCGTGCGTGCGCCGTGGCTTCTCCAGTCGGTCGGCGACGTCCTGCCACACGTTGGCACCGGAGTCACGCGAGACCGACTTCAGATCGGCGATGAGGTTCTGTAGTTTCGGATTCGTCTTGCTACTCATAGCTGTCCCTCCTGAACGGAGAGTTCGTGGAAAACGGAGTGCAGGGAGCAGGATTTGAACCTGCGGACCTCTACAGGACAGCGCCCTGAACGCTGCGCCGTTGGCCTGACTTGGCTATCCCTGCGTACACTCCACCGTATTCCGGCTCCCTTCAAACCACTTTCGGTCCCGGCGTCCCCGCGGTCGGCCGCGGGCGCTCCGTCGGTCGGAGCGGCGCCGCGGCTGCCGGCGGGGGCGACGGTCAGGGGGGTGGTTCGAAGGGCCGTCATTTCCTTATACTGCGACTTTCGTCTGTAGTTCGTCCGCGCGCTCCTCGATGGAGTCGATCGCGCGGAGCAACAGTTCCTCGACGTCGAACGAGCCGTCCGTCTCGATGTGGAAGACGAACGCGCCCGGCACGTCCTCGACCGCGACCTCTTTACCGGGGAACCGTTCCGAGAGGTCGTTGTCGAACTCGTCCGTGAGCTCGATCTCCCCGTCCGGCGTCTCGATGACGCCGCGGAGGATGTTCGGCTCGTCGTCGTCGAACTCGCCGCGGTCGCCCTCGACCGAGACGCGCTGGAGGTGGCGGTAGCCGACAGAGACGCCGCCCTGGTGTTTGGCGTGCTCCTTGCCGGTGTCGAGGACCGCGTCGGCCTCGAACTCCAACCGCTGTCCCTCCTTCAGCTCGATGATCGGAACGTTCTCGTCGGCGACCTCGACGAGCGGGTCGCTGCTCTCGATGTCGCCGGAGTACGCCGTCGCCGGACCTTCGACGTCGAGCGCGAGGGTGACCTCGTCGCCGATATCGAAGTCGTCGAGCGGCGTCGTCAGGGGCACGAGCCCCAGCCGCAGGCCGATCATCTCGTCGAACATGACCGAGGAGTTCTCGACGAACCGGACGGTGTCGATCGAGAACGTCGGGACGTCGGCGATCATCGCGCGGCGGATGCCGTTGGCGAACGCCGGCGTGAGCCCGCGGATCAGCACCCGCGCGCTGCGTTCGTCCCGTTCGACGTACTGGACGTCGAATTCGTCTTCGGTCATGTCAGACTCGCTTGTTCTTCGGCGCCTTCGTCCCGTCGTGCGGGATCGGCGTGACGTCCTCGATGCGCCCGATCTCGACGCCCGCCCGCGAGAGCGCGCGGATCGTCGCCTGCGCACCGGGACCGGTGGACTTGTTGAGGTTGCCGCCGGGACCGCGCACGCGAACGTGCACGCCCTCCAGACCGGCGTCCTTGACGCGCTCGGCGACGACCTCCGCCATCTGCATGGCGGCGTACGGCGACGCCTCGTCGCGGTTCTGCTTCACCACGGTGCCGCCGGACGACTTGGCGATCGTCTCGGCGCCCGTCTCGTCGGTGACCGTGATGAGCGTGTTGTTGAACGACGCGTACACGTGGGCGATGCCCCACTTTCCGTCCTCGGATTCACTCATGGTTGGTTACTCCTGTGACTCCGCGCGCTCGGGGTGGAGATCGTCCGCGAGCGGGCTCGTCTCGTCGAAGGCGATGGCGCCCTCGTCGTCGACGTCCACCTTCACCGACGGGCGCGTGACGCGGGCGCCGTTGACGGTGATGTGGCCGTGGACGATGAACTGGCGGGCCTGCTGGGTTGAGGAGGCGAAGCCCTGTCGGTAGACGACCGTCTGGAGGCGACGCTCCAGCAGGTCGGTCACGTCGAGCGACAGGACCGTCGAGATGTCGTCGTTGTCGCCGAGGATGCCGATCCGGCGGAGCCGCGTAACGAACTCCGCGCCGGCGTCCTGTGCGGCGTCGACGTCACCCTGCGCCTCGCCGAGCAGCCGTCGGGCCTCTCGGCGCATGTTGCGCAGCTCGGACTGGGCGCGCCAGAACTCCTCTTTGTTCTTCAGACCGTACCGCGAGAGGAGGTCGGACTCCTCGGCGATGCGCTCGCCCTGATACGGGTGGTTCGGCGTCTCGTAGCCCTTGGTGTTCTTTCCGGTGCTCATTCGTCGTCACCGCCCTCGTCGTCTTCCATCTCCTCGCGGATCTCCTCGACGTTGACCCCGATGGTCCCCTCCGAGCGACCCGTGGACTTGGTGCGCTGGCCGCGGACCTTCTGCCCGCGCTTGTGGCGCACGCCCTTGTACGATTCGATGATCTTCATCCGGTTGATGTCGTGGCGCCGCTTCTCGTTGACGTCCGTGCCGACGAGGTGCGTCGTCTCTCCGGTGAAGAAGTCGTTCTGTCGGTTCGTCATCCACGACGGGACGTGGTCTTCGAGGTTCTCGGCGATGTCGACCACCGCGTCGATATCCTCCTCGTCGAGGAGCCCGAACGTGGCGTTTCGGTCCACGTCGGCCTTCTCGGCGACCAGCCGCGCCGTGCGCGTGCCGATGCCGTCGAGTTCGGACAGGCTTCGCTCGACCGTCTTCGTCCCGTCGAGGTCCGCGCCCCCGATCCGAACGAAGTACTGGAGGTCTTCCTCCTCCTCCGGCGAGTCGTCCTGTGGTTCTTCCGTGCTCATGTGTTGGTTGTGGTGAGCCCTACCGGCGCGATCCGGCGGTACTCGTCCGTTCGAGCGTTGCGGCGGGGATTCGAACCCCGGAGGCAGTGACGCCACAGAGTTAGCAACCCTGCGCCTTGGGCCAGGCTTGGCTACCGCAACCCGCGTTGTATCATCGCCCTCTCGGACTCGGGGCCCTACGCCCCTACAGTTCGTGCGTTCGTATGCTTCCGCTTTCGGTACTTAAACATCACGAAACGGTCGGGTCGCTGTGGGCGACTCGCACGGTGGCTGCGAGCGTCGTCCCGCGGGCCGCGCCGGTTCGATGGTCGCGTCAGTCCGGTGGCCGCGCCGGTTCGATGGTCGCGTCGCTCGTTTCCGTGAGGCGTACTGTTTAGTGGGTCCCGCGGGAGGGTCCGAATATGAAGGCCGTTCAGTTCGCCGACCACGGCGACCGCGACGTGATCGAGTACGGCGAGTTCCCCGAGCCCGACCCCGACCGCGGCGAGGTGCTCGTCGACGTCAAGGCGGGGGCGTTGAACCACCTCGACGTCTGGACTCGCCGCGGAATGCCCGGCATCGACGTGGAGATGCCGCACATCCCGGGGAGCGACGCCGCGGGCGTCGTGGAGGCCGTCGGTGAGGGCGTGACGCGCTTCGAGCCTGGGGACCACGTCGCCGTGAGCGCCGGCGTCTCCTGCGGCAACTGCGAGTTCTGCCGGAACGGCGAGGAGTCGCTGTGCGTCTCCTTCCACATCATCGGCGAACACGTCCGCGGCGTCCACGCCGAGAAGGCGTCGGTCCCGGCCGAGAACCTCGTCCCGGTCCCCGACGGCGTCGACTGGGAGGTCGCCGGCTCCGCGTCGCTCGTGTTCCAGACCGCGTGGCGGATGCTCCAGACGCGCGCGGACATCGAGGCGGGCGAGAAGGTGCTCGTCTTGGGCGCCTCCGGCGGCGTCGGCCACGCCGCGGTCCAGATCGCCGACCACGCGGGCTGTGAGGTGTTCGCGACCGCCTCCACCGAGGAGAAGCTCGCGCACGCCGAGGACTGCGGCGCCGACCACGTCATCGACTACGAGGCGAACGACTTCGCGGACGAGATCGCGGCGCTCACCGGCAAACGAGGCGTCGACGTCGTCGTCGACCACGTCGGCGAGGCGACCTACCCGAACTCGCTGAAGTCGATGGCGAAGGGCGGCCGGCTCGTCACCTGCGGCGCGACCACCGGCCCGAACCCGGGCGCGGGGCTCAACCGAATCTTCTGGAACCAGCTCTCCGTCATCGGCTCGACGATGGCGACGCCGGGCGAGGTCGACGATGTCCTGGAACTGGTCTGGGACGGGTCCTTCGAGCCCCGCGTCCGGGAGGTCCTCCCGATGAGCGAGGCCGCGCGCGCACACGAGATGATCGAGAATCGTGAGGGCTTTGGCAAAGTGGTGGTTAGACCCGACAGTGAGCTCTGAGACCGACGCGGCCGACGGCGACGCGGCCGATCGCGACGCGGCCGCGGGCGCCGACGGCACTACCGACGGCGGCTATGTCCACGCCCCGGAGGGCGAGAGCGGCGGCGCCGACGGTACGGGGCCGTCGGAGTCGGCCGGTCGGGAGCCGGCGGCCGACGGCTTCGGCCGCGAGGGGTGGGCGCTGACGGCGGCGCTTTTCGTCTGCGCTATCGTCATCCCCGGGATCATCTACGCGTATCCGTACGCGGCCGGGTGGTTCGGGCTCCCCTTTTTCGCCACGTACCTCGTGCTGCCGCTTGTCCCCGCGCTCCTGCTCGGCCTCGTCGCCGTCTGGTCGATGACGGCCGCGACGGCCGACCCCGAGGCGTGAGCGAGCCGGGTCGGTGACGGCGAGCGAGTCCTCGACACGGGCGCCGACGGGCGCGCGCTCCCGCAGCCGAACGACAACCGTTTTGAACGACACCCGCGCAGTGGTGATATGTTGATCACCGTCTCCGGCCCGCCTGGAAGCGGGAAGAGCACCAACGCCGTCCAGCTGGCGGACGCGCTCGGTCTCGGGCACGTCTCCGGCGGCGACATCTTCCGCGAGATGGCGGCCGAACGCGACATGACGCCGGTCGAGTTCAACGAGTTCGCCGAGGAGGACCCGCAGATCGACCGCGACCTCGACCGCCGGCTCCGCGAGATCGCCGTCGAGCGCGACGACGTGGTCCTCGAATCGCGGCTCGCCGGGTGGCTCGCGGCCGACCACGCCGACTTCCGGTTCTGGTTCGACGCGCCGCTGTCGGTCCGCGCGGAGCGGATCGCGGAGCGCGAGGCGAAGCCGACCGACCGCGCGCGAACGGAGACGGAGCGCCGCGAGGCCTCCGAGCGCAAGCGGTACCGGGAGTACTACAACATCGACATCGAAGACCTCTCGATCTACGACGCCGCGTACAACACCGCCCGCTGGGGGCCCGAGCGCTTCCTCGACGTCCTCGTCGCGACCGTCGAAGCGTACGACCCCGACGACGACGAGGGGAAAGCGCCCGTCGACGGCGTCGTGTACGACTTCTGAACCCGCGACTGACCTCCGCATGACAGATCCTTCCGACGCCGACCCCGACCCGCTTAGAGCGCCTCCCGGAGAGCGGTCGGTGCCGGAGCTGCTCCGGTTCGGCGTCGTCAACCTCGACAAGCCCGCCGGGCCCTCCTCGCACCAAGTGTCGGCGTGGGTGCGGGACGCCATAGACGAGACGCTCGCGACGCTCGACCCCGAGGGGCCGCCGACCCGCGGCGTCGCTCACTCGGGGACCCTCGATCCGAAGGTCACTGGCTGTCTCCCCATGCTGACCGGCGACGCGACGCGCATGGCGCAGGTGTTCCTCGAAGGGGCAAAGGAGTACGTCGCGGTGCTGGAGCTCCACGGGTCACCCCCGTCGGACTTCCGGGAAGTCGTCGCCGAGTTCGAGGGCGAGATCTACCAGAAGCCGCCGCGGAAGAGCGCCGTGAGCCGTCGGCTCCGCACGCGGACGGTCCACGAGTTGGACCTGCTGGAGGTCGCCGACCGCCGGGCGCTCCTCCGGATCCGCTGCGAGTCGGGGACGTACGTCCGGAAGCTGTGTCACGACATCGGACTCGCGACGGGGGGCGGCGCGCACATGGGACACCTCCGGCGCAGCGCCACGGATCCGTTCGACGACCGCGACCTCCGCACGCTTCAGGACCTCGTGGACGCGCTCGCGTGGGCCGGGGACGGCGACGACGCGCTCCTCCGCGAGGTGGTCCGCCCGGCGGAGGACGCCCTCGCCCACCTCCCCGCGGTGACGGTCGCCCGGTCGGCCGCCCGCAGCGTCGCGACCGGGGCTCCCGTGTACGCGCCCGGCGTGATCGACGTCGACGACGCGGCGATCCCGGCGGCGGTCCGCGACGACGCGTCGAACGATAGCGACGACGCGTCGAACGATAGCGACGCGCCGACCGACACGGATGGCGACGCGCCGACCGACACGGATGGCGACGCGCCGACTGACCGCGACACGGACCCGGACCCGCCGCTCGCCGCGTGCTTCACGCCGGACGGCACCGCGGTCTGCCTCGGGCGCGTCGTCGGCGACCCGGACGCCGAGAACGGGACGGTTGTCGCCTTGGAGCGCGTTCTTTTATAAATTCGCCGCCCCCAGATGCGGACATGGACGAGCCGGACGCAGACGGAGGCGGAGTGGTAGCCGTCGGGAGCGCGAGCGCCGAGCCCGGAACGCTTGACCGCGGGTGGCTCACGGTCGGGGACCTGCCGACCGGCGGCACGGAACGGCTCCCGGTCGCGGTCGCGAACGGTGCCGCCGACGGGCCGACGCTGTGGCTCACCGGCGGCGTCCACGGCGACGAGGCGACGGGCGTCGCGGTCGTCCAGGACGCGGTCGCGACCTTCGGCGACCGCCTCGCCGACCTCGCCGGCGTTGTCGTCGTCGTGCCCGTCGTCTCCCCGGCCGGCCTGCGCCGGAACGCGCGAGAGACGTACTACGCCGACGAGGACCCGAACCGGCACTTCCCGGCCGCCGACGCGGAGTCGGCCCGCCCGCCGAAGCTCCAAGAGCGGATCGACGCCCGGCTGTACGCCGCGATCACCGGCGAGTCGTCGGACGAGGGGAACGAGTTCTCAGTCGACGCGGTCGGCACCGACGCGACCGCGGACGCACTGATCGACTGTCACACCGCGGGCGTCGGTAGCGAGCCGTTCGCCATCCGCGACCGCGTGCTGTACGGTGACCGACGGAATGAGGCCGAGGCGGCCGCGCTCTCTGAGGACCTCGGCCGACTCGTCGAGGCGTTCGGGCTTCCGGTGGTCCGGGAGTATCCCGCCGCAGAGTACGTCGAAGAGAACCTCCAGCGATCGACCGCGGGCGCCGTACTCAACGAGGCGGGGATCCCGGCGTTCACGGCGGAGCTCGGCGCCCACAGCGTCGTCGACGACGCGCTCCTCGACGC
The DNA here is from genome assembly GCF_002114285.1 of Halorubrum ezzemoulense DSM 17463. GTDB lineage: Archaea > Halobacteriota > Halobacteria > Halobacteriales > Haloferacaceae > Halorubrum > Halorubrum ezzemoulense. Next base: position 105,414 of record NZ_NEDJ01000003.1, read on the forward strand.
TGGCGTCGCGGGCGTCGTCGGCGTCGCGGTCGAACTCGGGCTCCTTGACGAAGTACCCGAGTCGGCTAGCGAGCCCGGGGTCGGCGTGGCCCCGGCCCCTGTCGAGTTTCCCGTGCGGCGCTTCCGCGGGCCGACGACCGATATCTCCGGACTCGTCCGGCACCGGGTGGCGGCCGGGGACGCGTTCGACGAGGGAGATGTCCTCGCGAGCGTGGTCGACGCCGCGGGCGCGGAGCGCGGGACGGTCGAGGCGGACCGCGATGGGTACGTCCTCGGTCGCGCCGAGGGGCTGGCCGTCTACGAGGGCGACGCGATCGGGAGCCTCGCGGTGCGGGACGCGGGCGACCTCGTGGTCCCGCGGGACGGCGACGACTGAAGCGAAGTCCTTAATTACCGGACCGTCGTTTTTCAGCGTGTAGTCAGGGACCGTGGGGTAGTGGTATCCTATGCGGATGGGGTCCGTATGACCTGAGTTCGACTCTCAGCGGTCCCATACGGAATTCTACGCGGACCGTCCGGATGCGGCTAGCGCGACCGCTGTCGCTCTTCGCGGACGGTGCGACGCGATCCGGGACAGTACACGTGCGGGTCGGTAACGGATGCGTACCTCTTTGCCCGTGTAGAATATCAACGAAACATGAAACGAACGGGCGGTGCATTCCGGATCCTCCTGCTCGCGGGGATCATCTTCCTCGCGGGCTGTGCCGGCGCGGTACCCGGCGATCAGGCGCCGACGGGACCGGACGCGGGCGACGAGACGGCGGCCGAGGCGGCGAACGGCACCGTCGAGGTCCACTTCATCAACGTCGGGCAGTCGGTCAGCACGCTCGTCGTCGGGCCGGAGGGAGCGACCATGCTCGTCGACACGGGTCACTACAACGACGACGGCGAGTACGTGCTGGAGTACCTCCGGCGGCACGACATCACGCGGATCGACCACCTCGTCACCTCGCACAACGACGCGGACCACATCGGCGGCAACGCGGCGATCATCGAGCACTACGAGACGGAGGCCGACGGGATCGGTGCCGTCTACGACCCCGGCATCGCCGCGAGCACGCAGACCTACGCCGAGTACCTCGACGCGGTCGAGGAGCACGACGTGACGCTGTACGAGACGCACGAGGGCGACGCGATCTCGTTCGGCGCGGTCGGCGTCGACGTGCTCGGGCCGCCCGAGCCGTACCTCGAAGGCGAAGCGCGCAACGAGAACAGCGTCGTGCTCAGGCTCACCCACGGCGAGACGAGCTTCCTGCTGTCCGGCGACGCCGAAGACGATCAAGAAGCGTACCTGATCGACGCGTACGGGTCGGAACTGGAGTCGACCGTGCTGAAGGCCGGCCACCACGGCTCGTCGAGCTCGTCGAGCGGCCCGTTCCTCGACGCGGTGGGACCGCGGGCGGTCGTCGTGTCGAGCGCGTACGACTCCCAGTACGGTCACCCGACAGAGGAGGTCCTCCGGCGGTTCGCGGACCGGTCGCTCCCGACCTACTGGACCGCGACGCACGGGACCGTCGTCCTCGTGAGCGACGGGAACGGCGTCTCCGTGCGGACGCAGCGCGACGCGCCCACCGACCCGCTCGCGGTGCGCGACGGCGAGCCGATCGAACCCGGGGCAGGCGGCGAGGTCGTCGAACGCGCTCGGCTCGGCGGCGACCCGGTCGACGGCGGTTCCGGAGGCGGAGGCGACGACGACAGCGACGCCGACGACGACGGCGGCGACACTGACGGAGGGGACGAGACGGCGTCGACCGATCCGGCCGCAGCCTTGGAAGTCGCGGCGATCAACGCGGACGCCGAGGGCGACGACGGCGAGAACCTGAACGACGAGTACGTGATCTTCGAGAACGCGGGCGACGAGCCGATCGACCTGTCCGGGTGGACGGTCGCGGACGAGGCGGCGCACAGCTACGCGTTCCCGGAGGGATACACGCTCGACGCGGGCGCGACGGTGACGCTCCGGACGGGGAGCGGCGCAGACACCGACGCCGAACTGTACTGGGGGGCGGGGTCGCCGGTCTGGAACAACGCCGGCGACACGGTGATACTCTCGAACGCCGCCGGGGAACGCGTGCTTGCGGTGAGCTACGAATGACCGGTATCGATCTCCCCGACGGCGAGTACACCGCGGTCGTGGACGGCGTCGAGGACGGGCTCGCGACCGTGTTCTTCGAGCGCGACGGCGACGAGGTGGGGGACGCGGTGCTGGACGCCTCGCGGCTTCCGCCGGACGGAGGGCATGCCGACGCGGTCCTGTCGGTGACGCTCGACGGCGGGCGTATCGAGGCCGCCTCGTACGAGCCCGAGGAGACGGAGCGTCGCGCCGAGGCGGCGCAGGACCGGTTCGATCGGCTCTCGGAGCGACCGCCGTCCGACGAGGGGGCGTAAGGGCGGCGCCGGTCGCTCCGCAACCACTAAACGCGGCTCGCTCCTTGCTTCGGTAATGGCCGACTGGACGGAGAAGTACCGCCCGAGCACGCTCTCGGAGGTGCGCGGCAACGACAAGGCCCGCGACGCGTTCGCGGAGTGGGCCCGCTCGTGGGACGACCATCACGAGGCGGTCGTCCTCCACGGCAGCCCCGGCGTCGGGAAGACGAGCGCGGCGCACGCGCTCGCGAACGACATGGGGTGGGAGACGGTGGAGCTGAACGCCTCCGACCAGCGCACCGCCGACGTCATCGAGCGGTTCGCGGGCCGGGCCGCGCGGAACGCCACCCTCAGCGGGAGCGCGGCCGGCGGCGGCGCGGCCGGCGGCGACACCGCCTCGCGACAGCTCGTCATCGTCGACGAGGCGGACAACATCCACGGCAACTACGACCGCGGCGGCGCCTCGGCGATCACGAAGCTGGTCAAGGAGTCCGGCCAGCCCATCGTGCTCATCGCCAACGACTACTACGACATGTCGCGGGGGCTCCGGAACGCGACCCAGGAGATCGAGTTCCGCGACGTCTCCGCGCGCTCCATCGTCCCCGTCCTCCGCGACGTCTGCCGCAAGGAGGGAATCGAGTTCGACTCCGACGCCCTCCAGCGGATCGCGGAGGGGAACCGCGGCGACCTCCGAGGCGCGGTCAACGACCTCCAAGCCGCGACGCAGGGGCGTGACTCGATCACGGTCGAGGACGTGGTCACCGGCGACCGCGACAAGGCGCTGGGGCTGTTCCCGTTCCTCGACGCCGTGTTGAAAGAGGAGTCCGCCGAGGAGGCGCTCCGGTCGGCGTACGCCGTCGACGAGACCCCGGACGACCTGACGGCGTGGATCGAGAACAACGTCCTCGACGTGTACGAGCCGGCGGCGGCGGTTCGCGCGTACGACTTCCTCGCGAACGCCGACGTGTGGCTCGGCCGCGTCCGCGCCACGCAGAACTACTCCTACTGGCGGTACGCGACCGACAACGCGGCGGCGGGCGTCGCGTCCGCCCGCGACGGCGAGAAGGGGGGCTGGACCCGGTACGGCCGCCCGCAGTTCTGGTCGTCGTCGGACGCGACCGCCGACGAGGTCGTCGACAAGATTGCGGCCGCGAGCGGCTGTAGCGTCGCGACCGCCAGACGCGAGGTGCTCCCGTTCCTCAAGACCGTCACGCACCACTGTAAGCCCCGCGAGCTGACCGTCGCGATGGCGGCCGCATACGACCTCGACGAGGCGGGCGTCGCCTTCGTTACCGGCTCCGGCGAGTCGACGAACAAGGTCGCGTCGATCGTCGAGGACGCGCAGGCCCGCCGCGAGGAACTGATCGAGGAGCACGCGGACGGCGCCTTCGCGCACGCCGCGGCCGACCGCCGAGACGACGAGAGCGACTCGGGCGCGCCCGACGACCCGGACCGCGACGGCTCCGAGGCGACCGCCGACGGGAGCGACCAGCGCGACTCGGCGGACGGCGCGGCCGCTGACGAAGCGGCCGACGAGGAGGAAGACGACGATCAGGCCGGGCTGACCGACTTCATGTGAGCCGGTCTCGGGGGTAGTTCACCGGTTCCCGCTGCCGCTGAGGGGGGACGAACTCGGCCCCGAACCGCCGTCGCTCACGCCCGCAGGCTCGATCGCATCCACGCGGCAGAACTCGAACCGCGCGCCGCCCTCCCGGCCCTCCGTCACCGAGACGGTCCACCCGTGCGCCTCGGCGATTCGCTCGACGATGGCGAGCCCGAAGCCCGTCCCGTCCTTCGCGGTGGTGTGTCCAGCATCGAAGACGGCGTCTCGCTGGTCGGGGTCGATCCCGGGCCCGTCGTCAGCGACGTAGAACCCCTCGCGCGTCCGCCCGACCCGGACGCGGACCGCGGCCTCGTCGGGGTCCGAGGGAGTGCCGTCGGCCTGCGACCCCGCTCCCGAGGCGAACGTCCTCGGCGCGCCGCGCTCGTCTGGGTCCGACTCGTCGCCGCCGGTGCCGGCCGAGCCGGGTTCGTCCGGGGTCCCGTGTTCGATCGCGTTACGGAAGAGGTTCTCGAGCGCCTGTCGGAGCCGGTCCGCGTCCGACCGGATCGTCGGGAGCGGTGCGTCGACGACGAGCGCGGCGTCGGCCGGTCGGCCCGTCGTCCGCCACGCGCTCTCGACGACCGACCGCAGGTCGGTCGGCTCGGTCGCCTGAACCGTTTTCCCCTCGCGCGCCAGCGTCAGGACGTCGCCGATGAGGTGGTCCATGCGGTCGAGGGCGTCGAGGGCGCGGTCCAGCTGCTCCGTCGACGCGTCGCCGTCGAGGTCGTCGGCCAGTTCGATGTTTCCGACCGCGACGGAGAGGGGGTTCCGGAGGTCGTGGCTCACGACGCTCGCGAACTCCTCCAGCCGCTCGCGCTGTCGTTCCAGCCGTTTGCGACGCTCGACGCGCTCGTCGGCGGGGAAGAGGTACCCCGCCACGTCGCCGCGTTCGGTCGCCCGGCCACGCTCGTGGACCCACTGCGGCTCACTGTCGGACGCGACGCGGTACACCACGTCGACGGGGTCGGTCTCGAGCGCCTCCCGGAGACGGTCGCGGTCCTCGTCGGCCACGCAGTCGAGCCAACCGCCGTCCGGCCGCTCCGGGGCGTGGACCCGCGGATCGTCTCCCGCCTCGATCACGAACCGAGAGGGGTCCCCCTCGGGTCGGCGGTAGGCGATCCCGGGCCGTCGCTTCATCGGTCGTGACACGTGTCAACCAGATTACTCGGTCCACATAAACATTACTCAACTATCACTTGTCATACACTGAGATCAAGTCAAAATAACACGAAAAAATCGATCGCGGAAGCGGAACCGCCGAGAGACCTTTGTCGCGTCCGCCGATTGATCGCCGTATGCGCGCTGCGATCCTTCGAGACCACGGGGAGCCGCTCGCGGTTCGCGAGCTTCCCGACCCCGAACCGCAGCCCGACGGCGCCGTCGTCCGCGTGGAGGCCTGCGGCGTCTGCCGCAGCGACTGGCACGCGTGGGCCGGTCACGGGGAGTGGGCGGACGACCGCGTCCCGCGCGGCCAAGTGCTCGGCCACGAGCCGGCCGGCGAGGTCGTCGCGGTCGGCGACGAGGTCGACCGGTTCCGCCCGGGCGACCGCGTGGTCGTCCCCTTCTCGCTCGGCGACGGGACGTGCCCCCACTGCCGCCGCGGGGCCGGCAACGTCTGCGAGGACGGCCGCGCGCTGGGGTTCGAGGCCGCCGCCCCGGGCGCGTTCGCGGAGCGAGTGGCGGTGCCGGCCGCCGACTACAACCTCGTCGGGCGCCCCACCTGGCTCGGCGCGACCGCGGCCGCGGCGCTCGGCTGTCGGTACATGACGGCGTACCACGCGCTCGCCGAGCGCGCGAACGTCAGCGGCGGCGACGCGGTCGCCGTCCACGGCTGCGGGGGCGTCGGCCTCTCCGCGGTCCAGATCGCCGCGGCGCTCGGCGCGCGCGTGATCGCGGTCGACATCGACGACGCGGCCCTCTCGCTCGCTCGCGAGCTCGGCGCCGACGAGAGCGTGACTCTGGGGTCGTTGCCGGAGGAAAGTTCGGTCCCCGAGCAAATCCGCGACCTCACCGACGGCGGCGCCGACATCTCGCTCGACGCTCTGGGGATCGCCGAGACCTGTCGGAACTCCGTCCGGTCGCTGCGTCCCCGAGGCACCCACGTCCAAGTCGGGCTCACGACGGACGCCGAACGCGGCGAGGTGTCGCTCCCGACCGACTGGATGACCCGGTGGGAGATCTCGTTCCTCGGCTCGCGCGGGATGCCGCCGACGAGCTACCCGGACCTGTTCGCGCTGATCGAGTCGACGGGGATCGACCCCGGCGCCCTGGTCGCTCGCGAACTGTCACTGCCGGAGGTGTCGGGCCGGCTCGCGGCGATGGACGAGTACGAGGTGGCGGGCGTGGCGGTCGTTACCGAGTTCTGAGCGCGGCCTACAGCAGTCGCGAGAGGAACTGTTGACCGCGGTCCGTCGACGGCTCGTCGAAGAAGGACCGCGTCTCGGTCCGCTCAACGACTCGGCCGTCGGCCATCAAGACGATCCGGTCGCCGACCTCGCGGGCGAAGCCCATCTCGTGGGTGACGAGGACCATCGTCATCCCGTCGGCCGCGAGTCCCTCGATCACGTCGAGCACCTCGCCGACGAGCTCGGGGTCCAACGCGCTCGTCACCTCGTCGAACAGCATCACCCGCGGCTCCATCGCGAGCGCGCGGGCGATGGCGACGCGCTGCTGCTGGCCGCCCGAGAGCGCGCCCGGGTGCGACTCGGCCTGATCGGCGAGCCCGACCTGGTCGAGGAGGTCGGACGCGGCCCGCTTCGCCTCGCCCTCCGGCTCGCCTTTCACCTTCTCCGGGGCGAGCGCGACGTTCTCCAGCGCGGTCTTGTGCGGGAAGAGGTTGAACGACTGGAACACCATCCCGATCTGCTGTCGGATCTCGTTGACGTCCGTCTCGATCACGGACCGGCCGTCGAGCCGGATGTCGCCGCCCTGAATCTCCTCTAACCGGTTCGCACACCGGAGCAGCGTCGACTTCCCGGACCCGGACGGTCCGATGACGACGACGACCTCTCCCTCGTCGACATCGACGTCGACGTCGTACAGCACCTGCGTGTCGCCGAACGACTTGTCGACGCCGTCAAACTCGACGAGCGGACCGGTCACGCCTCCTCACCCCCGTCGTCGTCGCCGGAGCCGAGCCCCGACAGCCGACCGAACATCCGGCTGTCGGACCCCCAGTCCGACCGGCGCTCCAGTCCGTTGACGAGCTGGCTCATCGACATCGTGATCGCGAGGTAGAGCACGCACACCCACACGAGCGGGGTCCACGGGTCCAGTTGGTTGCTGTTGATGTTTCGGAACACGCTCATGATCTCCGGGACGGCGATGACGGTCAGCAGCGAGGTGTCCTTCACGAGGATGATCTGGTCGTTGCCGATGGCCGCGAGCGCGTTGCGCCACGCCTGCGGGAGGACGACCTGCCGCAGCGCCATCACGCGGGACATCCCGAGCGACCGGGCCGCCTCCATCTGGCCGTTCGGGACGGCGTCGATCCCGCCGCGGATCGCCTCGCCGACGTACGCGCCGTGGTTCAGCGTGAGCCCGATGATCGCGGCCGGGATCGCCCAGTCCGTGAAGGGGAACTCGCCGGTGGCCCAGAGCCGCGGCACGCCGAAGTAGATGACGAACAGCTGGAACAGCAGGGGCGTGCCGCGGAAGAACTCGACGTACCCCTTCGCGATCCGTCCGGTGACGTTCGACGTCGAGATCCGGCCGAGCCCCACGAGGACGCCGAGCGACACGGAGAGGAGACTCGAGATCACGACGATCTGGATGACGAGGAAGAACGCCTCCGCGAACCGCCGCGCGATGAGCGGCGAGGCGAGCAGGCTGTAGTCGACCTGCGTCGAAAGGATCCAGGCCAACAGTCCCCCGATGGCCAGCACGAACCCCCCGGCGGCCACCTCGCCGACCCGTTTCACCAGCCGGTCGCGCATCAGTACGCCGCCGCCGCTCGACTCCGATTCTGTCTGTGTTGCCATGTGATATCAGGTAGAGACGGCGAGGTCCGGAGACTCAGCCGTCGAAGTACTCGTTGTAGATCTCCTCGTACGTCCCGTTCTCACGGATCGTCGCGAGGGCCCCGTTGACCTCCTCTCGGAAGTCGTCGTCGTCCTGCCGGAACGCGATCCCGTACTCCTCGATCGTCAGCGTGAGGTACGGCGGCGCGTCGTCGCGGTCGGCCGCGACCCCGTCTCCCTCGAGGAAGACGACCTCCTCGTTCTCCGCGGCGAACGAGGCGCTCACGGTGTTGTCGTTGATGACCGCGTCCACCTGATTGTTGAGCAGCGCGTCGAACGCGCCGTTGATCTGGTCGTAGCTCTCGATCTGGAGGTCGCCGCCGAACTCCTCTTGGAGGTCCTCGGCGGCGGCCTCGCCGGTCGTCCCGCGCTGGACGCCGACGGACGTGCCCTGGAGGTCCTCGCGGGAGCCGATGTCGCTGCCCTCCAAGAGGAGGACGGTCTGGTACGCGGTGAAGTACGGGTCCGAGAAGTCGACCCGCTCGGCGCGCGACTCGTTGATCGTCATCGCGCTCATGATGACGCGGAAGTTCGCGTTGTTCAGCGACGCGATGATCCCGTCGAAGGAGGTCTCCTGGAACTCGTAGTCCATGTCGAGCTGCTCGCCGAACACGGCCTCGGCGATCTCGACGTCGAATCCGATGAGGTCGCCCGCCTCGTTGCGGTACTCGAAGGGCGCGTATGGGATGTCGGAGCCGATGGTGATCGTCTCACCGCCCCCGCCGCCGCCGCCGATACAGCCGGCGGTGGCCGCCAGTCCGCTCGCGCCGACCGCGGTCAGGTACTGTCGCCGGTTCACAGAACGGTTTTCGTCCATACACCGTTTCTCGGTTGATCACGATTTCAACGTTTCGGCCGCGAGATAGCAATATTTGCCGAACTGCGGGGGTTCGACAGGGTCGTTCAGGAGAGACGCCGCTCCGTTCGGGGCCGCGACCCGACGGCGAGCGGCCCGATCAGTCGCCGCCGATCGGGACGCTCCCGTCGCGCATCTCGTCGGCGTCGCGGAGGGTCCACGCCGCGCCCGCGGCGAGCGCGACGGCGACGGCCAAGACGGCGAGGTTGATCTGCTGCCACGTCGCGGTGTACAACACGAGGTCCCGGCCGAGCAGCAGCGTGCCCACGAGCGCGGCCAACGACCCGGCCGCCAACGCGCGAACGGTGTTGGCCGTCCCGGCGTCGAGCTCGTCGTACCCGCCCCGGACCGCCTCCGTCGCGTACGCGACGGCCGCGACGAGCCCGAGGTGTCCGGCGAGTCCGGTGATGTAGAAGGCGGCCTGCGCGGGCGGCGCGTAGGTGAGGAACGGGACTGCCCGCGAGAAGACCGCGCTGGCGACGATACCGGCGACGGCGATTCCCGCGGCCGCCCGGAGCAGTCGCGCGTTCCCGCGCCCGCCGCCCCAGATCGTTGCCAGCCCGAGCAGCGTGAAGATGATCAGCGCCACGGACAGGTGCGCCGCGTGCGTGGACACGGTGTACCCGCCCGGGATGAGCCCGCTGAGGGTGACGGTGATCGCGCCGACGGTGATCTGGAGCGGTAAGATAGCGACCGCCAGCGTCGCCGCCAGCTTGGTCCGGCGCTCGAACCCGGACCCGAGCCACGTCCACCCGGCGACGCCGATGATGAGGAAGCCGGTGACCATCGCCCACGCCCGGTGGAACCACTCGATGAAGTCGGGGTTGATCGTGAGCGCCGGGATGAGCTGGTCGGAACACAGCGGCCACTGGGCCTGACACGCCAGCCCGGAGCCGGTCGCCGCGGTGTAGACGCCGAGCGAGAAGAGGACGAGCGTCATCCCCGTCGTCGCCGCCGCGTATCGCCTGAACGTTAGCCACGCGGGCCGAAGACTCATTAGCCGATTTCGGGCGCGCGCGCACTTAGACCGTTCGGCCGCTCCTCGCGATCGAGAAGGGCGCACGGGTCGACAGGCGGCGACGGACGGTCGAGGCGGTCGAGCGTCCCCCGGTACGCGACCGCTACCCGGACAGCTCTCGCTTCGCCCGCCGCGCCCGCTCGGACATCTCTTCGTCGCCGTCGACGTCCGCGAGCGTCTCGATCGCCTCCAGCTTCCGGACGGAGTCGTCGAGGAACGAGAGCACGTCGCCGGTGTACGCGTACACCATGTAATCGTCGGTCATCACGTCGACGATGGCCTGCGGGCCGAGCCCCTCGGCGCGCAGTTCGAGGACATAGCGCATGAACTTCTCCTCGGGGCAGCCGCAGTACGGGTTCGAATCGCAGTCGCAGTCGAGGAAGTCCTCGGCGAAGTCGAGGACGCGGTCGCGGGTCGTCTCGTCGAGCTTCGAGAGGCCGTCGCCGGTGAACAGCAGGTCGAGGGTGGCGCCGGCGAACGCCCCCTTCGGGATGTTCGCCTCCAGCTGGGAGGCGAGCTGCCGGTGGTTCTTCACGTAGATCTTGTCGGTAAAGGCCACAGTTAGCGATTTGTACGCCCGCAGCCCTCAAAAGCGACGCGGTGATCGAGAGACCGTCGGCGGTTCGAACGACATCGCGTCACACGCCCGTCCGGGAGTCGTAACCGTTATTTATCGAAGCGGGGTACTAGACGACGCGTGTCCGGGTTAGGGTAGTGGACTATCCTTCAGCCTTGTGGAGGCTGAGACGCGGGTTCGATTCTCGCACCCGGACCTAGGCTTCTAACGCCCGAATTCAACGCTTTAGCTTTGTGCCTCAGCCTTCTAAGGCTGAGATGTTCAGAACCTCATAAAATCCTCTATAGTCTGTGTCATGCTAAATACAGATAGAGGACCGTGGTCGATTCTGGAATATAACCAATAGTGGTACGGTACTCTTTTTATACTCTGGTGAGATTGTTGGACTAAACTTTCTGTTTTATCTCTCGCCTATCCATCTCTGTTGTATGGAACGCCAATGCCTGCTACAGAACGACGGAACTCTCGTCCTCGTGAGTGGAAGCTCAGAAGACAAACTTACCGAAATCGTCCAAGCTGCTCACTCAGAATACAACTGGCTACGGAATAAAGAACGAGCCCAGATTTTCTCCCCTCACCGATGACTGGCCATGACCCAATCAATCGAGGAAACCAAGCAAGTCCAAATCTCAGATTGTGTGACGACTGCGGACGAGAACTCCATGAAGATGACACCATCATCGAAGCACACTGGCACCTCTACGACGAGAGTGACCAGTCAGATGCTAACGGCTGGGTGCAGTGGTGTTCAGAATGTGTTCCCCCGGGAATCCCACGACCACGATAAAAAAAACCAGCAGAAATACGTTCTGACATGGTATGCCTGACGAATTAGACGTGAGTAGTGGTGAACCTCACAGACGACTTTCTTCACCGATATTCCAGTCTATGTCTATCCCAACTCGTTTGCTCACTTCGTTCTGCATAACCGACCGGCGTTCGGCACAGAATGTCTCGTAGTCGTCCTCAAGCATTGCTTCAAACCCCTTCTCGTTGATAAAGTGGTCTTCGAGAACTTGTTTGACACCCTCTCTGCCTTCGTCGTGTTCCTCTATCATCTGTGGAACGTATTCGCTGGGTGGTGAATCGCTGTACCGGAAACGATTCCCTCGCGACTCAATAACGGTCCGATTCAGTATCCGATTCCGTTGAGTCGTGCCATATTGGAAGCTGTCAAGACCTGACTTCAGGACTGAATTCGGGAAGATATGGTGGTCATCTACTTCGTGGACCTCGATACTCTCAAAGGTCCCAAAGTCACATGCTCCGTTCAGAACCAAGAGGCTCATCAGCCCCTTATACGGCCCTCCACGGGTGAGTTCTGTGAGGTCAAGTTCAACGGGGATTCGTCTCGGAGCGGCTTCGATAGAATCGGGTAACTCGTCTCGGTCATCCCGAATCCAATCACGAACCTCACGATAATCGTTGTAAGAGACTGTATCAGAACTGCCGCTGTACCGTAGCGAAAACACACTTGCCCAGTACCACTGCCGAACCATCTTCAGTCCCTCTTGGTCTGGGTACGACCCGTCACGTTCTGCTATATGAATTAGATTAGAGAGAGTTGGCAGCATCGTTCCGTATGGGAACCCATATTTCTGAATGACACCCAGTCCACCTTCACCAGACGACTGTGCCTTCTCCAAAGACCTATCAAGCATCTCAGCCGCTTGGTTCCAATCGTTCACAAAGCCAGTCGAAGAGAGGTCACGGAGGTCAGCTTCCTTACACTCGCTGTCACGGTAGAGTGCAAGTGTCTTTAGCATCCGATTCCGAGCGGTTCCTTCCCCTGTAGTATCGCTATACGACCTGATATTCGGCTGTCGCCTGACTGTCCTCTCCCAGATTTTTCTCAGTTGAATGTCATCCGGGTATAATCGAGCCGTGAGGATGTCAAAAACGCCCAACTCTAGCCCTTGTGTATTGATTCTTTCAAACGTCTGGACGACTGTAGTCGGGTCCGTATCCGCTGAGAATTCAATAATGGGGATATCATAGGAACGAAACACCTTGGTGTTCCTATCGAATTCACGCACGTCGTCAATTGAGAGGTTCTCAACGGTAGACGAGAAGTCTTCCATACCAAAACGCCAGTCATCATAGGCGTCGGAACTCCGGAAGACAGTGAACGGTACAAAGTCTTTCTCAACCTGCGTTTCATAGTCATCGTTTGCCAGTTCTCCCCACATTCCGTAGTAGGTGCTGTTCCAGACAATTGCTGACTCATCAAGCGTCCCCTCTATCACTTTGCTGAACCGTAGTCCGAACCGCTGTGGGTGCTTTGTGTTATCTAACGGAGTATCTGGAGCCTTGAGCGCGTAGTGGATGCTCGTTATCCGCTGCTGTCCATCCAGTATCATTTCCATTCCACCACTGTTCACTGGTTCCTCGTCAGTGCCCTCAACCGACCGGGGAGGGAACGGGACGTTTTCTTCTCCAGCCATAACAGGGAGCGTCAGAAGAGTATTGATATAGTACCCGTTCAAGAGGCTTTCAAGCAGTTTCGCGACTTGTCCTGTAGGCCAGACAAAATCGCGTTGGAACTCAGGCAGTACAATTTTCCCATCTTCAATCTCTCGGACAAGAGTCTGAATCCCTTTGTTTGCCAGACTTATGTTGAGGTCACTCGGCATTGTACCAGCAGATGCCTGCGTGTGGTATAAATTTCAGCCACAGTGACTGCGTCGAAGAAATGTAGGGTTCTGTTGAAATACTCAGGAAGATATACGTTCAACCTCGGTTCCGGTCAGTACAGAGAATACATTACTAGGACCGGGATTTTAGAATTGATAATAGTATCCCCTCAATTTATTACCATGTCAGATACCCGTTTATTGTGACAGATATTAGAGCAACTTGTTCAGAGTGTGATGCCGAGTTCGACCCAAAAGAGAATCCGGCAAGCAAGAAATCTGCAACCGTTGCAGGTGCTGGCGCTGGCGCAATGGTCGGTTCAGGCTTAGGTATCGCAGGAGGTCTATTTGGCGTGGTCTCCGGTGGGATTGCTGGTACAGTTCCCGGGGCGGTCGTTGGCGCCACAGGTGGTAAACTCATCGACAAAACCGTGGTGAAGTGCCCCCATTGCAACGAAGTACAGTTCGTGTAGTGTTTGCAGAGCCAATTGTAGGTGCCTACCCATATTGTGATATCAATAATACATGGGTAAAACCGTAATCACGCCAAAACAAATATATACCCGAGACATATATGTGTGAACGCGATGGCCCGCAGAACAGTATCAGTAACGATGGACGAGAAGTTGGTGAAAAAAGCCAAAAACAGAGATGAAATCAACATTTCCGCCATCGCTGAAAGAGCCCTCAGAGATGCTATGACACAGTCAGACAGTTTCTTCGTGAACAGTAATCGAGACACGTTTAGTAATGAGGATGTCGTTGGAATGGAGGTCGTTGACCACGGTGTCGCGGCCGCCTACGGCAACTGGGACGAGTTCGGATACCAGCTAGTCAATCCCACCGACAGCTCAACTATCACTCCCGGTGACCGAATCTTCCTCTGGGTTGATGAACAGGGTGTTCGAGCCGAAGGTCGTGTCATCGGAACAGCCAACGATGAGCCTGTAATCGGTGACGAACAAGTGTACGGTGGGAGCCAAACCGAATTTCACCTACCGACTCGTTGGTATACCGTACTGGATGAGGACGACGCGGTTTCGAACAAGGAGCTTAAGCAAGTTCTCGGTCGGGGTAACCCGCGCGGGACTGTCCACCCAATCGACTCCAAGCATAATGTACAACGCTTGCTGGAGGTAATGCGTGGACGTGTATCCAATCTACCGTAGTTAGAAGTCACCTCGACACTGGCACCGATGGAGGTGTATCTTTTCACGCACCTCTCTTGCGGAGACTTTTAATTGACAATTTTCACACTCATAGAAACGCCAGTCCTCTTCAACTCGGTAATACTGAATTTGGCCGTCAGTCAATATCGGAGGATAATCTACCATACACGTCCGTTGAACATCGGATTGCAATGGTTTTATTCAGAAATTAGATTCTCTCCTAAAGTTGCTGGTTCATATATGCTGCGAGCGTTTCTATACTTGGTGAAAGATACTGACGCTACGTGACGAGGCTTGGAACGCCATTCTAGAACAGATAATCCGGACTGGGAAGTTCAGACTCACAGACCTTCCGTTCAAGCCAGAAGAGAGGCATACAGTCCGCCGATGCCTTCGCGAGGCTCAGGCGTACGATTGGGTCACGAGGTCATCTGAGGGCAGTCCAATCTGGCGAGCTGGACCAAAGGCAGAGATGCTCCTAAATCTGAGCGAGGAAAAATTGGAATTGGCTCGTGAGTAATCTCCAGTCAGAACCTCAGGAAGGGACTGCAGCTCTAACTATTCCACCTCCGGGGAGACGTGAGAGTGCTCGATTAGCGGCGCTAATTGAGATGGGATATCTCTCACTAGAGACTATTAGATTCAATTCCGAAGCTATCCGGACAAGTGAGTTTGCCAGCGCCCGGCGTTTGGTTGCCGCTGCAGGTATGTTCACACCTCTCCATGCCGATTTAAAAGCCATCGCAACGTGGTTTCTCCGCAAGCGAGGCTACTCTCAGGTAGTATTTGAGCCACATTATCCGCATGGGATACGACGGGCAGATGTCGCACCCGTCCCCCCAGATTACTTCGTGGAGGTTGGTCAGGTTGCGGACCTCTCTCGAATTTACCACATGCTCGGGATGGATATCGTTATAAGGGGAAGTAGCATCTCATCTGTTCTCCGACGATACCCAGCCGATAATGACCCAACTGCGAAAATAAATGGCATCATCTCCATTCCCTATCCAGTAGATGACCCGGAGGCCCGAGCGTGGGATAGTGAGGAATTAGAGATACACATCTTCTCTCGTGGCACGAAGACAGCTAAGACCCCCAATAGACGACATCCATGGTGGGGAGAACAGGTAGATGGATGAGTCTAATCTGAAGTGTATGAACTGTGACCGGGATGCAGAGTTCACAGTAACTCTCACGAATTTTCTGCCCTACTATATCGAGACTTATGGTTACTGTTCTGTACACATTCCTGAATCCGACAAGGAGTGGGACAGATTGAAACAGAGCATTCGGTCTGGAAGAGAGAAATCGTCGAAGACGCAAGTCGTCCACAAGACACGAGAGGAATTCATCGATGACTTCGGTAATGTCAACGGATGATTTAATTTCCAGTGAGAGATTTGTATCCCCCGAAAATAGCGATAGGTGGCTGCTTCCTACACCTTAGAAAATTCATCGCTCATCCGTTGGAAACGGTACCTATACACTCAGGCTTCCTCCCTTGACCCTGAGCCATTCACGTCGGTCCCGATAGTCTGGAACGAGCGTACCGACTGTGTTCCAGAACGCGTCAGAGTGTTCCTCGTGCCTGAAATGGGCGAGCTCATGAGCCACAACGTCGTCCTGTATCTTTCGAGGTGCAAGTATGAGACGCCAGTGAAGTACCACTACCCCCGGTCTGTACTCTCCCCACCGGCGCTGGAGCGACTGAACCTTGATGTCTACCTCCGCCAATCCCAACTTGTCGATGTAGCGGTCTGCACGTGAGGGGAGCTTCTCGGTCGCTTTCTCTACGTACCAGTCAGTGACCGCTTGGCGTTTGCGCTTGATACTGACGGGCGAATTGTTCGGAATCCAGAGTTCAAACCGCGCTCCATCGAAGTCGAGTTTCGGCTCTGGCACATCGTCCTCATACACCTTGAGCCGATAGCGCCGCCCGTTGTAGAGGAGCTTCTCCCCACTCAGATACTCCTTGTCAAGAGGAGGGTCTTCCTGCTCAGCGAGACCGTAGAGCGTCTCCAGTATCCACTGCCGCTTCTCCTCCAACACGTCCTCCACGTCGTCTATGGAAGCCTCCACGGGCGCGCGGACTACGAGTTCCATCGAGGAGTCCATCGAGAGACCGATGGTCGACCGGTCCGGACTCCACTCGATTTTATACGGGACGACCGTCTGTCCGATATGATACTCTCTCATGGCTGGTAGTGAGCACGCGCCAGTTCGACGATGCGGTTCGTAAGCTCGGTTCGCTCCTCGCCCGACATCTGGATGTCGGCCTTCATCAGTCGAAGCTTCACCCGCTTCCGGAGCTTCTGTTGGACAGTGACCTTCTCCTGCCACTCAACGACATCAGCGACATCCTCCACCTCGGCGATGATATCGCCCGTCAACTCGACGAGTTCCTGCTGGTCGGTGTCGTGGTCTTCGGTAAGAAGGACCTCTTCGAGTGCGTGGTAAAACGACAGTTCGGTTGCGTCCTCCAGCCCCTTCGATTTGGCCTGCTGGTCACGCGTCCGCATCTCATCGAGCACCTCACGGAGCTCTTCGATGATTTCGCGGTCGTTCATGCGTTTCTGCTTGTACTTCTCGATGAGCTCCTCAACGCGCTCCTGTAACGACTCGTACTGAACGGGGTCCTCGTCGTACCGAACAGATATCTCGTGCTTGATGGCGTGTTGCATCTCACTCGCACGGGCTTCGTCGCTCTCTAACCCTTCAAGTTCAGCATCGAACTCATCGCTCTGCATTATCGAGACCGGGTCGTCGTTGAGCACGTCGATGCCCTTTGAGCGGATGTGCTTCTGAATAATTTCGCGCACCTTCTCCCCGGTACCCTCCAGATTCATCGAGTCGTCACGATAGCGCTGCTTCGCCCTTGCGAAAATCTCGCTCAGGCGGTCGAGGTCGCCCTTGTACGGATTCGCCATCGGATTCGGCAGCACGATGTCCATCAACTTGGAGAACCGCTTGTAGGCGTTCTTGAACTCGATACGCGTGTCCTCGTCTTCGAGCGTCTGTAGACACACCTCCATATCGTCGAGGTCGTCGAAGAACGACTTCGCCTTCCGATGGGCAGCTTCGAGCTCAGGCTTCTTGTCCTCCAGCGGAACCATCGCGTGCTTCACCTCGTCCTCACTGAACATCGCCAACGCCTCTCGGAGGTCGTCCGAGACTCCGTAGTAGTCGACGATGAGCCCGTGGTTCTTCTCCGGGAACGGCCGATTGACACGGGCGATAGCCTGCAGAAGACTATGCTCCTTCAGCGGCTTGTCGAGGTACATCACCTGCGCCACCGGTGCGTCGAAGCCCGTGAGAAGCATATCACAGACAACGAGGAGTTCGACCTCGCCCTCCGGGTCGACGAACGAGTCCTTGTACTCCGAAATTTTGCTGTCAGTCGGGGTCCACTGCTTGATATGCTCAGGGTCGTTGTGGCCCTTCGAGATGATTACCCGCGACTCGGGGCCGTTCAACTCGTCGAGCTTTTTCTTGTAGCGGACGGCGGCCTGCTTGCTGGTCGTGACGACCATTCCTTTGAACCGGTCCGCGATTTCGTCCTCGTAGTGCTCGATGATGTCGAGTGCGACTTCTTCGACACGCGTCTCAGCTTCGGCGAGGTCCTGCTCACGGGCGTACCGCTTCTTAATTTCTGCTTTCTCCTCGTCGGAGTAGTCGGCGAACACGCGGTCGAAGATGCGGTCGAGATTTGCGCCTTCGAGGTGGATGTCAGCGAGGCGGCCTTGATAGAGTATTTCGACCGTGGTATCGTCGTCGAGCGACTGGTCGATGGTGTACGTGTCGATGTAGTTTCCGAACGCCCGACGAGTGTCGCGCTCCTCCTTCTCGATAGGTGTCCCGGTGAACCCGAGGTAGTAGGCGTTGGGCAGCGCCGTTCGCATATTATTCGCGAGCGTCGCATACTGTGTCCGGTGGGCCTCGTCGACCATCACGAAGATGTCGTCGTCACTGGAGAGGACCGGGAAGTCACCCTCTTCATCGTCGTCAAGCTGGAATTTCTGAATGAGGGTCGTGATGGTCTCCCCAGCGTGGCTGCTCAGCTTCTCGCGGAGGTCTTCCTTGTCCTGTGCTCGCTTCGGGTTGGGGTAGCCGCACCGCTGGAACGTGGCGTGTATCTGACTGTCCAGCGCCGTCCGGTCGGTAACGAGCAGTAGCGTCGGGTCAGGCTTCTTGCGGCGGAGCTTCAGCCCGAGGAAGAGCATCGTGAGCGACTTGCCGGACCCCTGTGTGTGCCAGACGACCCCACCCTGTGCTTCCCGGTGGCTCCGATGTTCGATTCGCTCTAAGGCTTTCTGGACCGCTCGGTACTGTTGATACCGAGCAACCATTTTCACGGTCCCACTCTGCTTGGTTTCGAAAACCGTGAAGTGACGGAGCTGGTCGAGGAGCCGTTCGGGCTCGAAGAGCGCGTAGAGCATCCGATGCTGCGGGGACATGTAGTCGATATCCAAGAGGTCGGCGAGGTCGTCGTCATCCATCGGGTACGTGTCGCGCCACGGCTTGTACTGGCTCTTGGGCGTCCCGTACGTTCCCATCACCGCGCCCTCGTACCACGTCGCAACCGAGAACTGGTTGTATCGGAAGAGCTCGGTCGCCCCCTCACTCCCGGTCTCGGTGCGTTCGTTCTGGTAGCGCTGGAGCTGTTCGAGTGCCTCACTCTTCGGCTCGGCGATGGTCGGGGCCTTGCATTCGATTACGCCGAGGGGGATGCCGTTGACGAAGAGCGTGATGTCGGGCTTGATGGTCTCGATGTCGCCCTCTACGTCGAACTGGCTGAGCGCGAAGAAGTCGTTGTTCTCGGGGTTTTCGAAGTCGATGTACTTGACCGTCTGGTGCTTCGTGCCATGCCCCCGGTCCTGCTTGACCGACGTGTGTCGAACGAGTTTCGCGTGTATCTGCTCGTTCTCGGCCATCGGACTCGTCCCCGCCACCTGCTGAATCTCGCGGACGACCGCGTTCAGGTTGTTATCCAAAAGCCACGGGTTCAAGTCACGGACAGCGTTACGGAGTCGAGGTTCGAGTACAGCCGAGGATTTCGTTTCGCGGGGGTCCCTCCACACCTGTTGCTGCTGGTCGTAGATATCCCAGCCAAGAGTCTGGAGGGTTTGTAAGGCAGGGCGCTCAGCATCGGCGTACTCATCAGACATCCTAATTCCCCGTACTGACGCGTACTTTCCCAGTAAGAAGGTCCTGCATCAGTCCCTGTCTTAGTTCCCGGAGTCGTTGTTTCGTTTCACGTTCTTGCTCGACCTTCTTCTGTGCTAGATTATGAATTTCGATTATTCGGTCTTGCTCGTCAAGGGGAGGAAGAGGTATCTTGAGTGACTTGATTATCTGGTTATTGATATTAGTGCGCGTCCCCCCGTGGCTCATTGACTCGATTTGGAACTTTGAAATCGGGGAGTCAGAAATATACGCAGCGAGGTACTCTGGGCGGACCCGCTGCTGATTGACCTTCAAGCGAATTAGACTGGAGTCCATTATCCCCTTTCGAGCCGATTCGGGGAACACGTCGGTACGGCCAACTGTACCTGCACGTGTAATGACAACATCTCCCGGCTCAAGTGCTGCGCTCTTCAATTCTTCAAACTTCTCTTCGGTGAGATACTCGGTCCCCATCGAGTAATCTCTATAGATTATATTCTCCTGAACATACACTTTCGGCCCTTCCTCTACCCTGTCCTTTTTACTGATTCTGCCACCCGGTGGCCCCCCACGAATCGGCTTCTTGTCGGTTTCTTGGTCAAGGATATCCTCGACCTGCTCTACCTCCCAAGAGACTGGTAACTGATACTCGCGAGGGCCGATAGGCACGGTAGTCCACGAGGTGTGTCCAATTCCACTTTGAAGTAGGTCCTCTGTTAAGCCTTTTTCCAAGGAACGGGCCTCCTCTAAACTCCGGTCCGCTTGTTGAATCTCATCGTGGACTGTAGCGAGTATCTCCGTGATGCGGCGGCGTTCGGATTCTGGGGGAAGAGGAATGAGAGTCTTACTTAGGTCTGTCCACGACGTTCTGGGGAGATTCGTTCCCTCCATTGTCGATACGACACGGTCGCGAATGAGGGTCGAATGCATTAAATACGGCAAATATCGCTGGAGGGTTGGGTCCTCACTGTGGATGGGAATAATATCTGAGGAGCAAATGCCATCAAACGGCGCTATGGCTGCTTTGTTAAGGTTTGGCCGGAGTTTTCCGAAAAGCACATCGCCCTCACGGAACGCGCGGGAACTACTACGTTCAGCACCATCCTCATCATAGCCATTAATATCGAGTTCCCCACTATCGAGATTCTTCAGGCCGACGTATCGAACCGTATCTCTTTCATCGGTGTCGATAGACTCGCGGCGATGGTTGAATACCTCTCCGAATCGCACGGTCGACCAGTCGGACGGGACGACGATAGTCTTCGGTCCGAATTCAACCTCAGTACCTCACAAAGCATCTTCGGCTAGCTGTTTCTGAAGCCTGAGTTCCACGGCGGAGCGGTTGTGCTGGTGGCCTTGACAAGAAAATCTTCGACGAACCGACGGAGAGCTGTCGCTGTCGGCGG
>NZ_NEDJ01000040.1 GCF_002114285.1 Halorubrum ezzemoulense DSM 17463
GCTTCGCCGTGCGAGCGCGGTCATGGTTCCGTGAGTTCCGCGAAATCGCGCTGATGTGTGTCGTCTATAACATCAAACGCTTCGTCAAACAGTGAATCTCTCCGCCTTACAGCGATTCAACACGGCCACTCGAGGAGAAGGCCAAAAGACAAAGCAGGTAGCACACGCGGAGTGTCCGTCTCGACCGAACGGACATCGACACGTGTACTACTGGGAGTCTTTATCAGATCCCGAAGATGCGGATTACGTGAAAGTCGACGGGAAAGAATTTGAGCCGGAAACGCGAGAGGCGCTTGACGGAGGACGTGACGGAAGTGGGGACAATACCGGCGAATATGGCTCGTGGGTACCAACAGGTACAGACTGACCATCACTGAGTTATCTCAGCAACCAAATCGCACGGTACCCGCTGGCAGTCAGATGACGTCGGTCGTGACGATTGGACCTGATTTTTCGGACGCGCTTAT
The DNA here is from genome assembly GCF_002114285.1 of Halorubrum ezzemoulense DSM 17463. GTDB lineage: Archaea > Halobacteriota > Halobacteria > Halobacteriales > Haloferacaceae > Halorubrum > Halorubrum ezzemoulense. The sequence continues at coordinate 468 of NZ_NEDJ01000040.1, forward strand.
GGCGCGTGCGATCCGACTCCAGAGAGCGACGCGTCTCTGCCCAGTCTATCGATTCCGGGCGTCGATGATCGTTCCGAGGGGCCGTCCCGAACGACCCGCTCACGCCGGCGTCTCGTGGCCAGAAACATGTAGTATCGCAGCAAGTTTTAATATCTCACTCATGGGACGCATCAGACGTGAGTGTCAATTCAGGTGAAATTCTCAGATGCGGTTGTTAGCACGGCTTAGTGCCCGCACAGACGCCGCCTATGACCACACGTATCATCACAAACTCAGGGGACGTCTTTGGAGGGGTCTCCAAGACACTGAGTACGAAGAGTATCATGACGAGAATCGTCCCGTTGGGATGGTCTACAGTAACCCATTTCCGCCGGGCAACATGTCCGAGGGTGACGAGAAAACCCTGCTTGTAGCCGCACCACAGGAAGATCTGCTCGTGGCTATCGCTGAGGACCTGATGAACGATCGGGAATTGAACATCGGTGAGATGCCCTTCCACATCGATGAACTGATCAGCCTTTCACCTGACGTCGGTGAGCCCGGAACGACTGGAACGATTGAGACGGGGACGGGGCTTCTGGTGCGGATCCCTCCTTGGCGAGCTGAAGAGTATGGGATCGAAAAACGGGGGGATCAGGCGATATACTGGCGACCGAAACACTCGATGGAGCCACTTCGGACTCAACTCGAGAATAACCTCGACAAAAAGCACCGGCTGTTCTGTCCGGATCACCTCCCCGGACCATCGGACAAACAATATCCACTGTTTGATGATTATGAGCTCATCAAAACGTTCTCAATTCCAGTAACTGTTTCACAGGAAACGGAGCTCACGTACGTCCTCAGCAAGTGGCGCTTTGGATACGAGGTCCGGGACGACGATCACCGACGTCATCTAAATCTCGCGCTGGATGCTGGTCTCGGCGAACGAAACGCGCTCGGATTCGGATTCGTCAACATCACCGATCATGACGAGTAACGACGTAGAGACAGCGGTCAGTCGGTTACAAAGTCGAATCCCCGCATCATTGTACGAAGTTGCGTGGCAGTACTCAATGTTCGACTGGTACAGCTCAAGACAGTCGACTGCGCTTGACTTCGACCTTGATCCGGAGCATCTGGCTTATCTGACGCCGAGTGCGAAAAGCAGCCTGTTCGGTGAACCAGACAGTCTCGTAGTCGTGTATGCGGACCTGTCTGATCCAGATTCGCCGCATCTGCGACCGGATGAGGCGGGTGGACCCGTTGAAATCACGACATACACTGAAGACGATCGGTTCCGAGTGGGTCACGCCTACCCAGAGAGCAAAACGAGTAGCATGACAGACTACTCAATTACGACTCATAAGAACGCAGATGCCCATCATATCGCTGGTCTCCGCGACGATGCGTGGGGTACAAACAATATTCGAGATCGGTTCACTGGCTGGGCGCAGTCGGAGTATGCCGAGGCTGTTCTCGACGACGTCGACGGTGCGGAACACGAAATTCTTAGCGCACTTACAGAGCTTGGTGAGGATCAGAATGCGATGGAGCGGCTGTCGGATTCGTTCCTCAATCTGGTCTCCGACGAGGAAGAAGAGATTGATGCGCTGATTACGGTTCGAATCAAGCTCCCGGGCTCTGACGACTGGAAATTCCCTGGAGAGATACCGATTCTAAATGAGGTAATGCGAGCGAAGAAGGCCGATCGACTACAGAGTATTTCTGTCGAGGAAGCCAGTGGAGAAGGGACTGGGTTCGTCAGTAACAACGACAGTACGGTTACTGGCGGTTCTCCGGGTCTCTTCGGGATGTACGGGAAGAAACAACGAGAGCACTTCGCTAACCTCGACACCAAAGGTAGTTCAGCATGGCGGGCGCGACCGCTTGAGTTCGACACGGCGGCTGCGGTCGCCTCTGCGGGATCATTGTTTGATGACTTCTCTCGCGGGCTCGGTAGTAGTCGCCGGCTGTATATTCTCCCGTATCTCGCTGCTCGCTTCAGCGAGATCGAAGAGGGAACGTTCGAATGGTTCTACGACCGGATATATACCCGACTCCGTGACGCCGATTCCGGTGCCGAAGGGTCGTTTGATGACACCGCAGAGGACCTGTTCGCTGAAGCCGATCGAGTAAACGACTACGCAGACGCGGAGAACGACTCACAAACCGAACATGACGTCGCGTTCAGTGCTCGCTCGGACGCGGCGTGGGATAAGGTTCGGTTCGCGGTTGTCCATCAAGTCTCAGGTAACCCAGACCGAGTGTTCTTCAACACGCTTGATGGTGTTTCACCGGCTGTTCAATTGGAAAACGCGCATAACCAGATCACCGGATCAGCCGCGTTTGACAGCGATGGGATATTCAACGACAGTCCGAAACCCGAATCAAGCCCGCTGCTCGGAAGGGGACTCAGCCTCGTCCGATACATCCTGTATGGCGGCTACTTTCGTCGAACGACAGAACCGACCCGAAGCAGTCGAGAGGCGAGCGAAACTCCCGGTGCTGGCGATATTGATGACAGCCGAATGCGGCGTGTTCGAAACCTGCTCACCGAGACACGAATCGACTCCACGTCACTGCTGGAGGAGTATATCCACCAGCTCGTACAGGATCAAAATGAGCAGTTCGGGAACGATAACGGCTACATCTCGTTCCCGAAGCGGAGCGTCGTTGAACAGTACGCTCAGATCCACGCCTTAGCGACGATGGGCGTGTTGGACACGAAAAAAACGATACCGTTCACTCACGCACACATGCCAGACGAATTCGAAGATAGAGACGCACGACTGGATGACTTCATCGCCAACCACGGAGCCCTCTCGGGAGATGCCGAGCAGGCAGTGTTTACTCTCGGTGGACTGGTTGGACGGATATCGGCGTTCCAGAGCTACGAGAACGTCTCGTCTACGCTCATTCGGCGGTACCCGGTCGATTACCTCACAAAACAGACGATCAAGGAGGTGACGAAGGAAGTCCTCCAGATGAACAACTCGTACGCTGAGGCCGAGGAGAACCGCTCGTATCAGACGAACTCACGGTACACGACCCGGCTAGCCGATACGATGCTCTCGGCGGATCCGCAGTCGTGGCGGCTTACCGAATCGGAACTACAGTGGCTCTACAGTCTCGGAATCGCGTATGGGCTGAGTGATTCGAGCCTGTACGAGGAGGAAGAAGAGACCGAAGACGAAGCTGAAGCCGAGGCCTGATCATCATGTCCGACACAATCACAGCCGACCTTGACGGTGACGACAGCGTGGAGAATCGCTCCGAGATTGTCTTCGCTTACGACGCAGAAGACACGAACCCGAACGGAAACCCGCTCTCTGCGAACGACAAGCCACGAATCGACGAGACGACCGGTGCCGCAGTCGTAACAGACGTCCGGTTGAAACGCTATATACGCGATCAACTCGACGACGACGGGTACAGCGTCTATATTCAGAACCCGACGAAGAGCGACGCCGACTCGGTACTCGATCGAGACGATCTGTTCTCGGCTGTCACCGGAATCGATGAGGAGGACCTTGGAGACATGACCGGTAGCGAGGCGGCGGAAAAATTCCTCGCGAACGCAACCGATGTCCGGTACTTCGGAGCAACATGCTCCTTCAGCAGCGACTTCCAGAGCGAACTCGGTGACGGCTTCCCTGGTCAGTTCATCGGTCCGGTACAGTTTAGCCACGCTCGGAGTCTGAATACGGTAGTCCAGAAGAGCGAGTCGAAGCAGCTTTCCACAGTCGTATCCAGCGGCGGCGATGCGGAGCAGGGAACCTTTGCGACTGACAACCGTCTTCAGTACGCGTTTGTCCCCTTCCACGGTGTGGTTAATGAGATCGGGGCGAACGACACACTTCTTAGCCAGACGGACGTTGAGCGACTGGACACGCTTCTCTGGCGTTCTCTGAAGAATCAGACGTTAACTCGGTCGAAGATGGGCCATCAACCACGTCTCTACCTCCGCATTGAGTACGCCACAGATGCGTTCCATATCGGTACCCTCGACGACGGACTCGAATTGGTTCAGGAGAAACGCGACGCTGAACTTCGAAACATCACCGATGTGGTTCTCGGCGTCGATGGTCTGATCGGTGACCTCGATGAATACAGCGACCACATCGAAGCCGTTCACGTCATTGCTGACCGGCATCTGACTGTTGAGGCCAACGGCGAGACAGGTGGACCAGACCACTTGGTTTCGGCATTCGAAGACGCGATCGGCGCTGAGTCAGTAATGGAAGTCGACCCGTATGGGGAATGAGCACGACTGATCTCGACGTCGTCGGGAGAGAATCGCTCTCGTTCACGGTTCGCGGTCCGTGGGCACACTTCCGACGGGTCGATGCTACAACGGAGAAGTTGACCTACCGGGTGATGCCACGGACAACGGTCGCAGGGCTGTTGGCCGCAGTCCTCGGGGAGCCGCGGGATTCGTACTACGATACCTTTTCGAAGGAGACCTCGGCGATCGCGATCACACCAGAGTGTGAACTCCAAACTCAGTCGATCCCGCAACTCACTCTTCCGACGAAGGGTGGGAATATCAAGACAGCCGACGGAGTGTCGGGGAAGACAGTCGTTGATCCCGAGGTGATCGCTAAAGAGCGGAAGCGACGGACATTCGAGTACGTCGTCGACGCGGCGTACCGGATCGATCTGGTGCTCGACGACACGGAAACCTTCGAGCGTGTGGCCAAATTCTTGGAGTCGGGCCGATCGACTTACACGCCGTCACTCGGGAAAACGGAGTGCCTCGCAGACATTACCGATGTTACTCGATCAACAGTCAAGGACGACGGCAATCCCGAAGAGGTCGACTCGACAGTCCCTGAGGAACACGTCGTTCCCACTCCGGGAGAACCACTTCGCATGGAGCGCACGCCAGCGTATATGGAGGCAGATGCCGGGGGGCGGAAGACGACCGGCTTCGTCTCATATGCGTTTGCTCCCGCAGATCAGACGTTGACGGCGCCGTCCGCACCGGTTCGGTCCATTAACGGGCGATCAGTCTGCTTCCTGTAGATGGATACGTCACCCCTTTCGAGACACACGGCGCGCCCTGGGCAGAGCATGGAGGAACATCTCCGAGGGGTTGAACAGCGTAGTCAGGCCCTGATATCAGGAGCAGGAACGACTCCATACGATGACGACTGGAATGAACTCGTATCGGCAATCGCGTGGCTCCACGACATCGGAAAGCTGACCGAGTACTTCCAGACCTACATCGAAACGGGTGACCGGACTGCTGTAGACGACCCACAGCTGACGTATCACGGGACGTTCGGCGGACTGGTCGCATCAGTGGCGCTCATGGAACGTGGGCTGAGTGCGGAAGCGACGGCTGCCGGCTTCTACGCCGTCACCAAACACCACTCAGTACTCGGTAACTTCCACGACCAGATCGGTGACTACCACGTCCGTAACAAAACGCGCGTTGACGACACCTACGAACTCGCTAGTCAGCAACTCCAGAGTATCGACGAGATAGCACCCGACGCTGCCGACGTCGTGATACGGAAGGCGACTGACGGTGCGTACAGTTGGGACCGCTTTGTCGACGACGGGACCGGCCGATCGCGTGAAGTACTCCAAACACTCGCTGACGTCATCGAGGACGACGAGTGGTACGGGTGTGCGCTTCGAGCGTGGTCGACACTCGTCGCGGCGGACAAGATGGATGCGAGTGGGCTCGATGCCGACGAGAGTGCGCCATCCGAACGGCCGTCGACCGACAGGCTCACCAATCATGTCCGATCGTTGTCGACGACAACGCTCCCCGACGGGGCCACGGTAGCGGAGTACCTCGACCACCCAGACAGGGATCTTCCCAATCAGACCGCGTCTCTCGAACAGCGACTCGGAGCGATTCGCACTGCTGCGAACAGTCGGGTAACGGAGCGGCTACAGGACGGCTACCAACGGGGCGAACGAACGTTTGAGTTGACGTTGCCGACGGGGTTCGGCAAAACGTACACCGGACTCCGTGCCGCCCTCGACCTCGCAGATGTTCGTGACAGCCGCGTCGTCTACGCCCTGCCATACACGTCGATCATCGACCAAGTCGACGAGCAGGTGCGGGGCGTGTTCGGTGTCTCACCGCAGGACTCCGCGTACACGAAACACCACCATCTCGCCGACACACGAACCGCTCTCGGAAGTGGCAACGATGCGGGGGAAAGGTACTCTACGGGCGAAGAAACCCTCCACGCGGAGTCGTGGCGTTCTGGCTTGGTACTGACGACCTTCACGCAGCTGTTCGAAAGCGTGGCGGGGCCGGAGAACGTCCAGTCGACGAAACTGCCCGCGCTACAGGACGCCGTCGTCCTCGTCGACGAGCCGCAGGCGATCTCGATGGACTGGTGGGGCCTGATCGGCCGGCTGGTCACCCACCTGACGGAGGAGTACGACGCGACGGTTGTGTTCATGACCGCGACGCAACCGCGACTGCTCGACCGCCTTCCGTACGCCCCAACGCCCGAATCCCTAACCGATCTCAGCGCGGACGCCGTCGACCTGATCGCGGACTCCCCGCGAGTCGAGTTCAGGCTACATGAGAGCCTCACTGGTCACTTCGACGGAGACCGTTCGCCGCTTACTCTCGCTGACGCTGCGACGGAGATCGACGCCGCGACGACTGGTGAGACGGACGCGCTCGCGGTAGTGAACACGGTCGACTCCGCCGCGGAGTTATCAGAGACGCTTTTGGGAGACGGGACCGTCGCTCTCGGCTCAGAGCTGTTATCCTACTGGCGCGAACGCGACACTCGTGGCTTCGAACCGATCGAATACCTCAACCGGGTCGCAGCGTGTCATCCCGATCCGGAGACGATCGTAGCGACGCTCACCACCCGACTTCGTCCTCGCGACCGGACAGCGTTGATCGATGTGATCGATGCGATCCTCGACCCAGATGTCGATACCCCGTTCGATTCGATCCCGACGATTACCGTCTCGACTCAACTGATCGAGGCCGGTGTCGACCTGAGTTTCGATCGGCTGTACCGCGACTACGCGCCGTTGCCCGCAATCGTACAGGCAGCGGGTCGGTGTAATCGGCGATTCGGTGGCGATCCGGCACCGGTCACGGTCTGGCGGCTCGACGGGCCAGAAGACACGAACTATATCCCGAGTCAACAGATCTACGGTGACCGATCGTTACTTCGGCCGACACGGACAGCGATCGGCGAACTTCGTGACGAGATCGGCGGCAGCGAGCTGCCGGAGTCGGTGGTCATCGATCAAGGAGTGAGTCGGTACTACGACGCGCTCCACGATCAGCGACGGACGGAGTCCCGATCCGATGACCTCGTGGAGGCGTTCGACGAAGCGTGCGGCGAGGCGCTTCGGAACGCGTCGCTGGTTAGTTCGGACTACCCGACGCGGGACTACCTGGTGCTGATCGACGATGTCGAGTCGGAGACGTATTCTCAGTATCGTGAGGAGCGTGACGACGGCCGCTGGAGTCAAGCGCGGGCGTCGTTCCAAGCGCTCAAGCAGACGCTGGTGTCGATCCCCGTTTCGGGGAGCTCGGAGAACGACGCTCCAACGGCGATCACCGTTTCCGAACGGGACGAGAGGTACGATATCGAGACGGGCCGGGGAGTGATCGAGGAAACGGTCCAAACCGATACCGAGGTCTGATCGACCATCGATCCCCCGGGGATACTCGACTATTGAGGGTCGACGAAAACACTCATCTGTGATCGGACGGGTTAGCAGGTATGTGCCCTGAATCGGGCATGGTTTCAGACGAACCCTCGTGAGGTTGAAGCTCGGCGAAGGTGCCAAGGTACTGCTGGCCGCGGGTGGTTTCAGACGAACCCTCGTGAGGTTGAAGCGACCACGACACGGAAGTCGTCTCGACCGATCCGTTGGTTTCAGACGAACCCTCGTGAGGTTGAAGCCTCGTACCGCCAGTAGTTGCCGGCCGGCGCGGGCTCGTTTCAGACGAACCCTCGTGAGGTTGAAGCCGAGTCCGATCCGTCAACTCATCGGGCGTCTCTGCGGTTTCAGACGAACCCTCGTGAGGTTGAAGCGTGTCATCCTGCGGCTTCGCGTTCGTGAACGTCGCGTTTCAGACGAACCCTCGTGAGGTTGAAGCGTCTCCGAGACGTGTTGGCTATTGATGTTCACCGCGGGTTTCAGACGAACCCTCGTGAGGTTGAAGCACCTGCCCGGACGTGAGCGCGGTACGAATGGGCGCGTGTTTCAGACGAACCCTCGTGAGGTTGAAGCATCCAGCTTGCCGTGGCGGCGTTCGGGATCACGAAGGTTTCAGACGAACCCTCGTGAGGTTGAAGCGCCGCGAGCGCCGAGTGCGTCCTCGAGAACGGCCTGGTTTCAGACGAACCCTCGTGAGGTTGAAGCAACCGTGGGTATCAGGGGTTCATCGACCGGGACAAGTTTCAGACGAACCCTCGTGAGGTTGAAGCGGGATTAACGGAACGGATATTCGGACCTTGAGGGAGTTTCAGACGAACCCTCGTGAGGTTGAAGCTACTCCGGGATCGGGCCAGCGATGCGTCTCTCGGAGTTTCAGACGAACCCTCGTGAGGTTGAAGCTGCGGCCACGTCCCGTGCTCACCTACACGTACAACACGTTTCAGACGAACCCTCGTGAGGTTGAAGCTTCACGCACACGTACGACTGGTCGGGCCACGACAGCGTTTCAGACGAACCCTCGCGGGGTTGAAGCATGGCCCAATGGGTCGCGTTCGACGCGGAGCGTGAGTTTCAGACGAGCCCCTATGGGAGTTGAAGCTTGACCGTCGCCGCCGGGATGTCGTTGCGGATGGTTTCACACGAACCCGTTGTGGGGTTGAAGCGGCCTCGGCCTGCGAGGGCAGCACGGCGTCGTGGCGCGTTTCACACGAACCCGTTGTGGGGTTGAAGCGGGCTCCGCGTGTGGGGGCTGATCACCGACGTGGGGTTTCAGACGAACCCTTGTGAGGTTGAAGCCGACCTTCGCATTTCCGTATCGCCCCTTGATAAACTGTTTCAGACGAACCCTCGTGGGGTTGAAGCGTCCTTGCGTCGGAGGTAGACACGCCACGCTACGGTTTCAGACGAACCCTCGTGGGGTTGAAGCCGTCTCGTCAAACACGACATTACTCGGGTAGCGGGTTTCAGACGAACCCTTGTGGGGTTGAAGCTTGAAGGGGCGACTCCGGAGTATCGCTCGGACTATGTTTCAGACGAGTCCTCATGGGGTTGAAGTTGCCACTCGTCGAGCGGGGCGAACAGCGTCGTCTCGTTTCAGATGGACCCGTTGTGGGGTTGAAGCGCGTACGCCAGCGACAACGGCGTCACCGTGACGCTGGTTTCAGACGAACCCTTTGGGGTTGAAGCCCGCCGGCGCGGTGCGACACGCGTGAGGACGGCGAGTTTCAGACGAACCCTTGTGGGGTTGAAGCATCGAGGGCACGTCGCGGGCGACGATCAACCTCGCGAGTTTCAGACGAACCCTTGTGGGGTTGAAGCACGGAGACGGTGACACAACGCGGCCGGCGGTACGCGTTTCAGATGACCCCGTTGTGGGGTTGAAGCTTCGTGAACGGGCAGTTCCGCGCCGGCTTCGAGTGTGTTTCAGACGAACCCCAGTGGGGTTAAAGCGACATGTACGAGCTCGAACAGGCCATGCGCGAGCGTTCCAGACGAACCCTCGTGGGGTTGAAGCCGCTTTCGCATCGCCCGCTCGTTCATCCGCTCAGACGGTTTCAGACGAACCCTCGTGGGGTTGAAGCCACGACGAATCGGGTGATACTGTCTACCCCTACTCGTTTCAGGCGCACCCTCGTGGGGTTGAAGCAGTCGCTCAAGCCCATTATCTAAGACCTTTTGCCCATAGTTCCAGACGTACCCTCGTGTGGTTGAAGCTCGACCCGCAGCCGGTAACGCTCCGAGTCGACGAGGGTTTCAGACGAACCCCTGTGCGGTTGAAGATTGATTCCCACGTTCACTTCACGTGGGTTGATATCGGTTTCAGACGAACCCATTGTGGGGTTGAAGCGCGTACGGTGCGAGCCGCGCGATCTCGTCGCCGAGTGTTTCAGATGGACCCGTTGTGGGGTTGAAGCAGGACAAAGGCGTAGTCCGCCTTTTCCATGCCGTGTTTCAGATGGACCCGTTGTGGGGTTGAAGCAACTCGGCCGCGAACAGATGCTCGCTGGCGGCGCGGTTTCAGATGGACCCGTTGTGGGGTTGAAGCGACCAGTTCCTTCGCCGGAACACCGTCAGGAACGAGTTCCAGACGAACCCCTGTGTGGTTGAAGTGTTTAAGTCAACGATGAGACTCAGTGGGTGAACCGTTCCAGACGAACTCTCGTGAGGTTGAATCTACACGCTCGGCAAAGAAACGACATGGCAACGGTGGTTTCGGACGAACCCTCGTGGGGTTGAAGCCCGTCACCGTCGCTATCAATGTCATTGCCCTTGTGTTTCAGACGAACCCTCGTGGGGTTGAAGTATGATCATGTTCAACGCTGGCGCGGTGCTGCTCGAGTTTCAGACGAACCCTCGTGCGGTTGAAGATCGGGGATCCACGCGGTGTCGAACCGCGGGGATCACTGGTTTCAGATGGATCCGTTGTGGGGTTGAAGCATCGGACTTGATGGGCCAATTGAATGGCAAGGCACGTTTCAGATGAACCCTTGTGGGGTTGAAGAAGCCATTACTGGATGGCCATTCGCGTCCGACAGGTCGTTTCAGATGACCCCATTGTGGGGTTGAAGCCATGGCGGTTAGACCCGGTCGCAGGTGTCTGCGCTCGTTTCAGATGGACTCCTTGTCGGGGTGAAGCGAGCTGTTCGGCACCTCGGTGCTGGTGATCCCGGCGGTGTTCCAGACGAACCCTCGTACGGTTGAAGCAAGGAAAACGAAGCGGCGATCAACAACGCGATCGTTTCAGGTGAATCCTGTGAGGTTGAAGTGTCGATAAGCCGATCACCCGCGATTACGACGGCGGTTTCAGATGAACTTTCGCGAGGTTGAAGCCGACCTTCGCATTTACGAATTACGCCGCGATTATCGTTTCAGACGAACCTATTGTGGTGTTGAAGCGAGCCGCACGGCGACCCTGCCATCAGCATCTCTAACAGTTTCAGACGAACCCATTGTGAGGTTGAAGCCCGTGCCACACACGCAGATGCGGCCCGACATCGATTTCAGACGACCCTTGTGGGGTTGAAGCTTCGTCCCAGTAGTCGATGTGATCGACAATACGAGTTTCAGACGAACCCTCGTGCGGTTGAAGCTGCTTCATGACGAGCGGCTTCCCGTTATCGTCCGTCAGTTTCAGATGAACTCCTGTGAGGTTGAAGTATAGTGCTGATCCTGGGCGCAATCACGCTTGTGGTAGTTACAGACGAACGTTTGTGCGAGTAGGGCGGTTCGCGACGCGTAGCGACCCCATTCCGGGTGCCCCCTTCTCTGCGCGGCGTCTTCGGTTGCTCTCGGTGTGGCGGGTTTTGCGCCGAGGCGTACATCACCTCTCGCCCGCACGCGAGAGACGCGCGTGTCTCTGGCGTCTGTGGCGTGCGGATTGATCAGCGAAACGACCCCCCGACCATCTCGGTCGAGGGGTGGATAATCGTGAGTGCTGTGCGAGGCGGGGGCGGTTCACAGGCGTTTTCACGTCGCCCGGTGTTCGGTCGGGTATGAGTGGACGTGAGACAGATGAATAACGATACGGCGACTGGGCATATTCCCTCGTTCGTGATCGGGATCGCGGGGGGGACGGGCGCCGGGAAGACGACGGTCTCCCGGCTCGTCACCCGCGACCTCGGCGACAGCGTCACCCGGATCCCGTTGGATAACTACTACGAGGACCTCTCGCACCTCGAGTTCGAGGAGCGCAAGGAGGTCAACTACGACCACCCCTCGGCGTTCGAGTGGGAACTCCTCAGGGAGCACCTCGAAGCCCTCCTGGAGGGCCAGTCCGTCGAGATGCCGCAGTACGACTTCGAGATTCACAATCGGAAAGACGAGCGGATCACTGTCGAACCCACCGACGTCATCGTGCTGGAGGGCATCCTTGCGCTGTACGACGAGGACATAAACGACATGATGGACCTGCGGCTCTTCGTCGAGACCGACGCCGACGTGCGGATCCTGCGCCGGATCCGCCGGGACGTGATCGACCGCGGCCGCGACCTGGAGGGCGTCATCGACCAGTACCTCTCGACGGTGAAGCCCATGCACGAGCAGTTCATCGAGCCCTCGAAGAAACACGCCGACGTGATCATCCCGGAGGGCGCCAACAGCGTCGCGGTGAACCTCTTAGAGGAGAAACTGCGCGCCGAGGTCGAGGGCGACGCGGTCAGGAGTTGGGAGCGCGGCAGCCTCGAATCGGAGCTGGGCGAGAAGCGCTCGCTCGACATGGACGGCGACGATTAATCAGTTCGAAACGGTGGGTCTCTGGGCGTGGACGCCGGAGCGACGGTATCTGTCGCCGAAGCCCGTTCGTTTGCTTATAAACCGCTGCTCGTAGATCGACGCTGAACGCTTCCTAAGCCCCAGCCGCGAGGACGCCGTACGCTCGCTGCGGTCCTCGTCGCTCGTGTTGCTCGCTCCTGCGGTCCTTACGTCGCCTACGGTGTCCTCGCGGCTGCCCCTTTGAGTCCCGTCCCGCGACCGCACCTCACGCCTCCCCAGCCTCGCCGCTCGCTCCCTCCGGTCGCTCGCGGCGTCCCTCGCGCGTGCTCCTCGCGGCCGCCTCCGGCGGCCACTTGGAGGCACGCGCCACCGCACGGTCATTTACAAGCGATCGTCGCAGCCGCTCACGGGCATTTAACCGTCGTATCTCGACCGTTCCGGCTCATCGCCGCCGGCTCGCCACCCGCTCCTCGGCGGTCTCGGCGCTGACGAGCTCGTACAGCGTCGCGCGGCCGCCGTCCTCCTTCGGGCGGAGCACGCGGCCGAGCCGCTGGGTGAACTCGCGCTCGCTGCCCGACCCGGAGAGCAGGACCGCCACGTTGGCGTCCGGCACGTCGACGCCCTCGTCGAGGACGTTCGCGGCGACGACCCGGCCGTAGGTGCCGTCGCGGAAGCGCTCCAAGATTTCGCGGCGCTCCTTCGCGCCCGTCTCGGCCGTGATCGCGGGCAGCAGGAAGCGCTCGGAGAGGCGGTAGACGAGGTCGGTGTGGGCCGTGAACACGATCACGCGGTCGTCGCGGTGGCGGTCGAGGATCTCGGCGAGCCGCTCGACCTTGCGGTCGGCGTTCATCATGACCTCGCGGGCGTCCTGCTTCGCGAGGAGCGCCTCGCGGGCGGCCGGGTCGTTGCCCGAGCGCTTGACCAGCTCCTGATAGTCGCTCCCGCTCGAAAACGTGATCCCCGCGTCGCGGACGTACTCGACGAAGGTGCCCTGTTTCTCGTCGTAGCGCTCGCGCTCCGCCTCGGTGAGCTCCACCTCGATCCGTCGGATGTCGTAGGGGGCGAGGTGGTCGCCCGCGAGGTCGTCGACGTCGAGCGCGTAGACGCGGTCGCCGACCAGCTCCGCGACCGCCTCGTGGGCGCCGTCCGGGCGCTCGAAGGTGGCCGTGAGCCCGAGTCGCGCGGGCGCGGCGAGGAGGCGCGCGGCGTCCCGGTACCCCTCGCCACCGAGGTGGTGGACCTCGTCGAAGACGACGAACTCGAAGGCGTCGCCGACGCCGTCCGCCTTCAGGTACGCGGAGTCGTACGTCGACACCGTGATCGCCTCCCGGCGCTGCTCGCCGCCGCCGAACCGGCCGATCGGGGCGTCGAACTCGCGCTCCAACTCTCGTTGCCACTGGTCGAGCAGGTCGACCGTGGGGACGACCACGAGCGTCGGAACGCCGAGTTCGACCATCGCGCGGATCGCGATCACGGTCTTGCCGGCCCCGGTCGGCAGCTCGAGGACGCCGCGGTCGCCGGCGTCCCGCCACGCGTCCAACGCCTCGCGCTGGTACTCGCGGAGGTCGTAGTCGGTGGCGAGCGCGTCCGGGAGCCCGGCCTCGCTCGCGGCGCGCGCGCTCGCGTCGAGGACCCGGTCGTCGACTGCGACGCCGGCCACCCGGAGCGCCCGCCGGAGTTCGGCGTAGCGGTGGGCGGGCGCCCGGCCGGTCCCGGTTCGGGGGTCCGTCTCGACCCCGGGCAGCGGCGGCAGCGCGTCGGGCGCGAGGTCGCCGTCCGCGTCGACCCGGATCGTGCCGTCCTCGTAGGTCAACCGGACGTCCATCGTCCCGAGTTCCCGTCCGACTTACAAAGGCCCACCGCCTCGGTCCGCCATGCGCGCGGACGAACTCGACCCCGACCTCGCCGCGGCGATCGCCGAGATCGAGTCGCTGGGCCTGCCCGCGTGGAGCCATCTCTCGGTCGATGCCGCCCGCCGCCTCGAAGACGACCTGTTCTCGGGACCGCCCGAACCGCCGGTGGCCGACGCCCGCGACCTCGCGTTCGACGGCCCGCACGGCGAGGTGCCGGTCCGGGTGTACCGCCCGGCGGGGGCGCCCGACCCGATGGGCGCAGGGGGCGACCCGCCGGCCCGCGCCCTCGTCCACTTCCACGGCGGCGGCTGGACGCTCGGGACGCTCGATTCGGTCGACGGGATCTGCCGCGAGCTCGCGGTCCGCGCCGACGCGGTCGTCGTCTCCGTCGACTACCGGCTCGCGCCAGAGCACCCGTTCCCCGTCGCGGTCGACGAGGCGACCGCGGCGCTGGAGTGGGTCACCGAGACGGCGGACGCGCTGGGCGTCGATCCCGACCGGACCGGCGTCTCGGGCACCAGCGCCGGCGGCGCGCTCGCGGTCGCGGCGTCGCTCCGCGCGCGCGACGTCGGAGACGCGCCGACGCCCGCCGGGCAGTTCCTGCTGTACCCGATCGCCGGCCGCGACTTCCAGCCGGACCCGTACCGGGAGAACGCGGACGGCCCGCTGCTCACGCGCGAGGACATGCGGTGGTTCTACGAGCAGTACCTGCGGAGCCCCATCGACGCCGCGAACCCGTACGCGGTCCCGCTGGAGGCGACGGACTTGGGGGACCTCGCGCCCGCGACGGTCGTCACCGCCGGGTTCGACCCCCTGCGCGACGACGGCGTCGCGCTCGCGGACCGGTTCGAGCGCGAGGGAACGCCGGTCGAGCACCGTCACTACCCGGCGATGGCGCACGGGTTCTGTAGCCTCGCGGACAGGGTGGCCACCGCGGAGACCGCGCTGTCCGCGGTCGCGAGCGACGCGCGATCCCGGCTGTGATCGGTCGCCCGAAGCGTCGTCCGCCGACCGGTCCCGTCGGACGGCGGCAAGGGGAAATCGCGGCGCGAGGTCAAAGCATAACTCTCGCGAGGCCGTGTCCGTAAGTATGGAACGAGTCTCTATCGACGAGGTCGAGCCGAGCGCCCTCGGAAGCGACGTGGACCGCCGGGGGCTGTCGGAACCGCTCGGGGCGACCGACGTGGCGCTCAACCGCTACCGCCTCGATCCTGGGGAGCGGTTCTCCGGCGGGCTTCACGCTCACATGGACCAGGAAGAGATCTTCGTCGTCGTCGAGGGGGAGGCGACGTTCGAGACGATGGACGGGGACGTGAGCGTCGGCGCGGGCGAGGCGGTCCGGTTCGCGCCCGGCGAGTTCCAGTCGGGCAAGAACGACGGCGACGAGCCGGTCGTCGCGTTCGCACTGGGCGCGCCCCGCGACAGCGAGGACGTGCGGATCCTGCAGGAGTGTCCGGAGTGCGGACACGAGAACATGCGGGCCGTTCCGAGCGACGACGGGTTCGATCTCCGGTGTCCGGAGTGCGGCGCCGAACTGGAGGGCTGACGCCGTCGAGGCGAGCGCGGGAGACGGGAGAAAACGGAGTCGGAGCGGCGTCGGGACTCAGGCGTCGACGGTCGTCTTCACGATGCTCACGGGCGCGGTCGACTGCCGGGAGACGCGCTCAGTGACGGAGCCGAGCATCCGGCGGTAGTCGCCGGAGCGCGTCTTCGACCCCATCACCGTGAGGTCGACGTCCTCCTCGTCGGCGTAGCGGAGGATCTCCTCGTGCGGGACGCCGTAGCGGAGGGCGGTGACCGCCTCCACGTTGGCGTCGCGGGCGAGCGAGGCCACCGCGTCAAGCGACTCGCGGCCGGTCTCTTCGAGCGTCTCCTCGGCGCCCTCGGCGCCGTCGACGAACTCGTCGCCGGAGTAGGCGTTCACCACGCCGCTGTCGACGACGTAGAGGACGTGGAGCGTCGCGTCGTAGCGGTCGGCGGCGTCGATCGCGTGGTCGATCGCGCGGTCGACGCCGACGCTGCCGTCGGTCGGGAGGAGCACGTTGTCGTACATACGCGGCGGTTCGTCGAGCGACCGAATAAATCGGTCGCCGTTTCCCGAACGGTTAACACGCTGTGTGCCCCCCGGAGTTCCATGACCGAGGCCGCGGACCGGATCTTCGTGAACGGGGAGGTACACACGCTCGCGGACCCGGATTCGGGCGGCGACGCGGTCTGCGAGGCCGTCGCCGTGCGCGACGGCGAGATCGTCCGGACCGGGCGGACGCACGACGTGGAACTGCTCGCCGGCGTCGACACGGACGTGGTCGACCTCGACGGGCGCGTCATCCTCCCCGGGTTCGTCGACGCGCACACCCACCTGACCACCGTTGGCCGCTACCTCCTCCACGCCGACCTCTCGGCGGCCGACTCCCCGGACGGGGCCGTCGACCTACTGGCCGAGCGCGCGGCGGAAGTGGAACGCGAAGCGAGCGAGGTGGAGGACCCCGAAAGCGACGACTGGGTCCTCGGCTACGGTTACGACGAGTCGACGTGGGACGACTCGCGCTACCTGACCCGCGCGGACCTCGACCGCGTCTCGACCGAGCGCCCGGTGGCGGCGTTCCGCGAGGACATGCACGTCGCGGCGGTCAACGGCGTCGCGCTCGGCCGCTTCGCCGACGCGCTCGCCGACGCTCCCGACGAGACGGTGCCCACGGACGACGACGGCGATCCGACCGGCGTCCTGCTCGAAGCCGCCATCGACCCGATCTACCGAGCGGTCGAGCCCGGCCCGGCCGAGACGCGCGCGGTCGTCGAGGCCGCGCTCGACGGCTGCGCCGCCCGCGGTATCACGGGCTTCCACGACATGGTCCGCGACTCGCACGCGCCCCGGGTCTACCGCGACCTCGACGAGTCCGGGTCGCTCACCGCCCGCGTCCGGATCAACTACTGGAGCGACCACCTCGACGCGGTCCGGGAGGTCGGCCTCGCGACGAACGCCGGGAGCGATATGGTACGGACCGGAGCGATCAAGTCGTACACGGACGGGAGCTTCGGCGGCCGGACCGCGCGCCTCTCCGAGCCGTACGCGGACGCGCCAGACGAGACCGGGCAGTGGGTCGTCGATCCCGACGAGCTGGACGAGGCCGTCGCAACCGCGACCGAGGCGGGCCTCCAGTTCACCGCCCACGCGATCGGAGACGAGGCCGTCGACGCCGTCTTGGACGCATACGAGCACGCCTCCCGGACCGACGCCGGGGAAGCCCGTCACCGCGTCGAACACGCCGAACTGGCCGACGACGACGCGATCGAGTGGCTCGCGGAGACCGGCGTCGTCGCGAGCGTCCAGCCGAACTTCCTGAAGTGGGCGCAACCCGGCGGTCTCTACGAGGAGCGACTGGGATCCGAGCGCACCGCCGAGACGAACCGCTACCGGGACATGCTCGACGCGGGGGTCCGGCTCGCGTTCGGCTCGGACGGGATGCCGATGGACCCGCTGTTCGGGGTTCACCACGCGGTCAATGCGCCGGCCGAATCTCAGCGCCTCACCGTCACCGAGGCGCTGCGGGCGTACACCCGCGGCGCCGCGTACGCCGGCTTCGACGAGGACCGGCTCGGGACGATCGAGGTGGGGAAGCGGGCCGACCTCGTCGCGCTCGACGCGTCGCCGTGGGAGCGCGACGACGCGATCGACGATATCGACGTGGCGCTGACCGTCGTCGACGGCGACATCGTGTTCGACGGTCGGTGAATCGGCGGCCGAGGCGCGACCCTGCCGGAACGCCGAGAAAGCCGCAATCGCTGCCAGAAAACAGCAGTTATTAATCATGTAGTTCTAATCTGGGAGCATGACAGAGATAGCCGTCGAGTACGCCGCGGGAAACCGTCTCCGCTCCGAGGCCGAGACCGCCCGACGACTCATCGACGCGTACCTCGGTGACCGGCCCGACGTCGACCGCGTCACCCTCTCGCCCTCCGGCGAGTCCGTCTTCTGCGTCAGCGTCGAGGGCGACCGCATCTGGTGTACCGACACCCGCGAGTGGATCGACTCGATGGAGGCGGTGACCGCCGCGCGGCGCCGCCTCTCCGAACTCTCGTAACTCGCCTCGAGAACCCGGTTACTCGGTCGTTGCGGCCGCGTGCGAGTACGCGAACTCCCGCAGGAGCTTCGCGGCCAGCGCCGCCGCCTGCCCGTCGTCCCGGTCGTTCACCTCGACCGCGTCGAACCCGTCGGCGCGCGGCGCGACCGCGCGGACGAGGTCACGGACGGTCCGCGGCGCTACCCCGAACGGTTCCATCGTCCCCGTACCGGGAGCGTAAGCGGGGTCGAGCCCGTCGATGTCGACGGAGCAGTAGACCGTCTCCCCGGCGAACGCGTCGCCGTCGAGACCGTCGACCCACTCGCGGGCGTCTTCCGGCGCGACGACCTCCACGTCGGCGTCGGCCGCCCGGTCCCACTCGGCCTCGGACCCGGTCCGCGCGCCGACGATAACGGCGCGGTCGACGCCGAGGTCGTCGAGACACCGGCGCGTGACGCAGGCGTGGTTCAGCGGGTTCCCGTCGTATGCGTCCCGGAGGTCGAGGTGCGCGTCGCAGATGACGAGCGCGTCGGGGTCGACGGCCTCGACCCCCGCGTGCGTGACCGTGTGTTCGCCGCCGACGAGGAGCGGGACCGACTCGTCGTAGACGACGCTCCGCAGTTCGGCGGCGAGGTGGTCGAGGTACGCCGGCACGTCGTCCCACGGGCGCACGTCGCCCGCGTCGTTGACGCCCAGCGCGGAGAAGCGACTGTCGGTGCGGCGGTCGTAGTCGTCGTACGTCTCGGCGAATCGCCGGACTCGGTCCGGTCCGAACCGGGTGCCCGGCTGAAACGTGGTCGTGGCGTCGAGCGGAGCGCCGACGACCACGTAGGAAGCAGCTTCGCGGTCGGTCGTCGCCCCGGGGAACATCGCCGATTACCCGATGATCTTCCGTTGGCCCTCGTAGTCGAGGTACTCGATGTTGTCGTCCGAGGAGAAGTCCTCGCCCTCGGGGATGCGCATCGTGAACGTGTCGTAGGTGTCTAAGTCCATCACCTGAACCTCGTCGCCGCTGACGTTGACGACCTGTCCCTGCTTGCGCTGAATGATCGGGACCCACACCTTCGCGTCGACGGGCTGCGAGAGCGAGCGCTTCTTGTCGTCGAAGACGCCCTTCCCTTCGACGCGGGCCTTCGCGCTGCCGTGTTTACCGGGTTTGGCGGTGCTGTAGTGGTTGATCTTACAGGGCGCGTCGTCCATCATCACGTAGCTGCCCTCCTGGAGTTCGCGAACCTGCTTCTGCTCTCGCGGCATGTCCGCCAATTTCCCCGGCGCGGGTATAAACGGTTTGGAATGCCGCCGCTACCCGGCCCGAGACGGCGTCCAACCGCCCCGACGGCCCGCGGCGTGGTCGGGTACGTCCTCCGCTCGTCGGACGACCGAGTCGATCGCGTCGCCGACGACCTCTCCGGCAACGCCGGCGCGCCGATACGCGATGACGCCGACGTTCCGGCGGCCGCGTGCCTCCACGAGATCGCGACGCACGCGGACGGCGACCTCGGCGTTCCCCCGGTCGACTGGGGCGACGCGGTGACTCCGCGAGCGGCGGCGGGTCCTCCGGGGCGGCGGGCGCCGCCGCGGCGACGTAGCGACCATGACGGCGGCGACGTGGCAGCCGCGACGACCGCGGCGACCGAACTCGTCCCGAAAGCGAGCCTACGGGTCGAGCTCGTCCACGTACTCCTCCGGCTCCTCGTCGTCGTCGACGTTCCCGTCCGGCGGGACGAGTTGGCCCGTGTACAGGTAGCTGACGACGAACATGACGATGAAGCCGACGCCGACGGCCGCGGTCGTCCGCACGACGAACGGGATGTCGTTATAATAGAAGTACCGGTCCGAGACCGCCATGGAGACGAACGCCACCAACAAGATCTTCTGCTCGTCGGTGGGGTTGCGGACGAAGCCGACTACGTCGTTTTTGAGGTCGCCGAACACGCCCATCAGGCGTCACCCCCGTTCGTCGCGGCCGAGTCGACCGTCGGCGCGTGCTCCTCGATCACGCCGCTCACCCGATCGAGGCCCTCTGTCAACTCCTCGGTCGGGAGTCCGAACCCGATCCGGAATCGGTCCGGGAAGCCGAACAGATGCCCCGGTGCGAGGACGACGCTCGCCTCCTCGACGACCGTCCGGCAGAACGCCTCCGCGTCCGCGAAGCCGTCGGGGACCGTCACGAACGCGTTGACCCCGACCGGGTCGAGCCAGTCGAGGCCGTGGTCGTCGACCCACGCCGCGACCGTCTCGCGGTGGGCGGCGGCCAGTTCGCGGTTCTCCGTCAGGATCTCCTCCTCGGATCGCCCCAGCGCCTGCTTAGCGACGTGCTGGCCGAACAGGCTCGGCGAGATGGTCGTGTAGTCCTTCCAGCGCCACGCGCGCTCGACGACCGGCTCGGGACCGGCGATCCAGCCGAACCGGAGGCCAGCGAGCCCGTACGCCTTCGTGAGGCTGGTCGTGGAGATGCCGTGCGCGCCGTAGCTCGCGACCGGCGGCTGCGGGTCCTCCGCGAGCAGGCGGTACACCTCGTCGCAGAGCAGGTATGCGTCGCGCTCGACCGCGACGTCGTACACCGCCCGCATCGCGGCCTCGTCGTGGTACTGCCCGGTCGGGTTGTTCGGGTTGTTCACGACGATCACGGCCGTGTCGTCGCGGGCCGCGTCGGCGACGGCCTCCGGGTCTAACTCCCACTCGGGCGGCTCCAGTTCGACGTGGGTCACGTCGCCGAACGCGTCCGGGACGGCGTGGAGCGCCTGGTACGTCGGCGTGACGACGACCGCGTGCGTGCCGGAGCCGACGCCCGACGCGTCGGGGTCCGAGGCGCCGCCCGCCCCGTCGACGGGGGCGTCGTCGCCGAGCAGCGAGAGGAACGTCAGGAAGTTCGCCTCCTGGGTGCCGCAGGTGAACAGCACCTCGTCGGCGGATCGGTCGTAGCGGTCGCCGACGGACGCCCGGAACTCCGGGTCGCCGTTCGTCGGGATGACGTAGCCGAGCTCCCCCGGATCGAGGTCGAACCGGCTCGCGTCGAGCGACCGGATGCCGCTTTCGGCCAGCATGATGTCGGCCTCGTGTTCGTACTCCGCGAACCAGCGTTCGAGGCCGAACGGGTCGATGCGCATACCCCTCTTCGGGCGGGCGCGAGGTTAGGTGCTGTGGTTGGCGACGTCGTCGCGGACCGCTCCGGCGGCCGCCCGCGAATCGGGGGCACTGCGGGCCGCCATCGCAACGCATTTCGCCGGGGATTGCGACACGACGGCATGGTTCTCAACCGGCAGCGGCTGTTGGGCGTGCTGTTCGTCGCCATGGCGGCGCTCACGGCGGTCGCGCTGGCGGAGGTGCTGCGGACCGTCGTGTTCGCGGTCACCGTCGCGTACGTCCTGTATCCGCTCCGGCAGCGGCTCGTCGGCCGCGGCCTCTCGCGTCGGATCGCGTGCGTGGTCTCGACCGGCGTCGCGTTCGTCGGCGCGACCCTCCTCGTGGCGCCGCTGCTGTACACGCTGTACCGGCGGCGGTCGGAGCTGATAGCCCTCCTCGAAGGGGTCCCCGACCTCGTCCCGATCACCGTCGGCGGGTTCCAGACGGTGGTCGAGATCGCGCCGTACGTCGCGGCCGCGGAGACGTGGATCCGCGGGGTCGCGATCGCGGTCGCGGGCGCGGCGCCGGTCCTCGTCTTGGAGGTCGTCGTGTTCACCTTCCTCGTGTACGGCATCCTCTACCGGCCGCGGGCGGTCGAGGCGGCCGTCTTCGGCGTCGTCCCGCCCGAGTACCACGACATCCCCACACGGCTCCACGAGCGGACGCGGCAGACCCTCTACTCGATATACGTCCTCCAGGCCGCGACCGCCGCCGCGACGTTCGTTCTCGCGGTCGCGGTGTTCCGGACGCTGGGCTACGGCTCTCCCGTCCTGCTCGCGGTCATCGCCGGCGTCCTCCAGTTCATTCCCGTCGTCGGTCCGAGCATCCTCATCGTCGCGCTCGGCGCTCTGGACTTCCTCGTCGGCGCGACCGGGCGGGCGGCCGCAGTGCTGGTAATCGGGCTCGTCGTCGTCGCCTTCGTGCCGGACGCGGTGATCCGCACTCGGCTCGCCGGCTGGACCGGGAAGATATCGCCCGGTCTCTACTTCGTCGGATTCGTCGGCGGCATCCTCACCCTCGGGGCCGTCGGCGTCATCGTCGGTCCCCTCGCCGTGTCGCTGCTGCTCGAAGCGATCGACATGCTCTCCGAGCACGTCGACCCGACGGACTCGGTCGGTGGCGACGCGGGCTCGACGCAGTGACCGGCGACGCGGGCCCGACGCAGTGACCGCCGACGCAGGGCACCACCGGCACGGCTTTCCATGGCCCGACCCTCTGTCCGACATCTGATGTCCTCGACGGATCCCCCAACCGCGGTCGGCGCCGCGCCGACCCTCACGGCGCGGCGTCTCGACGGACTCGCCGATCGCGTCTTCAGCTCGCCGGACGGAAGCGGCGACGACGGCGACGGCGCGATCGACGTCTCCGGCCCGGCGACCGACGAGCGGATCGGGCGCGTGCCGGCCTGCGACGCCGACGACGTGTCCGCCGCGGTCGAACGCGCCCGCGACGCGCAGACGTCGTGGGCCGAGGTGTCGGCGACCGAGCGCGCCCGTATCGTCGACCGGTTCGGCGACCTCGTCGCGGACCGCCGCGAGGAGCTGCTCGACGTGCTCCAGCTGGAGACCGGGAAGTCCCGGCGCACCGCGGTCGAGGAGCTGTTCGACGTGCCGACCGGCTGCTCGTACGTCGCGAGCGAGGCTCCGGGCGCGCTCGCCGAGGAGCGTCGCCGCGGGGTCGCGCCCGGCGTCGCGACCGCGACGGTCACCCGCGAACCGGTCGGCGTCGTCGGCGTCATCTCGCCGTGGAACTACCCGTTGACGCTGTCGATGGCCGACGCGATCCCCGCGCTCGCCGCGGGCAACGCGGTCGTGCTCAAGCCGGACGAGAAGACGCCGTACGGGGCGCTGCTCCTCGCGGAGCTGCTGGAAGTCGCCGGGCTCCCCGACGGCCTCTTTCAGGTCGTCACCGGCGAGGGGCCTCAGGTCGGGCCGCCGCTGATCGACGCGGTCGACTACGTCGCGTTCACCGGTAGCACCGCGACCGGCCGGACCATCGCGGAGCGCGCGGGCCGGAACCTGATCGGCTGTTCGCTGGAGCTCGGCGGCAACAACCCGCTCGTCGTGCTCGGGGACGCCGACGTCGACGAGGCCGCCCGCGGCGCGGTCCAGGCCTGCTTCTCGAACGCCGGGCAGCTCTGTCTCTCCGCGGAGCGGATCTACGTCGTCGAGTCCGCCTGCGACGAGTTCCTCGACGCGTTCGTCCGCGAGACGGAGGCGCTCACGCTCGGGACGGGGTACGACTACGACGCCGACCTCGGCTCGCTCGTCGACGCCGACCAGTTGGCCCGCGTCGAGTCACACGTCGAGGACGCCCGCGAGCGCGGGGCGACGGTCGAGACCGGGGGCCGAGCGCGGACGGATGTCGCGCCGTACTGCTACGAGCCGACCGTCCTCACCGGGGTCGAGCCGGACGCCGCGGTCGCCTGCGAGGAGACGTTCGGTCCGGTCGCCGCGGTGACGGCGGTTCCGGACGCGGACGCGGCGGTCGCCGCCGCGAACGACTCCCCGTACGGCCTCAACGCGAGTGTCTGGACCGGGGACCGCGAGCGAGGCGCCGAACTCGCCCGCGAGATTGACTGCGGGACCGTGAACGTCAACGACGCGTTCCTCGCGACCTGGGGCGCGGTCGACGCACCGATGGGCGGGTTCGGCGACTCCGGCCTCGGTCGCCGACACGGGCCCGAGGGGATCCTCCGGTACACGGAGACGCGGACCGTCGGCGTCTCGCGGGTCGGCCCGCTGACGTTCCCAGACCGGATCCCGACCGACTGGTTCGTCCGGGGAGCGTTCGCCGCGACCCGGCTCGGCCGACGGATGCGTCGCGGCGTCGACGAGGTCCGTCGTCGCCTGTCGCGCCGCTGACTGACCATGCGGAATCGACGGCGCGCGACCGACGACGGCGAAAAGCGGGGTTACTCCGCGTCGTCGATCAGGTCGCCGAACACCGACGCCGCGGTGTCTGGCACGTCAAAGTCGTGGTAGTGCTCGCCCTTCTCGTTCGAGAGGATGTTGAGCGCGGCGGCGGCGCCGTCGCCGGCGGAGATGACCGCCTGCCACTCCTCGGCACGGGCCATTGCGCCGGTCGCGTAGGCGCCCTCGACGCTGGTCTCCATCGACACGCCGACGCTGACGGTGTCGTCGTCGTCGAACTCGCAGCCGAGCGCCTCCGCGAGGTCGCGGTTCGCGCCCGTCGCGAGGACGACGTAGTCGGCCTCGTACTCGCCGTTCTCGGTCGTCACGGTGAACCCGCCGCCTCCGTCCTCAACGCCGGTGACCTCCTCGCCCTGGCGCCGGTCGACGCCGAAGTCGTCGGCCTGCTGGCGCGCGGTCGCCATGAACTCGCTGCCGCCGACCGAGCCCACGCCGAGATAGTTGAACAGGTGCGCCTTGTGCATCCACGTCTCGTCCGTGTCGAAGAGGACGGTGTCGAGGCCGTTCTTGCTCGCGAACAGCCCGGCGCTCAGTCCGGCCGGTCCACCGCCGACGATTGCGACATCTGTCATGGTCGCTACAACGCAGTCCCGAACATAAGGCTTGGCGGAAGCGGGGATCGGTCACGGCGGACCTCGCGGCGACCCCCGTCGCCGCGGCCGACACCTCACTCCGCGAAGTCAGAGAGGGACCCGGTCCCGTCGCCCGCGCCACCCCCCTCGTCGCCCGTGTCCGGCTCGGCATCGCTCCGGTGCGTCTCGCCGTCGCCCGTGTCCGGCTCGGTGTCGCCGGAGGCCGATCCGCCCCACGGGTCGTCGGGATCGACCGGTGCGACGGCGCGGGCGAGCTCCGCCTCGTCGTACTCGATCTCCTCGTCGAGCACCATCGCGAGCCGCTGCCACCGCGCGCTCTGTTCGTCTTCGCCCTCCGGGCCGACGCGCGCGCCGTGCGTCTTGAAGAACCGGGTGCCGCGCCCGCGCTTGGATCCCTCGCCGGTGTGCCCGTCGAAGACCGCGTCGAACTCCCCGTCCGGTTCGAGGTCACCGACGGGGAAGTCGTGCGCCGGCTCCTCCCCGCGGGCGCGCGCCTCGGCCCGGAGATCGGCGACCGCGCCGAAGTAGGCGTCCGCGTTCGACGCCTCGCGTGTCGAGCGAGCGCGGGCGGCCGCGAGCGCGGCGTGGATCGCGCAGAGCCGGCCCTTCCACGCGTCGGGCTCCCAGCGCTCCGTCGCGAGTTCTTCGTAGCGCTCAATCGTGAGCGCGACCTCGTCGCCCGCGCGCAGGTCCTCGACGACGTAGAGGTTGAGTCGGTCCCAGAGGTTCCAGGCGTACCCGGAGCGCGCCAGCTCCCACGCCGCCCACGCCGCGATCTCCTCGTCGGAGCGCCGGACCGCCTTCTGGAGCAGGCTGGAGACGACGTACCGGCTGTACCCGCCGTCGGTCTCGTTCGGCTCTTTCTCCTCGCCGAAGTCGTTCTTTCCCGTCGCGTCCGGCGTCCGATCGGTTTCGAGGCTCCCGTCGGACCCGAACGTCGCCTGTCTGTCGTCGCCGTCGGCCATGTCCCCGCTCCCGCCGCGAGAGACTTAACAGCCCCGCGGTGAGCGTGGGTCGCGAGCGGGGTTCGAGTCCGGCGATCCACCCCGCGGTACGGCGGATCACACCTGCTCTGAAAGGGAACTCTTAAGTCGAATCCGGCGGCTATGTTTCGGTAACCGCCCTTAGCTCAGCCTGGTAGAGCAGTCGACTGTAGATCGACTTGTCCCCCGTTCAATTCGGGGAGGGCGGACTGAATTTCTGACTCGTGAGCGACAGCGAGCGGGTGAGGCTTTTCTTTTTCAGCGAGAGAGTTGGTTAGTAGTAGCACGCGAGTAAGCTGAACGACTTTCCTGCCTATTTATACTGAAACCAGCGCAACACGGGATCGATGCGCGTTCGACCGAGGCTGGTCGCGGTCATCGGAGTCGTCGCGGTCGTCGCACTGTCCGGCTGCGCCGGGGGTCCGGGCCCCGCCACCGACGGGGATTCACCGACCGGCGACCTCAACTCGCCGCCGACCGATCCGGCGGGAGTCGACCCCGGCGACCCGGACGACACGGCCTGGACCGGCACCGTCGTGCGCGTCGTCGACGGCGACACGGTGGAGGTCGAGTTCCCGAACGGCGAGGTCGACACCGTCAGGCTCCTCGGCGTCGACACGCCCGAGACGAGCGCCGACGTGACTTCGCCGGGTGAGTTCGAGGGGATCCCCAACACCGACGCCGGCCGCGCGCACCTCCGAGCGTGGGGCGGTGAGGCGGCCGCATTCGCCGAGTCCGAACTCGCCGGCGAGGAGGTCACGGTCGTCGCCGGCGGGGACCGACGCGGCGGCTACGGGCGGCTGCTGGCGGTGCTGTACGTCGACGGTGAAGATTTCAACGAGCGCCTGCTGACCGAGGGGTACGCGCGGCTGTACGACACCGAGTTCGCGCTACGCGACGCGTACGCGGCGGCCGAAGCCGACGCGAGGGAACGCGGGGTCGGACTCTGGGCGTTCGACGAGTCCGACTCCCCCGCCGATGCGGGCGCGGTCGACGCCCCTGTGCCGGCGTAACACACTTAAGAGCGCGCTCGGTACGATGTCGTAGTGGCATCCCGACAGGGCGGGTCGGGGGACGCGGAGCCCCTCGGGCCCGGATCGACGGAGCGTCGGACCGTTTCCACGACCGCCGCCGGCCGGCAGGCAGACGCCCGGCCTCGGTCGCCGCCGGAGTCGCCCGCGCGCCGCCGCGCTCGGGCCGGCCGATCCGGCTCGACCGGCCGAACCGGCGAGTATCGGTCGGTCGACCCCCCGCACGGCGGCGAGGCCGCCGCCCGGACGCCGGAGGATCCTCCCGTGCGCGACCCGGGCCGCTACGCGCTGACCGATCACTTCCGCGAGCGGCTCGAACAGCCCGGTCGGTACGTCTCGACGCGCACCGTGAGCGACGCGATCCGCGAGGGGCAGCTCCGGTGGAACAGCACCGACGGGTGGCGGTTCGCCCTCGTGGAGGGCGGCGTCCGGTTCGTCGTGGTCGTGAGCGACACGGAGACGAACTCCCCGGTCGTCGTCACCGGCTGGACCGAGGTCGCGGACCGCGAAGATGCGCTGGAGGCCTCGCGGTGGGACGGGGTCGACGTCGACACCATCGCCGTGCGGGCCGCGCTGAGCGAGTCGGCGTCGACGCCGATCCCGGACCGGATCCGCCCCCGGACCGTGACCCGCCCATTCGAGGTGGGCGAACACCGCCTCGAAACCGAGCCGGGCGAGCCATTCGTGCGCTGTACCGACTGC
Source organism: Halorubrum ezzemoulense DSM 17463 (assembly GCF_002114285.1). GTDB lineage: Archaea > Halobacteriota > Halobacteria > Halobacteriales > Haloferacaceae > Halorubrum > Halorubrum ezzemoulense. The sequence continues at coordinate 28,107 of NZ_NEDJ01000040.1, forward strand.
GGCTGCCGGTTCCGCTCGAAGGAGGGGATCACCTCGCGGCGCTGTGGGCAGCGGTCGCCGGGCCGCTAGTCGGCGATACTCATTTCTACTCAACTCCATTCTGTTCGCTCGGTTCACGAGTGGCCAAGTCGCTGCGGTGGCGCGCGCCTCCGAGCGCCCGCGGGGCGCGAGGAGTCCGTGCGAGGGGGTCGCAACCGTCGGGAGCGACGAGGCCGGGGAGG
>NZ_NEDJ01000041.1 GCF_002114285.1 Halorubrum ezzemoulense DSM 17463
GTTCCGCAGGGGTGACGCGGGGCCGTTCTTCGGGGGCGACGCGGGGCCGTCCGGCGGCGTCCCGCGCGCCGAACCGGGATCACTCCTCGATGACGCCGGTCGCGGTCGCGACCCCTATCGCCGCCTCCTCGTTGATCCCGCCCTGGAGGATGGTGTAGCGGTCGCGGATCTCGTGGGCGCTCGTGAGCGCGGCGATGAGCTCCGCGTCGTCGATCCCCAGCTCGCCCGCGGTCGTCGGGGCGTCGAGCTCGGCGAGCGCGTCGCGGATCGCCGCCCACCGCCCGTTCTCGCCGCTGTGGAGGAACTCCGTCATGATCGACGCCACGCCGACCTGGTGGCCGTGGAGCGCCTTACCGGGCGCGATGCGGTCGAGCTGGTGGGAGATGAGGTGTTCCGCGCCCGAGGCGGGCCGCGAGGAGCCGGCGATCGACATCGCGACCCCGGAGGAGACGAGCGCCTTCACCACGACCCACGCCGACTCCTCTAGGCCCGGCCGGATCATGTCGGCGTTCTCGACGAGCAGCTCCGCGGTCATCTCCGAGAGCGCGCCCGCGTACTCGCTGTACTCGACGTTCCGCAGGCGGCGGGCGAGCCGCCAGTCCTTCACCGCGGTGTAGTTGGAGATGATGTCCGCACAACCCGCGGTGGTGAGCCGCCACGGGGCGTCCGCGAGCAGCGTCGTGTCCGCCACGACGGCGAGCGGCGGGTCGGCGGCGACCGAGTGGCGCGTGTCGCCCTCTGGGATCGACGAGCGCCCCGAGACGATACCGTCGTGGGAGGCGACCGTCGGGACGGAGACGAAGCCGACGTCGAGGTGGTCGGCTGCCATCTTCGCGATGTCGATCGGCTTGCCGCCGCCGAGCGCGATGAGGTAGCCCGGGTCGACCGCCTCCGCGGTCTCCTTCAGGTCCTCGACGGCCGCGAAGGAGGCGTTCTCCACGACCGCGGTCGCGGGGTCGTCGAACTGGGCTCTGACGCGGTCGCCGGCGATCTCGTTCGGCGTCGGGCTCGTCACGATCAGCGGCCGCCCGGTGAGATAGAGCTCGCCGACCGCCTCCCCGAGGTCGTCGAGGACGTCGTGTCCCACGAGGACGTTCCGCGGGAGCTTGATCCACGTCGTCTTCTCGAACATACGGGACGGTCGCGCCGACGGGTCAAAGCCGTTGTCCATGTACGGCGGGCGCGGCCGCCGCGGAGCGGCCGACGGGCGACGGCCGCCCCGGTTACGCCCCAAGCGCGGCCAGCGTCGTCGCCGCGTCGTAGAGGAAGTAGACGCCGAAGCCGGCGAGCACGAACGCCGACGCGACGGCGACGATCGGGGCGAACGCCTCGATCCTGCGCTCCGCGGCGACGAGTCCCGTGGGGAAGCCGAGGACCCAGACCAGCACGCCGAGGAAGAACCCGCCGATGAGCGCGGGCGAGCCGGTGGCGACCACGAGCGTCCCGGCGAGGTCGGCTCCGACCACCGGGAGCCGGGACAACACGTCGAGTTCGCCCGGCTGAAGCAGGCCGACGCCGATCGTCAGCCAGAACAGCACCTGGTACGGGTTCGTCAGGGCGAGCACCAGCGCCTTGCGGAACCCCTTCCCCTCGGCCGCGATCGGCTCCTCGCCGGAGGTCGGACGGAACGACGCCCGCGCGCCTTGGGCCGCGCCGACGGCGAAGTACAGCATGAGGACGCCGCCGACCGCGACCATGACGCCCTGTAACAGCGGGAACGACTCCACGACCGCGACGACGCCGACGTACGCGAGGACGAAGAAGATCGCGTCGGCGGTCGCCGCGCCGAGGCCGGCCCGGAAGCCGGCGAAGCGACCGCGGAGGACGGCCTCCTCGGCGATCACCGCGTTCATCGGACCGGGCGGCGCCGCGAGCGCCAGCCCGAAGACGACGCCCGCGCCGAGCGTGACGAGGGTACTCACACCGCTCGCAACGACCGGTCTCGTGAAAAACCCCGCGACAGCGACGCGGTCGGTAGTGGCCGCTTCCGGGCGCTGCGACCGAGATACGGACATCGGACGCCAGATCCGCACACGGCGGGCGGGGCCGGAAGCTACACGTCTTGGAGCTCCGCGTCCCGGAGCGCCTCGTTGAGGTCCTCGCGGACGCGCTCGCCGGTCTCGCGGTCCATCGCCGTGGTGACGATCCGGTTCTCCTGGACGCTGGAGCCGTCCCGCAGGAGTAGCCGGACGTTGCCGTTGGTCCCCGCGCGCGTCGCCTTCGCGCGGAGGCCGGTCCGCGACCCCGTCCCGCCGGCGTCGATGGGACCGGGAACGATCTTCTTCACGTGCGGGTGTTCCGCGACGGTCTGGACGGCCTTCCGCCCCTTGCGGTCGCCGATGAGCGTCGAGTGCGACCCGCCGATCTTCTCGCGCGGCGGGGTCTCGACCACCGCCAGCGACCGGTCGCCGCGACGGTCGAGCACCCACTCTACGAGGGGGCTCACGTCCGGCTTCCCGCCGTCGTCTGCGGGGTCGCTCGCCGTTGTCCCGTCTCGGTCGCTCCCGCCGGCGCCGCCGTCGGGCACCCGGTAGAACTCGTGGTGGAGCTGCGCGCGCGTCTCGCGGAGCGGCTCGCGCTCGCCGGCGGCGTAGACGGTCTCCGGTCGCTTGCGTCGGATCTCGTCGGCGACGCGCCCCGCGAAGTTCCGCAGTTGGACCTCCGTCAGGCGCTCGGTGTCCTCCGGGCGCGTGGTGATCGTCGTCTCGCCGACGACGGCGTCCTCGTCCAACATCGTCAGGTGCGCGCGGTCGGCGTCGAACTCGGCGACGACCGCGTCGGCGTTGGCGGTGTTACAGGTCAAACAGTAGTCCCCCGGCTTCTCTAACGGGGTCCCACACCGCCGACAGTTCATACCGACAACACGGCCGTGGAAGATAAAAGCGCGTCCGTTCGCCGCCGGTCTCGGGACCCGTTCGCCGCCGTACACCGTCGCGCCCACCGCTGATCCGGAGCGACAGCTTATAATCCTCCCCGGCCTCGGTACCGGACATGGACGGCGACCGACGCCGCGACGCCGAGACCGGCTCCGACGCGAGCGTCGGCGACGGGGAGTCCGGCGAAGACCTCGCCGGCACGCTGGGATCCGTCGAGGACAGACTCACGCAGCTGATCCGCGACGGCCGGCTCAACGCCCTCGTCGCGTGGGCGATGATCGCCGTCCTGGGCGGAGTCCTCGTCGAGAGCGCGCTCGACTACGACCTGCTGTCGGCGGCGATCGCGGTCGGACTCGGCGGCGTCTTGCTCGCGCCCACGGTCGCGGCTCGCGACTGGCGGACGATGCTCCCGGCCGAGCTGGTGGGCCTCGCGCTGCTCCCGGTCCTCGTGGGCGCGCTCCTCGGCGGCGAGTTAGGGACGTTCGCGGCGTACGTCGCCATCGCGGCGCTGGCGCTCGTGATCGCCGTCGACCTCCACATGTTCACGTCGCTGCGGCTCACCCACTGGTTCGCGGTCGCCTTCGTCGTGATGACGACGCTGGCGACGGCGGCGGTGTGGACGGTGCTGCGCTGGAACCTCGACCAGCGCGTCGGCACCGCGTACCTGACGACGAACGACGCGCTGATGACCGAGTACATGTACGTCACGCTGGCCGGGATCGCGGCCGGACTCCTCTTCGACGGCTACTTCCGCCGCCGGGGACGTCTCCTCCGTCGCGTCATCCGCCGGGTGGTGCGGCGATGACGCTGCTCCCTCGGCTGTCGCTCGCGTCGCAGCGTCGACTCACGGGCGCGATGCAGGTCCTGCTCGTCGGTATCGTCGCGTACGGCTTCCTCGCGGGCGAGCAGAAGGCAGTAAGCAACGGGGTCATTGCGCTCCTCGTCACGCTGGTCCCCGCGGCGCTCGAGCGCCGGTACGACCTCCCGCTCGACCCGTGGCTCGCCCTGTGGATCACGACGGCCGTGTTCCTCCACACGGTCGGCTCGGCCGGGTTCTACGCCCGCGTCGAGTGGTGGGACCACATGACGCACGCGCTGTCGGCCTCCCTGGTCGCCGCAGTCGGCTACACGACGCTCCGGGCGATCGACCTCCACAGCGACGGGATCCGGATCCCGTCGCGGTTCGCGTTCGTCTTCATCGTCCTCATCGTCCTCGCGTTCGGCGTGCTCTGGGAGCTGTTCGAGTTCGGCTTAGACATCGTCGCGACCGAGACCGGCATCGACATGCCGCTCGCGCAGCACGGGCTCGGCGACACCGTGCTCGATCTCATGTACAACACCGCGGGCGCGGTGCTGGTCGGGCTGTTCGGACAGGCGCACCTCGCGGGCGTCGCGGAGCTGGTCCGGGACCGGATCTTCGGGAGCGCGACCGAGTAGCGCCGGACGCGAGCCGTAGTCGGACCGCTCAGTCCAGACAGGCTGCGACGACCCGCAGCGCGGCCTCACCCCGGACCTCGTTCGCGAGCAGCGGCACCCGCTTCACGTCCCGGGCGCGGAACAGGTCCGTCGCCTGGCGGAGCGCGCTCTGCTGGACCTCCCACCGGCGGGCGCAGAACTCGCAGGTGTCGGGGTTGGGCTCGACCACCCAGTCGGGGTCGATCCCGGCCCCGTTCCCGCCGGTCACGTCGCCGACGCCCTCCATCACACGGTTGACGACGAGCGTGTTCACCGGGATTCCGAACTCGTCGAGCCGCGCGACGAGCCGCTCGGACTCGACGACGCTCATCTCCTCGGGGATCATCACGACGCGGAAGTCCGTCTTCGCGGGGTCGCGCAGGACCGCTCGGAGTCGCTCGATGCGTTCGCGGAGCTCCTCGAGATCCGCCGAGGGGTCGGGGTCGTCCTCGCCGCCGCCGAACATCCCCTTGATCCCGTCCATCATCCCGGAGAAGCGCTGCCGGAGCTTCATCACGCGCCCGAGCATCGAGTCCATGATCTCCGGCAGCTGGAGCAGGCGGAGCGTGTGACCGGTCGGCGCGGTGTCGACGACGACGCGGTCGAACCGCGGGTCGTCGAGGTACTCCAGCAGCTGGCGCATCGCCGCCGCCTCGTCGGCGCCGGGCATCGTGCCGCCGAGGAGTCCGCCGAGCCCCTCGCCGTCCTCGCCCTCGGCGCCGCCCATCGGCCCCTCGCCGCCCATGCCGCCCATCGCGTCGCCCATCTCGCCGAGCCCGCCGAGCGGGTCGCCGTCCGCCCCGAACATCCCCTCGTCGACCGCGGCGTCGGGGTCGATCTCGGCGGCGTACAGGGGCACGTCCTCGCGGATGCGCGCCGGCTCGGCGGGGATCTCGGTCTCGTAGGTGTCCGACAGCGAGTGCGCGGGGTCGGTCGAGACGACGAGCGTCCGGACGCCGCCCGCGGCCGAGGCGAGCCCCGTCGCGGCCGCCATCGTCGTCTTTCCGACGCCGCCCTTCCCGCCGTACAGCACGTAGTCGGGCGCGTCGACGCCCGCGGGCAGGTCAGCGAGCTCCTCGTCGACGGTCAGCTCCTCGTCCGTCTCCGCGGGCTCGACCGCGGTGTCGTCGTCGGCCTCGTCGACCCGGTCGACGGGCTCGACGTCGATGTCGTCCATACGCGTGTGTCGGTCCGGTGGGCTTGTGTAGCCGTCGGTCCGGATTCGGCGGCGACCGTCGCGCTTCGAGCGGTGACCGGATGACGCCGCGACCGCGGTCAGCCGAGTCGCTTCATCGAGATCAGCGCGGTCGGAATCATTATCGGGATCGTGAGAATGGCCCCAGTGATCACGACGAACGGCGCGACCCCGCCGACCGGGTACGCGAGCAGGTCGACGGCAAGCAGGTTGACCGTGGTCACAGTCACCGTGTACGCGATCACGGTGAGCACCACGATCGCCGAGAACACGACGCCGACGACGACCGCCGCGTTCGGTCCGTCCGCCGCTCCGTTCGACGCCGGATCACCGCTCATCTGCTGTCTGCCACCATATACTATTGTGTGTATTGCGAACGGCTATAACTATTCCCTTCCCCGCGCGTCCCCGCGCTCGACGGTCGCCCCGAGGTCGGCCATCGCGTCGAAGAAGCCGGGGAAGGAGACGTCGACGTGTTCGGCGCCGCGGACGGGCGTCGTCCCCTCGGCCGCCAGCGCAGCGACGGACAGCGCCATCACGATCCGGTGGTCGGCTCGGCCGTCGACGGTCGCCCCGACGAGATCGCTTTCGCCTCCGTGAATCGTGAGTACGTCCCGCCCTTCGGTCGTCTCGGCGCCGAGCTTTTCGAGTTCCTCGGCCATCGCGGACACCCGGTCGGTCTCCTTGTAGCGGACGTGCTCGCAGTTCTCGATCCGCGTCTCCCCGTCCGCGACCGCGCCGAGCGCGGCGATCGTCGGGAGCAGGTCGGGCGTTCCCCCCACGTCGACGGTGACGCCGGAGAGATCGCCGCGCTCGACCGCGATCGCGCCGGCCTCGCGGTCCCAGTCGACGGGCGCGCCCATGCGCTCGACGATCTCGACGATCGCGGCGTCGCCCTGCGCGCTCGGCCGGGCGCCCTCGATCCGGAGCGGCTCGCCGGGCGCGGCCGCGACCGCGCCCGCGCCGAGGAGGTAGGAGATAGAGGAGAAGTCGCCGGGGACCGCGTACGTCTCGTCGCTCGGCGCGTACGTCTGTCCGCCCGGGACCGAGAACCCCGCGGCGCCCGCGGCACCGTCGAGCGGATCGCCGTCCTCGTCGACCGGGGTCGCCTCGACGCCGAAGTCGGCGAGCAGTTCGAGCGTGATGTCGACGTACGGCGCCGACTTGAGGTCGGTCGTGAGCTCTACCTCGATCCCCTCCTCGGTGACGGCGCCCGCCATCAGCAGCGCGGTGACGTACTGCGAGGAGACGTCGCCGGGGATGGCGACCTCGCCGCCGGCGAGCGGGCCGGTCACGACGAGCGGGGCCTGCCCGTTCGACCGCGTCGACTCCGCGCGGACATCGAGGTCGGCGAGCGCGTCGAGGAGCGGACCCTGCGGGCGCGAGCGGAGCGACTCGTCCCCGGTGAGGACGGTGGTGCCGTCCGCGAGCGCGGCCGCGGCGGTGACCAGCCGCATCGTCGTCCCAGAGTTCGCGCAGTCGATCACGTCGTCGGGGACGGCGGGGCGGCCGCCGAACCCCTCGACCGAGAGCGCGTCGGCGCCCGTCAGGCCGGGCTCGCCTTCGGCGGTCGAACTCCCGTCTCCGGCGCGCGCGACCGAACCGCCGAACGCCGCGACGGCGCGGGCGGTCGCTCGCGTGTCCGCGGACACCAGCGGCGACTCGACGGTCGCGCCGTCGCTGTAGCCGGCGGCGAGCAGCGCGCGGTGGGTGTAGCTCTTCGACGGCGGCGCGCGGGCGGTCCCTCGCAGGGTCGAGCGCGTGACGTGGACGTCCATACCAGTCCTGCCGGCCGCGGCGACAAGTCGGTACCGACAGCGGCACGATTGCGGTCGGGACCTCGCCGGCGTGACCCGCGCCCGGCGCCGCGGCACACCCTTTATACCATCGGGAGCGCTAGCGTCGCGTATGCCCCAGTGTGAGATGTGCGGCGCCGAGGAGGCCTCGCTGACGACGACGAAGGTCGAAGGCGCCGAGCTGGAGCTCTGTAGCTCGTGTACGGACTTCGGCACCGAGGTCCGCGACGAGTCGACGAGCTCCGGCGGCGGCAAGTACTCCACCAGCTCCAGCACCGGGAAGTCGTCTTCGTCGTCCGGATCGTCCGGCTCCGGCGGCTCGTCGGGGAGCTCGACTCGCCCCCGCGACATGTTCGACGACATGGACGAGATCGCCACCGACTACGACGAGCTGATCCGCGATGCGCGGGAGTCGCGCGGGCTGAGCCAGGAGGAGCTGGCCGACCAGCTCAACGAGAAGGCGAGCCTCATCCGCAAGCTCGAACGCGCCGACACGCTCCCGACCGACGAGGTCCAGCGCAAGCTCGAGCGCGCGCTCGACATCTCGCTGGTCGAGGGGCAGTCGACCGACGACGCCGACTGGGAGACGGACGACGCCGGCACGATGACGCTCGGCGACGTCGTCAAGCGGAAGGACTGAGCCGCGACGACGCTCCGGCCCCGCCGTACTCGTTATTCCCGGCCCTCAGACGGTCGCGCCGCCGCCGTCCGTCTGCTCCGATCCGCCGTACCGCTCGGTCAGGTAGTCGATGATGTAGTCGACCGTCTCGGGGTCGTAGCTCCAGAACCCGTAGAACTCGCCGGGCGCGCGCTCCTCGGCGAGCAGCGCGCACTTGGCGTCCTCGTAGCCGCCCCCGTCGTACGCGACGAACCACGTCTCGCGGATCTCGGCGGTCTCGCCGACGTGGACCGTGTAGGTGCCGACGTCGGGTGCGTCGCCCTCGGCGGCGGCGTACGCGTGGACGTCGAGCCGGTCCTTCTCGCCGAGCAGGTCGTAGGTGTCCGCCTCCCCGGTGAGGACGTCGAGGGTCTGGAACCCCGCGTGGAGCTCTCCGTCGCCGACCCGCCAGGCGCGGTCCTCGATCTCCCGCGACGCGGCGACCATGTCCTCGCGGGAGTAGGAGGTAAACATCGTCTCGTCGAGGTGATCCAACACCGGCTTCCCGACCTTGCCGGGCGTCTCACCTCGCTCCGCGGGTGTCTCCCCCTCGTCTCCGCCCCGCCCCGGCAGCAGCTCGTCCACGGTGACGCCCGTGACGAACGCGCCGTCCCGCGCCACCACGGCGCACGCCTCCGGTCCGGCGGCGGTCTGATCGTCGACGATCCGGACGTTGCGGTCGGCGAAATACTCCCGGAGCTCCTCCGTAACCGCCGGTTCTGCGTTGAACACGGTCAGCGTGGCCTCGTGGGCTTCCACGCCGGCGATGAGCTCGATGAGGGACATCTCTTGTCGGACCCACAGCATCGGGGTATAAGGTCGTTTCTGCTCTCCGCCCCCCGGGTCGCCCGGTTCCCGGGGTTGTGAGGGGTCGAAACGACGGGACCCCGAGCGAGCGTCGCGAAGCACGAACCTATTTGCGCCGCGCTCCCCGAGTAGAGGTATGTTCATCCTGGTGAACCTCAAGGCGTACCCGTGCGATCCGATCGAGGTAGCGACCGCGGCCCGCGACGTCGCCGAGGCGTCCGGCGCGCGGATCGCCGTCTCGCCGCAGGCGGCCGACCTCGCCCGCGTCGCCGAGACGGGCGTCGAGACGTGGGCGCAGCACGTCTCGCCGAACGAGCACGGTTCGCACACGGGTTCGACGCTCGCCGAGGCCACCGCCGACAACGGCGCCGAGGGGACCCTGATCAACCACTCGGAGAAGCGACTGAAGCTCGCCGACATCGACGGTTCGGTCCGCGCGGCCGAGCGCGCTGACCTGGAGACGATCGTCTGCGCGAACAACCCCGCGCAGGTCGGCGCCGCCGCCGCGCTCGGCCCTGACGCCGTCGCGGTCGAGCCCCCGGAGCTCATCGGCGGCGACGTCTCCGTCGCCACCGCGGACCCGGGTATCGTCGAGGACGCGGTCGCGGCCGCCGAGGCCGTCGACCCCGCGGTTGACGTGTTCTGCGGCGCCGGCGTCTCCACCGGCGAGGACGTGTCGACCGCCGGCGACCTCGGGGCCGCCGGCGTCCTGCTGGCCTCCGGCGTCGCGAAGGCCGACGACCCCGAGGCGGTCCTCGAAGACCTCGTGAGCGGGATCTGAGCCGGCGAGTCCGGGCCGGTTCGCGTCCGCGAGCCCGAGACCGGCGCTGCGTTTGCGGATCGGTATAAAAACATCGATGTGAGCGACTCACACGATCGAGAAAACGCACGACGGCGGCGGCTTTCTTCTCCCGGGGAGATCGCGGCGTCTAGTAACCTTTAACCGAAACAAGCCGCTATCTGTGACCAAGATGGCGAGCAACAAAATTCTCGGTATCGACCTCGGTACCACCAACTCCGCGTTCGCGGTGATGGAGGGCGACGAGCCCGAGATCATCGCCAACGCCGAGGGCGACCGGACGACGCCCTCGGTCGTCGCATTCGCCGACGACGACGAGCGCCTCGTCGGCAAGCCGGCGAAGAACCAGGCCGTCCAGAACCCCGACCGCACGATCCAGTCGATCAAGCGGCACATGGGCGACGGCGACTACACCGTCGAGATCGGCGACGAGGAGTACACGCCGGAGCAGGTCTCGGCGATGATCCTCCAGAAGATCAAACGCGACGCCGAAGAGTACCTCGGCGACGACGTCGAGAAGGCGGTCATCACCGTCCCCGCGTACTTCAACGACAAGCAGCGGCAGGCGACGAAGGACGCCGGCGAGATCGCCGGCTTCGACGTCGAGCGCATCGTCAACGAGCCGACGGCCGCCTCCATGGCGTACGGGCTCGACGACGAGTCCGACCAGACCGTCCTCGTGTACGACCTCGGCGGCGGCACGTTCGACGTGTCGGTCCTCGACCTCGGCGGCGGCGTCTACGAGGTCGTCGCCACGAACGGGGACAACGACCTCGGCGGCGACGACTGGGACGAGGCGCTCATCGACCACCTCGCCGACGAGTTCCAGAACAACCACGGGATCGACCTCCGCGACGACCGGCAGGCGCTCCAGCGCCTGAAGGACGCCGCCGAGGAGGCGAAGATCGAGCTGTCGAACAAGAAGGAGACCACGGTCAACCTCCCGTTCATCACCGCGACCGACAGCGGGCCGGTCCACCTCGAACAGTCCGTCACCCGCGCGACGTTCGAGAGCCTCACCGCTGACCTCATCAACCGTACCGTCGAGCCGACCGAGCAGGCGCTCGCCGACGCCGACTACTCGAAGTCGGACATCGACGAGGTCATCCTCGTCGGCGGCTCGACACGGATGCCGCAGGTCCAGGAGAAGGTCGAAGAGCTCGTCGGCCAGGAGCCGAAGAAGAACGTCAACCCCGACGAGGCGGTCGCGCTCGGTGCGGCGGTCCAGGGCGGCGTGCTCTCCGGCGACGTCGACGACATCGTCCTCCTCGACGTGACTCCGCTCTCGCTCGGTATCGAGGTGAAGGGCGGCCTCTTCGAGCGGCTCATCGAGAAGAACACCACGATCCCGACCGAGGAGTCGAAGGTGTTCACCACGGCCGCGGACAACCAGACCTCCGTCAACGTCCGCGTCTTCCAGGGCGAACGCGAGATCGCCGAGGAGAACGAGCTGCTCGGCGCGTTCCAGCTCTCCGGCATCCCGCCGGCGCCGGCCGGAACCCCGCAGATCGAGGTCTCGTTCAACATCGACGAGAACGGGATCGTCAACGTGGAAGCAGAGGATCAGGGCTCCGGTAACGCCGAGTCGATCACCATCGAGGGCGGCGTCGGCCTCTCCGACGAGGAGATCGAGGAGATGCAAGAGGAGGCCGAGAAGCACGCCGAGGAGGACGAGGCTCGCCGCGAGCGGATCGAGGCCCGCAACGAGGCCGAGACGACGATCCAGCGCGCCGAGACCCTCCTCGAAGAGAATGAGGAGGAGCTCGACGACGACGAGCTCGTCGCCGACATCGAGGCGGCCATCGACGACGTCGAGGACGTGCTCGAAGACGAGGACGCCGAGACCGACGAGATCGAGTCCGTGACCGAGGCGCTCACCGAGGAGCTCCAGGAGATCGGCAAGCAGATGTACGAGGGACAGGCCGCGCAGGCCGGTCCGGGCGGCGCGGGCGGCGCCGGTCCCGGCGGGATGGGCGGCGCTGGCGGTCCGGGCGGTCCGGGCGGTGCGGCGGGCCCCGGCGGTGCCGGTCCCGGCGGCGACGCGGACGACGAGGAGTACGTCGACGCCGACTTCGAGGACGTAGACGACGACGAGGAGTAACGCCCTCTCACCCGACGCTCGACGCCTCGACCCCGCCGCTTAAATCGACCCGTCGATCAACACCAATTAACAAACGCAACGCATGACCGAAGATTTCTACGACGTCCTCGGCGTGTCGCGGGACGCCAGCGAGGAGGAGATCAAGAAGGCGTACCGCAAGCAGGCCGCCGAACACCACCCCGACGTCAGCGACGACGAGAACGCCGAGGAGCGGTTCAAGAAGATCCAGAAGGCCAAGGAGGTGCTCACCGACGAGCAGAAGCGCCAGCAGTACGACCAGATGGGCCACGATCGGTTCACCCAGGCCGACAAGCGCGGCGCGACCGGCGGCGGTGCCGGTCCGGGCGGCGCCGGCGGTCCCTTCGGCGGGGCCGGCGGCGCTGGCGGCGCCGGCGGGTTCGAGGACATCTTCAACCAGTTCTTCGGTGGCGGCGGTCGCGGCCGCGGCGGCGGTGGCGGCGGCAACCGCCCGCGGCAGGGGCGCGACCTCAAGACCGGACTGACGATCGACCTCGAAGAGGCGTTCAACGGGGCGACCAAGGAGGTCACGCTCACGCGACCGACCGAGTGCGACACCTGCGGCGGCGCGGGGCATCCCCCGGACGCCGACGTGGAGACCTGCCCGCAGTGTAACGGCCGCGGGCAGGTCCAGCAGGTCCAGCAGACGCCGCTCGGGCGCGTCCAGCAGACGTCGACGTGTCCCCGCTGCGAGGGCGAGGGTGAGCTGTACAGCGAGGACTGCGCCGACTGCGGCGGCGACGGCGTCGTCCGCGAGGAGGCGACGCTGTCGGTCGAGATCCCGGCCGGGATTCGCTCCGGGCAGAGCCTCCGGATGGAACGCGAGGGCGCGCCCGGGGAGAACGGTGGCCCGAGAGGCGACCTGCTCATCGAGGTCGATGTCGACGTCGGCGACCGGTTCGAGCGCGACGGCGACGACCTCCGCGTCAACGAGGCGATATCCTTCCCGCAGGCCGTCTTCGGCGACACCGTCGAGGTGGAGACGGTCGACGGAACGGTCGAGATGGATGTCCCCGCGGGGACCCAGAGCGGCGAGACCTTCCGGCTTCAGGGCAAAGGGATGCCCCGCCTCCGTCGTCGCGGTCGCGGCGACCTCTACGTCCAGGTCGCCGTCGTCGTGCCCGAGTCGCTCAACGACGAGCAGCGCGAGGCGCTGGAGGCGTTCGCGGAGGCCGGCGGCGAGGACATCGACGTCGGCGGCGGCTTCTTCGAGAAGCTGAAAAGCTCCTTCTGAGTGGCGTTCGCGGCGCCGCGCCTCTTCCCTCACGGCCCGTAGCTTTTCGATCCCTCGCGGCGACGGTCAGCGCATGGGCTACGACACGACGGCCTACGACGACGTGGAACCGCGCGCGCCCGGGATGTTCTTCCTCCGAGAGGCGCTCGACTGCGAGCGGCTCGGCGTGACCGTCGTCGAGGCCGACGACGGCTGGGAGGGGATGGAACACGACCACGGCGACGCCGACCACGAGGAGGTGTACCTGCTGCTCCACGGCGAGGCGACGCTCACCGTCGACAGGGACGCCGTCGCCCTCGCGCCCGGCGACGCGGTCCGGGTCGACCCGGAGTCCACCCGCGACCTCGCCTTCTCGGCCGACGGCTCGGAGATGGTGATCGCCGGCGCGCCCTGACGCCGCCCCGACGCAGTCCGGTCGGGCCGCGGGGTCGCCTCCGGGACGCCGCAGCGTTAAGACGCGCGCGTTCCGAGAACCGAGTATGGAACTCGTCGGCGAACTCCTCGCGCGCGACCGACGCAGTCGCGACGTGGCGCTCGTGACGCCGGACGGCCGGGAACGGACCTCCCACGACCTGATCACGAACGGCTACAAGGCGGCGAACGTGCTCCGGTACCTCGGCGTCCGGACGGGCGCGACCGTGGCCGTCGAGCCGATTCCGGGATTCCACACGACGCTCGCGTTCCTCGGCGCGGCCGCCGTCGGGGCGCCGGTCCGGTTCGACCCGGCGGCGGGGATCGACGCCGGTGACCGCGTCGTCCTCGCACCGGTCGCGACCGCGGCCGCGCTCGATCCGGCGCCAGGAACGAACCTCGCCGCCTTCGGCGGCTCGCCCGAGCGTCCCGACACCACGCACTGGGAACAGGAGCTGTGGAGCGAGAACCCCGGGATGCCGCCGAGCGACATCGCCCCCGACGACGCCGTCGTCCGCGGGGCGGACCTGTCGGTCAGCCACCGCGACCTCTGTTCGCGCGCCGCGGCCGCGGTCGAGGCCGCCGGGATCGGAGACGAGACGCGAGTCGTCCTCAGAGCACCCTTCTCCGACCCCTCGGCGCTCGCCGCCGGCCTCGTCGCCCCGCTCTCCGCCGGCGGAACGGCGGTGCTCGCGGCGACGGGCGGCGGAGACGCGTCGGGCGACGAGTCTCGCGGCGACGTGGCGGTCGCTCCGGCGGGAAAACCAGTACCGGAGCCGCGGCGGATCGACCCGGCGTCGCTCGCGTCGACGACCGAGTGAGCGGTCCCGGCTCGGTCGCGGCCGGGATCAGTCGTCCGCGGGGTTCGGCTCCGCGGCCGCCTGACCCTCGTGTCGGAGACAGGCGGACTCGTGGTCCGGCGTGTGGACCGTCCGTTCCGGCTCGGTCTCGGCGCACGGCGTCGTGATCGCGTTTCGCAAGACCTCTCCCGCCCGCTCGTCGTTCCCGTCGATCAGGAGATCCAGCGCCTCCGAGAGGGTCCGTTCGAGGTCGGGGTCGTCGACGGTCTCCCCGATGTCGAACTCCCGGCGGATCTCCGCCTGGACCTCCGCGTCGGTCAGGTCGGAGCCGCCGGCGGCGATGTTCTCGCGGACCTGTTCGACGTCGACCTCGCCCGCGCTGACCTTGTCGCGGAAGTTCAACAGCCCGCGCCAGTCGGCCTGATCGACGTCGACGCCGTCCGGTTGGATCACCTTGTGACACCGGGTGTGGAACCGACACCCGCTCGGCGGGTTCGTCGGACTCGGCACGGTGCCCTTCAGCTCGATGCCGCCGACGCTCGCGCGCGGGTCCGGCGTCGGGATCGAGGACAGCAGCGCCTCGGTGTATGGGTGTTGCGGGTCGGTGAAGATCTCCTCCACCGGCCCGATCTCGACTATCTCGCCGAGGTCCATCACGGCCACGCGGTCACAGATCTGGCGGATGACGGACATGTCGTGGCTGATGAACAGAAGCGACAGCCCGAACTCGTCTTGGAGGTCGTTGATCAGCGAGAGTATCTCCGCCTGGATGGAGACGTCGAGCGCGCTCACCGGCTCGTCGGCGATGATGAGGTCCGGGTTCAACACGAGCGCCCGGGCGAGCGCGATCCGCTGTTTCTGCCCGCCGGAGAACTCGTGCGGGTACCGGTCGAAGTCGCTCGCCGAGAGCCCGACGCGTTCGAGCAGGTCCTCGACGATGGCGCGACGCCGGTGGCGGTCGCTCATCCCGTGGACCTTGAGCAGCTCGCCGACGGCGTTCCCCACGGACACCCGCGGGTCGAAGCTCGACGACGGGTCTTGGAAGATCATCTGGGCGCCCCGCCGGAACGCCATCATCTCGTCGTCGTCGAACTGCGTCACGTCGTTGGGGTGGGTTCCGTCGGGGTCGCGCGTCGCGCCCCCGCGTCCGTTCCCGTTGAAGATGACCTCGCCCGAGGTCGGCTCCTCCAAGTGGATCACCGAACTCGCCGCGGTCGACTTCCCGCACCCGGACTCGCCGACGAGTCCGAGCGTTTCGCCCTCTTCGATGTCGAAGCTGATCCCGTCGACGGCGCGGGCGGCGCCGACCTTCCGGTTGAACAGCCCCTTCCGGATCGGGTAGTGTTTCTTCAGGTCGCGGACCGAGAGCAGCGGCTCAGTCATCGGCGGGACCCACCTCGCTGTCGCCGTCGGCCGCTCCGTCGCCCGGTCCGAGCCCGTCGCTCCTGACTACCGACGGGTTGCCGCCCGGCCCGTAGTGGACGCAGGAGACCTCCTGGCCCGGCGCCACCTCGACCTCGTCCGGCTGGTCGCCGGTGCGACACGCTTCCTCGGCGTACTCGCACCGTGGAGCGAACCGGCAGCCGTCCGGCGGGTCGTGCGGGTCCGGGAGCGTCCCCGGAATGCCGCCGCCGGATCCCCCGAACTCCGGCAAACACTCCAGCAGTTGCTGTGTGTACGGATGCCCGGGGTGATCGAAGATGTCGAGGACGCCGCCCCGCTCCATCACCTTCCCGGCGTACATCACGACGATCCGGTCGGCGATCTCCGCGACGACGCCGAGGTCGTGCGTGACGAACAGGATTCCCATCTCGAACTCCTCTTGGAGGTCGTCGAGGAGCCGCAGGATCTGCGCTTGGACGGTCACGTCGAGCGCGGTCGTGGGCTCGTCGGCGATGAGCAGGTCGGGGTCCCCGACGAGCGCCATCGCGATCATCACGCGCTGCTTCTGTCCGCCGGAGAACTCGTGCGGGTAGTCGTCGAACCGCGAGCTCGCGTTCGCGATCCCGACGCGGTCCATGAGGTCGACCGCCTTCGCGCGGGCCTCGTCGTCGGAGACGTCCTGGTGGATCTGGAGCGCCTCGGTGATCTGCCACCCGACCGTGTAGCAGTGGTTCATCGCCTCCTGCGGGTTCTGGAAGATGTGTGCGATCTCGTTGCCCCGGATGTTCTGAAGCTCCGATTCGGGGAGCGACAGCAGGTCGCGCCCGTCGTACCGGACGGTCCCCTCGATCTCTCCCGGCGGGGTGTTGATAATCCGCGTGATCGACTCCGTCGCGACCGTCTTTCCGGACCCCGACTCGCCGACGATACACACCGTCTCGCCGGTGTCGACGCTGAAGTCGATCCCGTCGACCGCGGTGAGCGTTCCGTTGTCGGTGCTGAACGTCGTCGTGAGGTTTTCGACCTCGAGTAGTGGCTGATCGTCGGCCATTATTCGTTCTCCGCCTCCGCTTCGGGGTTCAGCGCGTCCAACAGCGCGTCACCGAGGAAGTTGAACGCGAGGATGGTCAGGAACAGCACGATACCCGGCGCTAACACGATCCACGGGGCGAACGAGAGGTCGCTCCGCCCGGCGGAGATGAGCTGCCCCCACGAGGGCACCGTTGAGTCGCCGATCCCGAGGAACGCGAGCTGGGCCTCCGCGAGCAGGAAGCCGGGAATGAGCAGCGTGAGCTGGGTGATGATGCTGCTCGCCGCGTTCGGCACGACGTGTCCGCGGATCACCTGATACGTGCTCGCGCCGCTGATCCGGCTCGCCTTGATGAACTCCTCCTCGGAGATCGACAGCGACTTGCTCCGGATGTAGCGGGCGGTCCCGCCCCAGGCGAACAGCGAGAACACCACGATGAACATCCCCAGTCCGGCCCCGTAGATGTACAGGATGAGCAGGAACATCAGGAACGTCGGGAACGAGAGGATGATGTCGACGAACCGCATCATGATCTCGTCGACCCACCCGCCGGCGTACGCGCTGAGCGTCCCGAACGAGATCCCGATCGTGGCGACGATGGTCGTCGTGATGAAGGCGATCTGCATGCTGATCGTCATCCCGTAGACGATCATCGTGAACACGTCCTTCCCGCCCTGCGTGGTCCCGAGCGGGTGTTGCCAGGTGCCGTAACACCGTCCGTTCATCACCTCGCCGACGCACGTCGCCGGTGTCGTGTCGACGACGGAGGTGAACACCGGCGGCTGGTAGGCGATGAACAGGTCCTGTTGCGGCGCGTTCATGACGAGCGGGCCGACGAGCCCGCCGACGAACACGATGCCGAGCCAGCCGAGGCTCACGACCGCGGGGCGGTTGCGCTTGAACTCCTTCCAGTAGTACCGCGTCATCCGCGGGTTCTGGTACAGCGGCAAGACGAGGTACCAGAACGCCAGGAACAGCGTGAAGATGAAGAAGAAGTCGAGACTCTCCAAGTTCCGTTCGAGGCCGATGAACTCGAAGGTCGGGGTGCGCTGGCCGGTGAAGCGCCAGTCGTACACGCCGAGCAGCGCGAGCGGCAGGGTCGTCAGCAGCATCCCGATCGAGTTGGTCGACAGATCGAACCGCCCCGACCGCGAGAGGTCGTTCCAGTCGACTTGATCGAACCGTTCGGAGTCTTCAGTTGCCATTGTTTTCGGTTATGTTACCTGTCATCGTAGCTGATCCGCGGGTCGAGCACGGTGAACACGATGTCCTCGAGGAGGTTCCCGATGACGGCGACGAAGGTGAAGAACAGCGTCGTCCCCAACACGAGGTTCGTGTCCTGCGCGAGCAGCGCTTCGTAAGTCAACCGTCCCAGCCCGGGGATACCGAACACGACCTCGACGAGGAGTGACGACCCGAGGAACAGCGCGAGGAGCTGTCCCACGAGCGTCGTCGAGAGCGGGACGAGGGTCGGTCGCATGACGTGATACGCGTACGCACGAAGCGGGGAGACCCCCTTCGCCTTTGCCGTCTTCATGAAGTCGGCGTTCTGGAACTCCGCGGACTCGTTCCGGGAGACGCGCATGACGGCGCCGATCGACCCGGTGACCAACACGAACACCGGGACCGACAGCTGGATCGCGTTCTCCACGCTGAACACCGGTGCGCTCGTGTTGTAGATCACCGGTATCACCTCCAGCCACACGCCGAAGATCAACAGGAGGATGATCCCGAAGAAGAAGTTCGGGATGGCGTAGCCGAAGAAGGCGAACCCGGTCGCCGCGTGGTCCTTCCAACTGTACATGTTCGCGGCGGAGTAGACGCCGACGAGCGGCCCCAAGGTGATCGTGAGGATGGTCCACGGAATCGAGTACTGCGCGGTGTAGTACAGCGCCTGCGTGACCGCCTCCATCACGGGCTGGCTCCGGCTCACGGACCAGCCCCAGTCGAGCGTGTACACGCTCCGGATGAAGTCGAAATACCGGACGTGAAGCGGTTGGTCGAGCCCGCGCAGCTCGCGTACCCGCTCGGCCGCCTCCGCCGGATCGCCGCCTTGAAGCGCCGCCTGCGTCGCTGCCCGCTGGACGGCCGGGTTCGGCGCGGCCGAGAGCAGCAGGAACGTGATCGTGACGATAATGAGCGATACGACTGCTGCCCAGAGAACCCGAGCGGTGACGTACCTTCCAAATCCCATGTGATGTGTAAGTCGGTAGGGTGAGAACGGGGTGGCTCGCTCTTACTCGTCCGTCGACGGGTAGAACTCGGACCAGCGGGGCTGCCAGGTGAAGTGGGAGGAGGCGAGTCCGCGATAGACCCCTTGGATCAGCTCCTCTTTGCCGATCGCCGCCGCCATCGCCTGGCGGAACGGAACGAGCTGGAACATGTTGCCCGGACCGGTGTTCCACCCGTTCGCGCGCTGGTTCACGGAGATGATCGTGTTGTACGGCGTGGGGACCTGCCGGACGGTCACGTTATCGTCTTCGCTGTACGACTCGTACTGCTCCGGCGGAATCGCCGCCGCGTCCGCCTCGCCCGTCTCGAGCGCACCGAGACGCGACGCCTGCTCTTGAACGACGCTGATCGACGCCTCCTCGAAGAGCGGCCCTTCGGAGAACAGGTCCGGCCCCTCGTCGATGTCCCGGAGGTAGTACTCGTCGTTCCGGACGTACTCGGTACCCGAGCCGCGGTTCCACTCTTCGAGCTCGAACGGCCCGAGGTTCCCCGAGAACTGGAGTTCGAGGAGCTCCTCGTCCTGCTGGAGCCCCGCCACGTCCTCCTCCTCGACGTACGGTTCGAGGAGGGCACGCGGAATCGGGTAGAGGTACGGGTCGTACGTCTGGGGCCACAGCACGTTCGACGTTTCCAGCGTCGCCTCGAACTCGAGTTCCCCGGTCTGCTCGACTTCGACGCCCTCCCAGCTGTCCGAGTCGGCGGTGTTCGCCCAATCGGCCTGTTGGACCTCCTGGATCTGATAGACGAAGTCCTCGGCGGTGACCTGCCCGTACGGCTCGCTGAACTGGAGGTTATCACGGAGTTCGAACGTCCACACCTCGCCGTCCTCCGTGGACATGTCGTACAAAAGCGGGAAGTACTCCTGGTTCTCGTCGAACGTGTAGCCGGGATCGATCGCGCGCTCGATGGCCGTTCCGGCCCCGGACTCGTTGTTGTACAGCGGGTTCAGCGTGTTGAAACTGGCTCCCGTGACCGTGTCGTACGAGCCCGACACGCTGGGGTCGTCGATGTGCCACGCCGGGAGGTCCCAGCCGTTCGAGAAGTTCTCGATCGGACCGGTGAGGTCGGGGTTGTACCCGATGATATCGTCGCCCAGAGTGAGCATGATGTAGGGCTGTTCGCGCGCGAGGTTCGCGAAGATGTCAACGAACGCCTGCCGGATCTCGTCCCGACTCGTCGCCTGCCTCGCCTGCTCGAACAGGGACTCGACGTCGAACTGCGGGTAGTAGCCGACCGGGTTGAAGTTCGCGTTCGCCCCGTCGAAGAACGTCTGGTTCGTGAGGGGGTTGAGCGGGTACGTGTTCAGCCCGAAGTTGACCGACATATCCCACGCCTCGTTGCTCGTGACGGAGCGCGGCCCCGGGTTCCGCGGTCCGGGGTTCGACCACTCCACCTCTTCGCCGTTAACCGTATCCGTCCCGCCTTCGGGGTCGCCCGAGTAGTACTCGTTACTGAACCGAGTCCCGTCGATCGCTTCGGGAGTGACGCTGATACCGAGGTTGTTCTCGAGTTCCTGTGCGATGAACTCCGCGAGGAGCTGGTTGGTCTCGGAGGCGGCGCTGTGATAGATGTCGATCTCGACCTGGTCTCCTTCGGGGTTGACCATGACGTCCCCGTCGAAGCCGTAGTCGTATTCCGACTCCTCGAACGCTTCCCGTGCCAGGTTGCGAGCGACCTCCGATCCGTAGAGGTCACCGACCCCGAACCGGGGGAAATCGGGAACCTCGACTTCGCCGCCCCCGCCGCCACCGCCGTCAGAGCCGTCCGACCCGTCACCGCCGTTTCCGGAACAGCCGGCGAGCGTTACGGCGCCGGCGAGGCCGAGCGCGGAGAGCCATTGTCGCCGGCCGATATGCCGGGAATCATCACGATTCTCAATGTTTCGCCGTGGCATACCAAGTAGTAAGATTGTGTGTATAAAAAAACTTCAGACTTATGGATAGTTGTTAGGGACGATCATCTTACATCCGTGTTAGTGATCGCCGGTCTTAGGGACGTATTCATGATTAGAACGCACATTTTACCGGAAATATAGTTTTCTGTCCCTCTCCGAAGCGAAACGTAGACAGCGTCTCTCCCGTCATCGCGGCGTGCGAGTCGGCTTCGGTCGTCTGCCCTCGCGAGGCGGATCGCCGTCCGCCGCTCTCCGGTTCGGTGTTCGTCGGTCGTCCTCGCCCTCCCCGGCTTAACCGTCGCGTCGGTCTCGCTCGCCGACCGCGTCAGGCTCTCGCCGGGTCACCGCTCCGGTTCTCTCGCTTCGGGAGTTTCGTCCGGTCTGGAGGCCTCCCCGCCGTCGCCGGCCGCCGCAGAGCCCCCTGTCGCTCCGCCGCCGACGGCCCGCTCGTAGCGTGCGATCTGCTCGCGGTGGAGGGTGTGGATCATGTCGGCGAGGAAGCCGAACACGAGCAGCTGGATCCCGAGGATCGTCGCGCCGACCGCGCCGACGGCGACCACCTCGTGACTGATCCCGAACGCGAGGTACCGGTACAGCACGAACGACGCCATCGCGATTCCCGCCGTGGTCGACGCCACGCCGACGCTCCCGAAGTAGAACAGCGGGTTGTTCGTCTTCGCCTTCCGGTACAGCTCTAGGAAGATCACCCCACCGTCCCGGACAGGGTGGAGGTTCGTCGCGGAGCCGCCGGGCCGCTCTCGGTACGTGATCGGGACCACGGCGACCGGGACGCGGTTCTTCACGCACTCGACGGCCATCTCGGTCTCGATACCGAACCCGTCCGCGGTGAGGTGGAGCCGCAGGAACGACTCGCGGGTGAACGCGCGGTATCCCGAGAGGATATCGCCGTAGTCCTCGCGGTGGATCGCCCGGAACGCGAGGTTGATCAGGCGGTTGCCGACCCGGTTCAGGCGCGTCATCGCACCCGGGCGCATGTCCGCGAAGCGATCGCCGACGACGTGTTCGGCCTCGCCGTCGAAGAGCGGGTCGAGCATCGCCGCCGCGTCGTCCGCGTCGTACGTGGCGTCGGCGTCCGCCATCAGCACGTACGGGGCCTCGACGTGGTCGCGGACCGCCTCCCTGACCGCCTGCCCCTTCCCGCGGCCGGACTGTTCGACGACGCGCGCGCCGGAATCGCGGGCGATCGACTGCGTGTCGTCCGTCGAGCCGCCGTCGATAACCAAGACGTTCTCGAATCCGGCGTCCCGGAAGTCCGCGACGACGCGTGCGACCGTCTCGGCCTCGTTCATCGTCGGCAACAGGACGCAGACGCCGTCGTGATCGGTCATCAGACGAGCGATCACGGGGGAGTCGCTAAACTCTGTCCCTCCTCGCCGCCGCGACGGTCCCCTCCGGGCGTCGTCGCCTTCGCCGGCGCCGCGTCCGTGGGTGCCGCGACCACCCACACTCATGTATGTGAACACTGATCATGTGTGTATGTCTCAGCCCTCGGACGCACGCGTCGACGAACTGCTCAGCGCCGCTCGCACGGCGACGGGCGACGAACTGCGGAGCCTCACTTACTTCACGCACGACGACATCGACCAGCTGTACCTCCGCAGCGACCTGAGCCAGACCGCCGATCTCGTCGGCTTCGCCGAGAACGAGCGACAGGGGTTCCACGCGCAGTCGATGTACGCGGACACCCAACTCGGCGACTACCGGTTCACGGTTCGCGTGTTCGTGAACGGCTACCTCACGCGCGTGATCGCGAACGACCACGGCGTCTGGGCGACCACCGACTCGATGGAGATAGACCGGTTCGAGGAACTCGCGAGCGCGCTCGCAGCGATCCTCCGCTCGTTCGACCCCGCCTGACCGTCCCCGCGGGAGCACACTTCTCCTCGTCGAGACTCGACTCCGAAAGGGCGTTTACCCGAGGTGGCTCTCGAACTCGCCGACCAGTTCCGCAGCGTCGACCGGCTTCGTCACGTAGCCGTCGGCGCCCGCCTTCACCGCCTCCATCATCTTCTCCTGTTGGTCGACGCTCGTACACATCACGATCACCGCGTCGGGCCACCGGTCTTTGATCGCCGTGGTCGCCTCGATCCCGGTCATCTCCGGCATCACGACGTCCATGGACACCGCGTCCGGCTCGTACGCCTCGAACAGCTCGACCGCCTCAGCGCCGTTTTCCGCCTCGTCGACGACCTCGAACCGGTCTTCCAGCGCGTCGCGGACGACGGTCCGCTGGAAGGAGGAGTCGTCGACGACGAGTACCCGCTCGGTCATACCATCTCTCCCTTCCTGACCGACATAAACGCGCGGATCGAACGCGCTGTTGCGCGGCCGACGGACGCGGTCGACATCCGTCGGCCTTCGGCCCGGCTCGATCACCTTGTATATTCGATGCTGCGTATAATGAACATGGGAACAAGGTTAAGGTCTATCCCGCGATACGGTGGCGTATGGAAACGCGGAAGGTCCAACGGTTGGGGCCGTCGACGCTGGCGATGACCCTTCCGGCCGAGTGGGCGCAGGAACACGGCGTGAACAAAGGCGACGAGGTGTCGCTCCGAATGGGTGGGAAGGGGACCCTCACGGTGCTTCCCGAGTCTGTGAGCTCCGAGGAGTCCGAGGCGGTGATCAACGCCGACGCGCTCGACGCGCGCTCGCTCGAACGCGCGATCGTCGCGCAGTACGTGCTGGGGCGGCGCGTGATCCACGTCCGCAGCGAGGGCGCGCTCGACAGCGAACACATCAACGCCGTCTACAAGGCGGAGACCCAGCTGATGGGGCTCGGCGTCATCGAGGAGACGCCCGAGGACATCTCGATCCGCTGCTCCGTCGACCCCGAGGACTTCACCCTCGACAACCTCCTCGAACGGCTGGAGAACACCGGCTCGACCATGCGCGGCGAGGGCGTGAAGGCGCTCGCGCACGGCAACCCCGACCTCGCGCAGCGCGCGCTCAACCGCGAGCGGCAGGCGAACAAGATCTTCGTCCTCCTGTTGCGGCTCATCTTCACCGCCTACCAGAACCCGAACCTCGCGCGCGCCGTGGGCTTGGAAGAGGGGTTCCCGCTCATCGGCTACCGCTCCGTCGCGAAGAACCTCGAACTCACCGCCGACAACGCGGAGGACATCGCCGAGATCGTGATGGAGGCCGACGGGCACACCCTCGACGTCGACAGCGCGACGATGCGGCAGATCCGCGAGTTCACCGATCAGGTGGACGAGCTGACCGCGCTCGCGGTCCGCGCCGTCGTCGAGCGCGACTACGACCTCACCGTCGAGTGCCGCGACCTGTTCTCGCGGCTGGAGGACCGCGAACAGGAGATCCTCGACGAGCTGCCGAACGACCTGGACAACGAGACGCTGCTCATGACCCGCGAGGTGCTCGTCAGTCTCCAGCACACCGCCGAGTACGCCATGCGGAACGCCGAGATCGCCGCGAATCTCGCCCTCAACGAGGCGTCCGAACACGTCGAGATAATCTGAGGCGGGCGTGGCGCCCGCGTCACGGCTGCCTCCGGTGACTACCAGCCGTCGGCGTCACGCGGTTCGTATGAACTAAGTGGCCCCCCGCGAAGCGGTTCGTATGAGCGAGGCTTCCATCGAATCGGACAAAGAGGTCGGCGTCGCGCTCGCGCTCGGCGCCGTCGCGGCCGTCAGCGCCGTGGTGATGCTAGCGTACCCGGGGCAGCTCGGGAAAGCGTGGGGGTTCGCGGGCGCGTTCGTCTTCGCGACGCTCGCCGTCGGCGCGGTTCAGTTGTTCAGCTGACCGGGCGCTCCCCGCCGTCGACCGGCCGTCCGGTTCCAGAACGAGAAACCGTTAATAGCGTCAGACGCGTAGACGGGACAATGAGCGAGTACACCGAGGAGGAACAGCGGATCCTCGCGTACCTCACGGACAGCGTCACCCGTGGTGAGCGGTACGTTCGCTCGAAGACGATCGCCGACGCGATCGGACTCACCGCGAAACAGGTCGGTTCGCGGCTCCCCCGCCTCGCCGAGAAGTCGGACGACGTCGACATCGAGAAGTGGGGTCGCGCCAAGTCGACGACCTGGCGCGTGACGCCCGACGGGTGAGGCTCGCGCCGGCGATCCCCCGGCGCCCCGCCCCGTCCTTCGCGGTCGACTCCGTCGACGCGCAATTTTAACACCCGTAGCCCTAAACGGAGACGTATGACCGTTCGAGTCTCCCGGACGTTCGAGTTCGACGCGCCGCCAGCCGACGTGTGGGCGTTCATCTCGGACGCGGAGCAGCGCGCGGGCGCCATCAGCGTGGTCGACTCCTTCGAAGTTCACGACGACCGAACCGCGACCTGGCACGTCGCGCTCCCGATACCGATGATCCGCCCGACGATCGACGTCGAGACGGAGGAGGTCGCGCGCGACCCGCCGAACCGAGTGAAGTTCGTCGGGAAGTCGCGGGCGTTCCGCGTGACCGGAGAACACGAGATCACCGAGACCGACGACGGCGGCTGTCGGCTCGCCAACGAGTTCGTCGTCGACGGGAGCCTCCCGGGCGTCGAGTCCTTCTTCAAGCGCAACTTC
The DNA here is from genome assembly GCF_002114285.1 of Halorubrum ezzemoulense DSM 17463. Lineage (GTDB taxonomy): Archaea > Halobacteriota > Halobacteria > Halobacteriales > Haloferacaceae > Halorubrum > Halorubrum ezzemoulense. The sequence goes on from NZ_NEDJ01000041.1 coordinate 25,249, forward strand.
GACGCCGAACTGGACAACTTGGAGGACGCGCTCCGGGCCTCGCTCGCCTCGCCGGCATGAGGCTCGCCGGCGTCCAGCTGGCGGTCGAGGGCGGCGACGTCGAGGCGAACGTCGCGCGGGCGCTCGACCGCGTCCGGGGGGCCGCCGCCGAGGGCGCGGACCTCGTCGTCCTCCCTGAGCTGTTCGACGTCGGGTACTTCGCGTTCGACTCGTACGGCCGCGCCGCGGAGAGCCTCGCCGGCGACCGCCTCGCCCGGTTCGCGGCCGCGGCCGACGCGAACGACGTGGCCGTGCTCGCCGGCACGGTCGTCGAGGACCTGTCGGCGTCGGCCGCGGACGGGTTGGCGGTCCCGGCCGAGTCCGGGCTCGCGAACGCCGCGGTGCTTTTCGACGCCGACGGCGAGCGCCGGCTCGTCTACCGGAAGCGGCACCTGTTCGGCTACGGCTCCGAGGAGACGGACCGGATGGTGCCCGGCGAGCGGACGCCGGTGGTCGACCTCGCGGGCGTCACGGTCGGGGTGACGACCTGCTACGACCTCCGATTCCCGGAGCAGTTCCGCGCGATGGCCGATCGGGGCGTCGAGTGCGTGCTGGTCCCGAGCGCGTGGCCGTATCCGCGGATCGAGCACTGGCGGACCCTCGGACGGGCGCGGGCCATCGAGAACCTGACGTACGTCGCCGCGGTCAACGGGAGCGGTCGGTTCGGTGACGACGAACTCTGCGGGCGGAGCGCGGTGTACGACCCGTGGGGGCCCGCGCTCGCGTCGGTCGGCGACGAACCGGGCGTCGTCACCGCCGCCGTGGACCCCGAGCGGGTCGCGACGGTCCGCGAGGAGTTCCCCGCGCTCCGCGACCGTCGCTGAGCCGGCTCGCGGCGCGTCGTCTCCCGCGACGAACGCCCCCTCGACCGGATCCGGATCTCACACATTTATACGCGTGAGGCACGTACCCTATTTTGCCGAAGACCGACGCTTTTCTCGTTGGAATTCGGCGTTAATCGATCCGCGCGCCCGTCCCGACCGCTCGGGCGGCGACGCCGACGACAGCCCGGGGGTCCGCTGTCCGGCCGCCGCCCGCCGCCTCTCGCCGCCGCCTCGCCTTTCGCCCATCGCTCCTCGACTCCTCCCCTTTCGCCCACCGCTCCTCGACTCATCTCCTTCCGTCGTCTCCAAGCCGTGAGCCTCCGCCACGGCTCATCGTCCGGTCCGCCAATGAAAATATCCGTGCTGATAACTCGGGCGATACGTTCTTACGTCGCTCGGCTGAGTAGGTAAATGCCGCGGACGAATCCGGCCGGCCCCATCCCGTTTCGGGCGGGCCGGCCGGCCACTCGCTTCCACCGTCCGTCGTCCGTCGGCTTGGGTTCGGGTCCACCCGCTCCCACACCGAGCCCGAACCCGTTTCTGTGCGCCGCCGATTCCTCGATAGCGGTCGGTACCGTCGGCGCCCGCGGCCCGAAGCGCAAGGACGAAACCCTCGGCCGACGAACCGACGGTCGAATGTTCCCCCGCGAGTACCGCGGCGTCGCCTTCGTGGTCGGGCTGTTCCTGGTCGTTCAGGTGGGCGCGCTGGCGCTGGTCCCGGAGTTCGCCGCGAGCGGTTATCAGGCGGTCGAGAACCCCGACAACCCCGCGAACAGCGTGCTGTACGTCGTCGCCATCGTCGCGATGACCGGAGTGATGCTGGCGGCGTTCCGGTACGACTTCGACGGGGCGATCCGGCTGCTGATCGTCGGCGTCTCGGCGTGGCTCTCGTGGTACGTGTTCTCCGCGCTCGTCCCGCCGCTCGCGGCGGCCGTCCCCGCGGTCGCGGTCGCAGTCGGCCTGCTCGTCCACCCCGAGTGGTACGTGATCGACACCGCGGGGGTGTTGATGGGCGCGGGCGCCGCCGGGCTGTTCGGTATCTCCTTCGGCCTGTTGCCCGCGCTGATCCTCCTCGCCGTCCTCGCCGTCTACGACGCGGTCTCCGTCTACGGCACCGAACACATGCTGTCGCTCGCGGAGGGCGTGATGGACCTGAACATCCCGGTCGTGCTGGTGATCCCGCTGTCGGTGTCGTACTCCCTGCTCGACGGAGAGGCGGCCAGCGACGAGGCCGCGGGGGTCGGCGCGGACGAGGAGGTCGATGCGGACAGCGAAACCGACGCGGAAGCGGAAGGCGATGTAGACGCGGCGGCTGACACGAGCCCGGACGCTGACGCGGCAGGCGAGGTTCCGGACTCGCCCGAGCCGGGCGACCGCGACGCCTTCTTCATCGGTCTCGGCGACGCCGTCATCCCGACGGTGCTGATCGCCAGCGCGGCGACGTTCTCACCGGCCGCGAACCTCGCCGTCCCCCTCCTCGGCGTCAACCTCCCCGCGCTGCTCGCGATGGTCGGGACCCTCGGCGGGCTGCTCGTCCTCATGCGGTGGGTGATTCGGGGGCGAGCGCACGCGGGGCTCCCGCTGTTGAACGGCGGCGCGATCGGTGGGTATCTGATCGGTTCGATCGCCGCCGGGGTCCCGCTCCTCGAAGCGCTGGGGCTCGCGACGTTCTTTTAATTCGGCTCGGGTGTAGCGGTTCGTCCGTCCGCGTGTACGCCCGAAACCTCGACTTCTCGGCCGTCTGTTGGCCTCGTCTATTAGCGCCTATCTGGGGTGACCACCGCCGGAGCCCCAGCCGCGGGGCGGGCAGACGCTCGCTGTCGTTCGAGACGCCGAAGGCGTCTCGTGACGACGAGAGAGCTTCGCTCTCTCGAACCACGCTCCTCGTCGCTCGCTTCACTCGCCCCTGCGGCGCTTGCGTCGCCTCTGCCCGCCCCACGACTGCCCCTTCGAGTCCCGCCCCGCGGCCGCCCCTCCCCGCGGTCTCTTCTCCACCTCTCAC
>NZ_NEDJ01000042.1 GCF_002114285.1 Halorubrum ezzemoulense DSM 17463
CCTGAAACGAAGGGGTGGGGGGGGGGATACCAGCGAGAAGTACCAATCCGGACCCTCTCCGGCCGTTAGCACTGGGACGGGAAGTCCCCACAGGTGTCACCCGCCTCAACACCCTAACGTTCGTCGCCAGCGGGTTCCGCCTGGTGGTCCTAGCGAACCAAGCCGAAGGGATGGCCGAAGTTGGACAACCTGACTGCGATGACGTCTTCCGTCACTCCACACCGACGCACGTTGAAGACGAGTCTCTAGACTGCCCGACCCGGCTCACTGAGAGAAGAGTCTCACCTCAAATTTAAACAAGCGGACAGCAAGAGGCGATGAACTGTCAAAAGAGGCGCGAAAACCCTAAAGAGTCACTGAGAACCAGTCCGCGACCGAGGGTTATCTCGGGAGCGACGAGCCGCGTCGTCCGCCGTCGCAGGTACCCGCAGGGAGGTCACGCTCTGTCCAGTTGAAATGGCGGCGGTCGTCGCGACGACAGTCGAGAGGACTCCCCCAGATGTCTGTGTGCCGAACCACCTCGCGCCGCTTCGGCCCGACTTGGCTCGATCCATTCGACTACTTTCTCTGTCCCATCGTCTGATCCGTTCGACTACTTGCTCTGCCCCACCGCCTGATCCGTTCGACTACTCGGTCCGTTCGAGCGATTCAAAGATGAACTCGTCTATTGCTTCTCGCGTCTCCTCCGGGGCGTCCTCGTGACCGAGCGAGATCCGCCGCCCGCGAGCGGCGTGGATAACGTCGGTCACCAACTGGCTCATCCGTTCGGGGTCGAGAACGAAGACATCAGGTCGTACTTCCCGTCGAAATGATAGTGGATCACCTGCCGCGTGAGGTCCAGCTCCTCGCCGATATCGCGCATCCGGAGGTCATTGTAGCCGTGCTTGCTCAGCGCGCGGAACGTCGCCTCCATGATGACCTCCTTCGTATCCTTCGAGGAGCCCGTCTCTCTGCCGGATCTGTCGGAACTGTCGGACTCGATGGCGGAACGCTCTTGGGGAAGATTCCTGTCGGAGCCGCGGTCACCGGAACCCGCGTCGTTCGCGTCGTCCGACAGTGACTCGACGGACTCGTTCGCCGGGCCATCCTGTGAGTCGTTTATGCCAATTTGATACGCGTGAGGTAGATAATACGGTTACTTTTCGCTTTTATTCTCCGACGAGGTCTACACCCTCGATCGAACGATATCACCGCACGTAAACAAACTATCGTCCGAAACTGAACCGGCGTTTCACTCAACCCGCCAAACGAGCGGGTCACACCCGACGAGTGAGCCGGGTCGCGGATCGACGGTCCCCGGGATCCGGTGTCGCCTGCCGCCCGCGACCGCGCCTTCTCATCAGCCGATTCTCCCCCGCCGAACCGCACCCCCGACGCCGAATTTCGGGTTCGTCCGGCGCCGATGCTCCGGATCGGGGGGATGTCTGACGCAGTTCTTAAGTGAGAGCGGTGAGGACCGTACCGTAATCCCCCGAACGGGCGTCGAGCGCACGGATCGAACGGCGTCCGAAACGACAGCGGTGTTCGGGTAAACCACACACGGACTGGAGGTCAGGATGGGACTGCTCACGAATCTCAGAGACAGCATATCGCGGGTCACAGACGGCCTGTTCGCGGCCGACGAGCCCAAGCGGATCGGGATCTACGGACCGCCGAACGCCGGTAAAACGACCCTCGCAAACCGGATCGCACGCGACTGGACGGGTGACGCCGTCGGGCCGGAGAGCCACATCCCCCACGAGACTCGCCGGGCCCGCCGGAAGGAGGGCGTGGAGATCGAACGCAACGGGCGGACGGTCACCATCGACATCGTCGACACGCCCGGCGTGACGACGAAAGTCGACTACAAGGAGTTCTTGGACCACGACATGGAGAAGGACGACGCCGTCCGCCGGTCGCGCGAGGCGACCGAGGGCGTCGCGGAGGCGATGCACTGGCTCCGCGAGGACGTCGACGGCGTCATCTACGTGCTCGACTCGACGTCGGACCCGTTCACCCAGGTGAACACGATGCTGATCGGGATCATCGAGTCGCAGGACCTCCCCGCGCTCATTCTCGCGAACAAGACTGACCTGCCGGGATCGGACGTCCAGCAGATCGCGAACGCCTTCCCGCAACACGAGACGATTCCGCTGTCGGCGTTGGAGGGCGACAACATGGACGAAGTGTACACCAAGATCGCGGAGTACTTCGGCTAATGGCCGGCCCGAAAGCCAACGTCAACGCCGCCGACGATCCCGACGACTCCGACGACGGCGTCCGGATCGACATGATAAGCGGCGCGCGGATGGAGGGGCTCACGAGCATGGAGAAGATCCGGCTCATCCTCGACGGCGTCCGCGAGGGAAACATCGTCATCCTCGAAGAGGGGCTCTCCCCCGACGAGGAGTCGAAGCTCATCGAGGTGACGATGACCGAGATCAGCCCCGACGACTTCACCGGCATCGAGATAGAGACGTACCCCAAGGCCGAGGCGGGCGACCAGAGCTTCCTCGACAAGTTGATGGGCCGCGAGTCGACCCAGAAGCTCACGGTGATCGGCCCGGCGAACAGAATCGAGACCCTCCACAAAGACGAGAACCTCATCAGCACGCTCGTCTCTCGCAAGTAGATGCCCCACCAGTGTACCTCCTGCGGCCGGACGTTCCCCGACGGCTCCAAGGAGATGCTGTCCGGGTGCCCCGACTGCGGCGGGAACAAGTTCCAGTTCAAGCCCGCGAACGCGACGGAGAACGCCGGCCCCGCCGCCGAAGCGGACGAGGCGTCCGACTCCGCCGCCGGAGCGGACGGGACGCCCGCCTCCGACTCGGGGCCGTCCGACGGAACGCGGCCGACCGCGGACGGGGAGGTTGCGTCGGCGTCCGACGAGGGCGCCGCCGCTCGGGGCCCCAACAACGCCGCAGACGCGACGCCGGACGACCGGGCCGATCCGACGCCGGACGATGCCGTGGCGGGCGCCGCATCAACGACCGGGTCCGACGGTACGGAACAGATCGCTGACCGGAGTGACGAGGACATGGCACAGGCGAGCGCGCGATCCGAAGTGGTGTCCCCGGACGAGCTTGACCGCGCGAGCCGCGATGTCGACTCCGCCGAGACCTCGGAGCCGACCGACGAGGAGTCCAAGCCCGGCATCGACGCGCTCCGCGACGAGCTCAACGACCAGTTCGAGAGCATCCGGATCGTCAGCCCCGGCCAGTACGAGCTCAACCTGATGGAGCTGTACGACAGACAGGAGTACATCATCTCGCTTCAAGAGGACGGCCGGTACGTCATCGAAATGCCCGACGCGTGGGGCATCGACGACGAGTGACGCCTTCACTCCCCGTCCCGTCCGGCTTTTCACGCTCCTGACCCCCCAGTTCTCTTCCTGACCGCCCCCGTTCTCGTCCTGACAGGCCCCTTCCCCGTCCCGCCCCGCGCTCTCTGACCGTCGTCTCCCCACATTCCCGGCGATTCCGGACGTCGGTGATCGTTCGTCTCGTTTTATTCGTAGTATAACAACTGAACCGGACGATTCGGCGATTCGGGCGACCCTTGTCGAAGAAGATACTGTTATCCGGCTTCCTCCGCTACGGAGTCGCATGTTTACCGATCGCTCCCGCCGACCGACCCGGAATTCCGGCGTCGGCTCGGCACCCGCCGTCCCGCTCGCCCGCCGCCGACCGCTCGCCGGAGACCGACCCTCTCGGACCCGCGACGGGGTAGCCGCATGCGCGTAGTCGCGAAGTTCGGGGGAACGAGCCTCGGCAGCGGCGACCGGATCGAGCGCGCGGCCGACTCGGTCGCGAGCGCGGTCGCGGCCGGCCACGAGATAGCGGTCGTCGCGAGCGCGATGGGGTCGACCACCGACGACCTCCTCGACGACATCACCTTCGAGACGGACGACGCCGACCGCGCGGAGATCGTCTCGATGGGCGAACGCACCAGCGTCCGCATGCTGAAGGCCGCGCTGTCCGTCCGCGACGTCGACGCCGTCTTCCTCGAACCCGGCCACCCGGATTGGCCGGTCGTCACCAACGAACTCGGCGAGGTCGACGTGGCGGAGACGAAGCGGCGGGCGGAGGAGATCGCGGCCGATATGGACGGCGTCGTCCCGATCATCACTGGGTTCCTCGCCGAGGACCACGAGGGCAACGTCACCACGCTCGGGCGCGGCGGCTCGGACACCACCGCCGTCATGCTCGGCAACTACATAGACGCCGACGAGGTCGTGATCGTCACCGACGTGGAGGGCGTGATGACCGGCGACCCCCGCGTCGTCGAGGGCGCGCGCAACGTGGGCGAGATCACCGTCGACGAGCTGCGCAACCTCTCTTTCCGCGGCGCCGAGGTCGTCGCGCCGTCTGCGCTCTCGTACAAGGACGAGGGGCTCGCGGTTCGGGTCGTCCACTACCAGCACGGTGACCTGCTCCGCGGCGGCACGCGGATCGAAGGCGAGTTCGAGAGCCTGATCGACATGCGCGAGGAGCCGCTCGCGTGTCTCACCATCGCGGGGCGAGCCATCCGCAACCGCCCCGGGATCCTCTCGGAGCTGTCGAACGCGCTGCGCGCCGAGGAGGTCAACATCGACGCGGTCGCGTCCGGCATGGACTCGGTCACCTTCTACGTCGACGTCGACATCGCCGAGACCGCCGAGGCGCTGCTCCACGAGGCGGTCGTCACCGACGAGGCGCTCTCCTCCGTCACCGTCGCCGACCCCATCGCCGTGATCCGCGTCACGGGCGGCGAGCTCCCCAACCAGTCGGGGGTCATTCAGGACATCATCGCGCCCATCGCGGACGCCGGAATCAACATCATCGACCTGATCACGAGCGCCACCTCCGTCGCGGTGTTCGTCGACTGGGACGACCGAGAGGAGGCCCTCGAAATCGTCCAAGAGCGCTTTGACTAAGCCTCGCGGGGATCGACGACCGCGACTCTGACCGGATCGGTGGCTGCGATCCTGATCGGATCGGCGACCGCGACCCTGACCGGATGGGCGGCCGCGGCCCTGACCGGACGACAAACCCCGAAGCGTCCGCCTCAGCCGCTTTCCGCCGGATCGAACCGGTACCTCGTCGTCGCCGTGCCGTCGATCCGCGGCCCGGATCCCGCCGCCTCGAAGCCGAATGCCTCGACCACTTCCGGACCGACCCCGTCGGCGGGGACGATGACTTCGACCGACATTCCCTCTCGTTTCGCGAAGCCGACCGGCTCCTCGAACAGCCGCTCGACCGCGGCCGCGGTGCCCTCGAAGTTCGTCACGTGAACCGTCCCGTCACGCACGTCGAACGCGACGAATCCGGCGACCGCGTCGACCGGGGTGTCGTCACCGCCGTCACCGTCGCCGCTCGGCTCCGACGGCGAGGGCGCTCCCCCCGATTCCGACCCGGCGTCGTCTGTCACCGCGACGCGAACCGACCGGTCGTGGATCATGTTCCGAGCGACGCCGCGGGGTCGGCCCGTCATCGACCCGACGGCCGCGGCGTCGGCCTCGACCGCGTCACGAACTCGCATACGTCAGTACTCTCGGCCGACGGCCTAAAATCGCCGCACGGTTGGCGTCGACCGGATGATTTTAACGACGGGCGGACGGATTGTCTCGCATGTCCAAATCGACCCAGATCGTGGTTGGCACGGTCGGCGTCTCGGCCGTCCTCTCGGTGCTCATCATCCTCTCGTACGTCCTCGGCTGATGTTCTCGCCCCGGGCGCTCGACGACGATATTGAAGCGGTCCGCGATCACTACGCACCGGGATCGCCGGTCCTCGACGTCGAGTCCGACTTCGAGACCCTCCCGCCGGCCGCCGCGGAGGACCTCGGCCTCTTTGTCGACGCGCTCGACCCCGCGTCGTACCCCGCCGAGTGGCTTCCCGAGTCGGTCCCAGACCTACTCGGCAAGCACGCTGGCCCGGCGTTCACCGTCGGACTCCCCGGCGACGGGACGGTCGTCCGGACCGCACAGACCGATCCGCCCGCGGTCCTCGTCAAGCGACGTGCGGAGGGGACGCCCGAAGACTTCCTTGCCTTCCTCGTCGCCGAGCGGCTAGTCCAGATCGACTGCGACCCGGCTCCGGGCGCAGTGAGCGGCGGAGACTCGACCGGGCTCCCCGAGACGTTCCTCCCCTTCTTCGGCGAGCGCTACCGCGACCTCGACGCGGCGATCCGCCGCCCCGACCCGGAGACGGGCGCGTCGACGACGGGATTCGGACCGGCGGACGTGTTCCAGGTCGCGAACGCGCTGTTCGACGCGTGGGTCGGCCTCCACACCCGCGACACGTTCGCGTCGTGGGAGTCGGAGCACCCCCGGCTGTACGACGCGTGGGTCGACGCCGGCAAGCGGCTCTCCGGCCGGCTCGGTGAGCTCTCCGGCGAGGTCGCGCGCGGCGACACGGAGTTCCCGAGCGCGACGGAGTACGCCTGCTCGGCGGTCAACCACGACCTCGACCTCCCGGCGCCGTACGCCGCCCTCGACACGACCGCCTACCGGGACCGCGGGGCCGCCTACGCCGTGGCGTGGACAGAGAAGACGTTCGCGGCGCTCCTCGACGAGAGCTGACGCTTCCTCGCGGCGGCAGACCGCCGCTCAGACGTCTACGACGACGTTCCCGTCCCCGTCGAGGTCGATGACGCCGTCGAACAGGTCGCGGAACCGGTCGAGCGTCGCGACCTCGTGGACCTCTTCGGAGAGGTGGAAGATACCGACCGCGTCGTGCTCGTCGAGGAGGTCGAGGATCTCGCTCGCGGCGTCGTACACCGCGTCGTCGTCGGCGTAGTAGGCCATCTCGGTGAGCGAGTCGACCGAGACGCGCCGCTTCCCCTCGTTCTCGGTGAGGAACCGCTCGACGCGGTCGACGACGCCGTCGAGGTCGTCCGGCGCGGAGACGTAGTAGACGTCGTCGGCGGTCCGTCGCGAGTAGCCGCGCTCGACGGAGAGCGTGTCGAGGATCGTCGCCTTCGTCTCGTCGACGTCGTAGTACTCCAGTTTCTGTTCGACCTCGCGGGCGGTCGTCCGGGTCGAGACGACGAGGAACGCGTCGGTGTCGGTCTTCAGGAAATCGGTGTCGATCCGGTCCGTCTCGCCGATGCTCGGGTGGACGAGCAGGAGTCCCGTGCCACCCGGTATCGCTTCCGGTCCGTTCTCGATCGCGAGCGAGTAGTCCATGGGATCGGCAATCACGCGACCGACTTAACGGTGCGGTCGACGGGCTAATAATTAAGTCAAATAGAATACACCTGTGGTTGAGCAAATGAGCGATACGTCTTCTGGGACATACGACGCTGTCATCGTCGGCGGATTCTCCGGCGTCGTCACCACGATACTCGCCGTCCGTGAACTCCAGGACGTTGATCTGTAAGTCGACCCGCTGGATCCGGACGGGTTGGGTGGCCTCAGCATCACCGGATACTTTTCGATTCGCACTACGCTCACGTTCTCGACGGGGTCGCTACTTCTCCCCCCGCGTTCATTTTCGTCCGGGGAAACGCCCCCTCGCGGTTGGTCTCTGTGATCGCCGCCGGTTTCGTCGGAACGATTCTCGTTTCGTTCCTCTACCCGACTCGACTGACCAATAGAAGGCCCAACAGCACAGCGACTCGAGATTGGAGGAACTCCGCAAAGAGCATCCGACAGGCGAAACTGACGCCCTCAACTACTCGAAAATCGAATCCAGTGACGAAAACACGGAATTACTGAATCGAATGGAGCTAGACAGAGTCCGTCGGGAGTAGCAGGACTACCAAAATCTACGGCTCTATCCGTTTCAAGTGAGTGGCCTCCTGAAACTGATCTCGTCGCTCGTTCTCCCGATCCTGTTCCTCGTAATTGATTCGTACGTACTCTGCGTCTCCACCGCATTCGCCCCCTTCGTTTCATCTGGAGATCGCCGTCACGGACCGATGAGTTGTGACAAGTCTCGATCCTGCGTTCAAACGCGTCGGTCGGTTTTTTTGCCCCGCCCGTCGTCGGTGCGTTCGATGCCCGGGCACGACTCCGCGCGCGACATCTACCGGCAGGCGGTCCCGGTGATAACCGTCAGCCTGATCGCCGGGCTGTTCGCGGGGACGATACTCGCCTCCGACGCCATGCGCGCGAACATCGCGGAGGTCCCCGGGCTCCTCCTGTTGCTCCCGGCGTTCCTCGCCACCCGCGGGGGAGTGTACGGCTCGCTCGGCGCCCGGCTCTCGACCGGGCTCCACCAGGGGATCATCGAACCGCGGTTTCAACCCGACCGGCGACTCACGAACGCGGTCGTTGCCTCCTTCCTGAACGGAATGACCGTCTCCGTGTTCATCGCGGTCGTCACCTACGCGACGCTCGTCTTGTTCGGTGACGGCGGGAGCCTCTTCCAGCTGGTCGGCGTGATGGTCGTCGCGGGCTTCCTCTCGGCGGTGCTGATGATCACGGTGCTCATCGCGGTCATCTTCCTCGGCTACCGCCGCGGGCTCGACCCAGACAACGTCATCGGACCGGTGGTCACCACGCTCGGCGACGTGTTCGGGGTGTTCTTCCTCTTGGTCGGCGTCGCCGCCGTGGGGGCGCTGTCGTGACCGACCCCGAGTCCACCGCGGTCGACGAGTGGTCGGTCCGACGGATCGTCCGGACGATGATCCCCCTGCTCGCCGCGCTGTCGGTGCTTCAGCTCGTCTCGGGGACGGTACTGGAGACGTACGAGGCGGTACTGCTCAGGTACCCGGCCCTGCTAGTCCTCGTTCCCGTCCAGATCGGGACGGCCGGCAACCTCGCGTCGATCACCTGCTCGCGGCTCACGACCCAGCTGTACCTCGGGACCTACGAGCTCAGCCCGTCGAACCCGGCCCTCCGGGCGAACACGGGCGCGGTGTTCGGGCTCGCGGCGACCGTCTTCGGCGCCGTGGGAGTCGCCGCGTGGGCGATCGGGCTCGCGCTCGGCGGGTCGCTCGCGCTCGGCCGGGTGCTGCTGATCTCGTTGGTCTCCGGGCTGTGCCTCGCGGTCCTCGTCGTCGTCGCCAGCGTCGCCGCCGTCGAGGTGTCCTACCGCGTCGGGCTCAATCCGGACGACACGACGATCCCCGTGGTGACGAACCTCTGTGACATCGCCGGCGTGCTGATCCTCTTCGCGGTCGTCTCGGTCGTGCTGTGAGGCCGGAGCGAGCGGCACAGCGCGACCGCGGCGCCGTGACCGCGACAGCGCGCCACGCCCCTCTCAGAACACGCTGTCGGCGGTCGCCGCGCCGACGACGCTGAACATCGCGCCGACGGCGACGGCCTTCGCCGTCGTCGCCACCACCGCGCCGTCGCCGATCCCACCCTCGACGAGGAACGTCTGCGGGGCGTCGAAGATCAGCGCGAGCAGGAGCACGGACCCGAACGCCACCGTCATCAGCGAGACGAAGCGGGTCGGGATCCCGACGAAGTCCGGCTCCTCGTCGACGTCGCGTCCGGTGTCGGCCCGGTACAGCGCGGCGTACCCGATCAGTCCGACGAGCGCGGCGGTCACACCGGCTTGGACCCAGTTCATCCCCGCGGCGAGCTCCCAGACCTCCGCGGTGACGACGAACGGCCCCGCGAGCAGGAAGCCGCCGACCGACTGCTGGGCGATGTCGGCCACCCGGAAGTTCGGTCGGCGGAGCGCTCGCGGTCGCTTCATACCCACCGGCGGGAGCGGAGCCGGTAAAACACCGCCGTTTTTCACCGCTCTCCCCGTTCGGCCGGTATGAGCGTCCGCGAGGAGTTCGACGAGTGGGCGGCGAGCGGGAAGGACCGCGGGATGGAGGACCGCCACTGGCACACCGCGAAACACGTGTTGGCCCGCATGCCGGCCGAGGCGGGCGACGCCGTCCTCGATCTGGGGACCGGCTCCGGCTACGCGCTCCGCGCGCTCCGCGAGCGGGGGATCGACCGCGGCTACGGCCTCGACGGCGCCCCGGAGATGGCCAGCAACGCCCGCGAGTACACCGACGACGACGCGGTCGGCTTCCTCGTCGGCGACTTCGACGAACTCCCCTTCGCCGACGACTCCTTCGACCACGTCTTCTCGATGGAGGCGTTCTACTACGCGGCCGACCCGGTCCACACCCTCGAAGAGGTCCGCCGCGTGCTGAAGCCGGGCGGTACCTTCTACTGCGCGGTGAACTACTTCGCGGAGAGCGAGACGACCCACGCGTGGCAGGAGAACATCGCCGTCGAGATGACGCTGTGGAGCCGCGAGGAGTACCGCGAAGCGTTCCGCGAGGCCGGCCTGTACGTCGCCGAGCAGGACGCGATCCCGGACCGCGAGACCGAGATTCCCGACGCCTCCGAGTTCCCGACCGAGGGGTACGAGACGCGCGAGGCGATGGTGGACCGCTACCGGACGTGGGGGACGCTGCTGACGGTCGGTGTGGCTCCCTGAGTCGGTCCGTCGGGATTCGACCTCCCGTGGCGGCCGGTGCGAGACGAACAGTTGATCTCCCAACCGTTTTACCGAGTCCCACAGTCATCTCCCTCAATGGACGTCCGCCGTGCCCTCCTCGGCCGTCCCGACGGTCGCTTCCGTATCGCCGGCACCGTCGGTCTCGTGTTCGTCTTTGCGTTCGTCCTCTACGCCGCCTACTGGCGGTCGAACGCGGCGTACGGTGCGAGTACGGAGGTGACCACCCAACTCGGTGCCATCCGCGCGGTCGCCCCGGAGATCAGCGACATCGGTCACTCGCGTGCCACCGCCGTCCTCTACCTGCCCGCCGCGGCGATCGCTATCCTCGTTCAGTATCACGGTGGCGCCGCCATCTACACGCTCGCAGCGGGGCCCGCCATCCCGGTCGCGTCGGCTCTCGCGCGTGCGGCGTTCAGCCCCTTGCCGGACGTACTGGAGATGGAGGTCCTCGGCGTCACGCTTCCGACTCACCTCCGGCTCGGCCTCGCGGTCGGCGCCTTCGCCGTCGTCGTCGGTTCTGCCCTCCGTCGATTGAGTCCCCCGAGCGAGCGTTCAGCGTCGGAACGCTTCTTCGGCTCGTCGGGGGAGCGGCACAGAGCGGTTGTCGTCATCGCTGTCGCCGCCGTTCTCTCGGTCCCGTCCACGTTCTGGTTATATGCCTCCTATCCGACCTACCAGCCGTTCGGGTACGCCGTGTTCGGGGCTCCGATCGCGGCGCTCGTCTACTGGTACCGGGGCGGGATCGCACTCGCGTGGCTCGGTGACGCCGCGGCCGTCTTGGGACACGCAACCGCGATCGCGTTTATCGCCGATTCGCCCGACTACGTCCTCGATCCGGCCTTCTTCGTTCCCGCGTTCGCCGTTGCGACCGCGCTCGGGTCGCTCGGCGCGGGCGTCGCCGTCGGCTTTCGAGGACTGTACGTGGTCGTCAGCCGCCGGGACGCTGTAGGGTCGGGATCGCACTGGGGGTAGGTCGCGAGACGGCGCCCTTGGTCTGCCCCCGGCCGCCAGCGGTTCGCGCGCGCAACTCGCGGCCTTCGCTTCGCTCCGGCCGCTCACCGACACGCGCCGCCGCGCGTTCTTCCGCTATGTTCGGCCCGTTCCGACGGTTTAAATCGAGGCGGGGCCCAGACTCCGGTAATGGAACCGAGTTCGCTCTCCGGGCTCCCCGCGGGCGTCGGCGAGGCGCTCGAAGCGGAGGGCGTCGCGGAGCTGTATCCGCCGCAGGAAGCGGCGGTCGAGGCGGGCGTCACCGACGGCGAGAGCCTCGTCGCGGCGGTCCCGACCGCGTCCGGCAAGACGCTGATCGCCGAGCTGGCGATGCTCTCCTCCGTCGAGCGCGGCGGCAAGGCGCTGTACATCGTCCCGCTGCGCGCGCTCGCCAGCGAGAAGAAGGCCGAGTTCGAGCGCTGGGAAGAGTTCGATGTGACGGTCGGCGTCTCCACCGGCAACTACGACTCCGACGGCGAGTGGCTCGCCAGCCGCGACATCATCGTCGCCACCTCGGAGAAGGTCGACTCGCTCATCCGCAACGGCGCCCCGTGGATCGACGACCTCACCTGCGTCGTCAGCGACGAGGTCCACCTCGTCGACGACTCGCACCGCGGCCCCACCCTCGAAGTGACCCTCGCGAAGCTCCGCAAGGTGAACCCCGGCCTCCAGACGGTCGCGCTCTCGGCGACCGTCGGCAACGCCGACGTCATCGCGGACTGGCTCGACGCCGAACTCGTCGAGTCCGACTGGCGACCGATCGAGCTCCACACCGGCGTCCACTTCGGCAACGCGATCAACTTCGACGACGGGAGCCAGCGCGAGGTCCCAGTCGAGCGCGGCGAGGACCAGACCGCGAGGCTCGTCGCCGACGCCCTGGACACCGAGGAGGACGGCCAGGGCGGCTCCTCGCTCGTCTTCGTCAATTCGCGGCGCAACGCCGAGTCGTCGGCCCGCAAGCTCACCGACGTGACGGGGCCGCGGCTCACTGGCGACGAGCGCGACCGCCTCCGCGAGCTGGCCGAGGAGATCCGCGGCGTCTCCGACACCGACACCTCCGAGGACCTCGCCGACGCGGTCGAGGAGGGGTCGGCGTTCCACCACGCCGGCCTCGCGAGCGAGCACCGCAGCCTCGTCGAGGACGCCTTCCGCGACCGCCTCATCAAGTGCGTCTCCGCGACGCCGACGCTCGCGGCCGGCGTCAACACGCCCGCGCGCCGCGTGATAGTCCGCGACTGGCGGCGTTACGACGGCGAGTTCGGCGGGATGAAACCGCTCGACGTGCTCGAGGTCCACCAGATGTGCGGCCGCGCGGGCCGCCCCGGCCTCGACCCCTACGGCGAGGCGGTGCTGCTCGCGAACAACGCCGACACCCGCGAGGAGCTGTTCGAGCGGTACGTCTGGGCCGAGGCCGAACCCGTCCGCTCGAAGCTCGCCGCCGAGCCCGCCCTCCGCACCCACGTCCTCGCGACGGTCGCGTCCGGCTTCGCCGCCACCCGCGACGGGCTCCTCTCGTTCCTCGACAACACGCTCTACGCCACGCAGACCGACGACGAGGGGCGGCTCGCGGCGGTCACCGACACCGTCCTCGACTACCTCGAAGTCAACGGCTTCGTCGAGCGCGACCGCGACGGCGGGAGCGAGGGCCTCGCCGCGACCGGGATCGGTCACACCGTCTCGCGGCTCTACCTCGACCCGATGAGCGCGGCCGAGATACTCGACGGGCTTCGGACCGTCGCGGATGACGGGTCCGGGCCTGTCGGATCCGCGGACGCGGACGGCGAGTTCGTCGCGGCCGACGACCCGACCGCCGACGCCGACGACCCCGGGTTCACCACGTACACTCGCGCCGGCGAGGACGAACCGGACGACCCCGCCTCAGAGGGGCCGGCGTCGGCCGGCGACGCCGCCCCGGCGGTCACGCCGCTCGGACTCTACCACCTCGTCAGCCGGACGCCCGACACCTACGAGCTGTACCTCAAGTCGGGCGACCGCGAGGAGTACACCGAGGTCTGCTACGAGCGCGAGGCGGAGCTCCTCGGCGACGTGCCCTCCGAGTACGAGGACGTGCGCTTCGAGGACTGGCTCGCCGCGCTGAAGACGGGGCGCCTGCTCGAAGACTGGGCTAACGAGGTGGACGAGGACCGGATCGCGGAGCGGTACGGCGTCGGCCCCGGCGACATCCGCGGGAAGGTCGACACCGCCGAGTGGCTCCTCCGGGCGGCCGAGACGCTCGCGCGCGACGTGGAGGGGATCGACGGCGACACCGTCGTCCAGGTGCGCGAGGCCCGCAAGCGGCTGGAGTACGGGGTCCGGGAGGAACTCCTCGACCTCGCGGGCGTCCGCAACGTCGGTCGGAAGCGCGCCCGCCGCCTCTACGAGGCAGGCATCGAGAGCCGCGCCGACCTCCGCGAGGCGGACAAGGCGGTCGTCCTCGGCGCGCTGCGGGGCCGCGAGCGAACCGCCGAGCGCATCCTGGAGAACGCCGGCCGCGAGGACCCCTCGCTCGACGGCGTCGACCCCGACAGCTCGGCCTCCGCGGCGGCGACCGCGGGCGCGGACGCCGACGCCGACGGCGACGGACAGGCCAGCCTGGGTGATTTCGGATGACCGACTCCGCGGCCGGCGGCGACGGGATGCCAGCGCCCGACCCCGGGGTCAACCTCGTCGCCGGCACCTTCGCGATCGACGACCTCGACGCGTTTCTCGCGGACCTCGACGCGATTGCGGCCGATACCGGCGCGGTCGTCCAGGCGTTTGACGCCGACCTCGTCGTCTCCCCGACGCACCTCCGCGAGGCGGCGCGACTGGCGGCGCGGGCGATCGCTCGCGGCGAGGCCGTCGCGCGCGACCCGGGCGTCGAGGTCCTGCTGTACGCGGCCGGGCGCAGGCAGATCGACCGCGCGCTCGAACTTGGCGTCTCGGAGGGCGAGCGCGCCGCGGTCGTCCTCGTCGCGGACTTCGGTGACGTGTCCGGCGCCGACCGCCCGTCCGCGGACCTCGACCAGGCGACCGAGTCCGTTCGCGAACTCGCCGCCGACTCGCGCACCGACCCCGATGACTCCGGGCTTCCGGTCGACTTCGACGAGGAACGGGTGCGCGAGTTCTACGGAGTCACTGATCGCGAACTCACCGCGACTACCGGCGGTCTCGCCGATGTCGTCCGCGAGCGGGTCGCCCTGCTTGACGTCGAGAAGTGACGGCGGCCGCCCGCTCATCGGTACCCCTTCGTTTCAACTGGAAACCACGAGACGTGGATGCCACTCCGTTCCACTCGAAACGAGACCGAGAGAAGTAGTCCATCCTGGATTCGAACCAGGGTCGTTGCCCCCAGAAGGCAACAGGATTGGCCACTACCCCAATGGACTGCGCACCTACAGATAGCCAGTACGTGTTTGTAAGCGTTGCGCGTTGCGGTCGCCGTGCGATCGGTTGACGAGCATCGGCGGGCGCCGGCGGGCGTCGCCGCCCGCCCCCACTGTTGTCGTCGCCGTCCTGTCCCCACTGTTGTCGTCGCCGTCCCGCCGTCACCGCCCCGCCGTCGCCGGCGGCAGATCATGAAGAGGGCATCTCGCCCACAGATCGCGTTCGTGCGCATATCGATGCGCTTTATGCGACTCGATACACACGAAAATGTATGTACGTCGGACGATTCGTCGTCGTCGCGCCCGGCATCGGCGGCTACCGCGTCTCTTCGCGCTCGTTCCCGAACCGCCGCGTCCGCGACCGCGGCGGGACGCTCACCGTCGGCCCGACCGCGGACGCGCCGGAGACCGACAACCCCTACGTCTCGTACAACTGCGCTCGCGCGGTCGAGACCCCGACCGAGGAGCCGCTGGCGGTCCTCGGCAACGGCTCGCACGTCGACCCGGTCGCGGAGAAACTGGAGCGCGGGTACCCCGCGCGCGACGCGCTCGCCTCCGCGCTACTCGCGCTCGACTACGAGAAGGACGACTACGACACGCCTCGCGTCGCCGGCGTGGTCGGCGCTGAGTCGGCGACGATCGGAACCGTCCGCCGCGACGCGCTCCTCGTCGAGGCCGTCGAGGAGCCGACCGTCGTCGCGACCTACGAGACGGACTCTCCCGAGCCGTACGACCTGACCGCGACCGACGCCGAGCCCGTTGCGACCGAACTGCTCGGCGCCGACCTCGAACACCCGGTCTGCGCCGCGGGCGCGACCGTCGACGCCGACGGCGTCTCGCTCGCGTTCGACAACGGCGGCGACTGAGCGACGGACGACTGGGCGCTGCCCAGGGCGCGGGCTCGGCGTCGGCGTCGCTCGCGCTGCCGCCCGGCTTTCCGTCTCCTGACGCTCGCCTTTCCGCCCCCCGACACGCGGCCTTTCGCTTGCCGATCCTCGCCTTTCCGCCTCCCGACGCCTTTTGCCTCCCCCGTCCGACCCACACCCATGGAGCCGATCACCGCGGCCGACTACCACGACATCGCGGTCCCGTCCGACCCCCGGATCTCGCCGGGCGACGACCGCGTCGCCTTCGTGCGCCGACAGCCGAACGACGACGACAGCTACGAGACGACGGTGTACCTCGTCGACGCAGCGGGCGAGGGCGAGCCACGCCGCCTCACCCTCGCCGAGGGCGCCGACGCCGAGCCGCGCTGGAGTCCCTCGGGGGACCGCATCGCGTTCACCTCCACCCGCGGCGCGGCCGACGACCGCCAGCAGCTGTGGGTCCTCCCGCTCGACGGCGGCGAGGCCCGTCGCGTCACCGACGTGGTCGGCGGCGTCTCGTCGATCGCGTGGTCGCCCGACGGCGAGCGGATCGCCTTTGTCCAGTCCGTGACCGCCGACGACCGCGAGGCCGACCGCGACCTCGCGGTGCCGGACGACTACGAGCCCGAGGACCACCCCGACCCGCGCGTCATCGACCGGACCGTCTACCGCGCCGCCGAGCGTCACTTCGACGGCCGACGCCCCGGCGTGTACGTCGTCGACGCCGACGCGACGGTCGGCGGCGTCACCGACCCCGACCCGGCCGAGTCCGGCGCGGTCGACCGAGTCACGGACAGGGAGGCCGACTTCGCCGCGCCGTCGTGGGGCGACGCCGACACGCTGTACTACACCGAGGCGGTCGGCGACGACCCCGACGACTCCGTCGAGATCGCGATCCACGCCCACGACCTCGACGCGGGCGAGGCCGAGCGCGTCCACACCACGACCGGGTGGGGCGCCGACCTCGCGGCGACCGCGGACGGCCGCGTCGCGTTCACGCATGCGGAGCCGAAGCAGGTGTCGATGCAGCCGACGGACCTCCGCGTCCTCGACGTCGAGTCGGGCTCGGTCACCGACCTCACCGGCGGTGTCGACCGGGGCCTCGGCCGCGGGACGACCCCGCAGTGGGGGCCGGCCGACGAGACGCTGTACTTCGCGACGCCCGACGAGGGGAAGACGGCGCTGTGGCGGGTCCCCGCAGACGGGAGCGAGACGCCCGAGCGCCTGCTCCGGCCGGGGACCGTCTCGGGCGCGACCGTCGGGGGCGACGCCGACGCGGGTCCCGAGTCGGTCACCGTCGCGTTCGCCGCCAGCGAGTGGGACCACCCGGGCGACGCGTTCGCCTACGACGCCGCGGCCGACGAGACGACCCGCCTGACCGACCTGAACGCCGACTACCTCGACGAGCGCGCGGTCGGCGAGCCCGAGGAGCTTCGCTTCGAGTCCGACGGCGTCGAGATCCAGGGGTGGTTGCTGACCCCGCCAGTCGAGGCCGGTGACGCCGAGTCCGCCGACGCGGACGGTCAGTACCCGCTCGCGGTCGAGATCCACGGCGGCCCGCACGCGATGTGGTCGACCGCCGGGACGATGTGGCACGAGTTCCAGACGCTCGCGGCCCGCGGCTACGCCGTCTTCTGGTCGAACCCCCGCGGCTCGACCGGCTACGGCGAGGCGTTCACGCAAGCAATCGAGCGCGACTGGGGCGCGATCACGCTCCGCGACGTGATGGCGGGCGTCGAGACGGTCGCCGACCGCCCCCAGATCGACGACTCGAACGCGTTCGTCACCGGCGGCTCCTTCGGCGGGTTCATGACCGCGTGGGCGGTCGGGCAGACGGACTACTTCCGCGCGGCCGTCTCCCAGCGTGGCGTCTACGACCTCACCGGCTTCTACGGGTCGACCGACGCGGCGTACAAACTCGTCGAGGGCGACTTCGACACGGTGCCCTCGGCGGAGCCGGAGTGGCTCTGGGAGCAGTCGCCGACGGGCCACGCCGACGCGGTCGACACCCCGACCCTGCTGATTCACTCCGAGGACGACACCCGGACGCCGATCTGTACGGCGGAGCTGTACCACCGGCTCTTACGGAAGAACGGCGTCGACACCCGATTCGTCAGGTACCCCCGCGAGGGCCACGAGCTCTCGCGGTCCGGCGAGCCCGCGCACGTCGTCGACCGCATCGAGCGGATCGCCCGCTGGTTCGACGGCTACTCCGAGCACCACGACGCCGAGCGCGCGCTCGACCGCCCTGAGGACGACGGGCTGAGCGCCGGAGAAGAGCCGGAGGACTCGGCAGACTCCGAGACGTAGTCGCCGCGAGCGACGCGATCAGCTCTCGTCCGGCTCGAACCCGTCGATGGCGTCGTGGACGTCGGCCACCCACTCGTCGAGGGCGTCGTGGAGCCGGCGCTTGGCCTCCGGCACGGGCGTCGCGGTGTACTGGTAGACGTAGCCGCCGGAGTCGAGCAGGCGGCGGCGGCGCTCGACGAGCCCCTTCTCGCGGAGCGTCGACAGCGAACGGTTCACGTTCGAGCGGTCCCGGTCGGGCGCGTCGGCGAGCGCCGACACGGTGCTGCCCGG
This sequence comes from Halorubrum ezzemoulense DSM 17463, assembly GCF_002114285.1. GTDB lineage: Archaea > Halobacteriota > Halobacteria > Halobacteriales > Haloferacaceae > Halorubrum > Halorubrum ezzemoulense. Next base: position 18,178 of record NZ_NEDJ01000042.1, read on the forward strand.
GTGCTCCAGCAGCGCGAGGTACGGGCGGCTCTCGTGGTCGCGCACGCCGAAGACACAAGAGAGGACGTGTTCGAAGGAGGGAGAGCCGTCGCCGACGAGGTCCTCGATTTCGGGGTCGCTCATGCGGGCCGATTCGTGCGCGGCGAGGTTAAATGCCGGTTTCTCCGACTCGGGGTGGTCACTCCTTGGCGGCGTACCCCATCTGGTCGATACAGCCGCGCATCCCTGACTCGTCGGCGTGCCGGTGGAGGTTCGTCGGCGTGTCGCAGTGGTACGTCTCCCCGTCGTATCGGAGGGCGACCTCGTGGTTGGCGCCCGCGACCTCGACGTCGACGAGGATCCGCTGCCCGTCGTTGAGCGCGTCGATGAGTTCGTCCACGGACAGCTCGCCCGCCTCGACTCGGAGTACCTCGCTCATGGGCTCGATTCAGCGGTGAGCGAGTTAAAGACGACCGATGTGGCTCCGCGTTCGCGGCCGCCCGACACGCTCCGCCTCACGTCGTCGTCGAGTCCGGCCCGCCCTCCTCGGCGGGCGGCTCGACGCCCTCGGCGGCCGCGACCTCGTCGGTCCGCTTCTCGGTCTCGACGTGCCAGCGGTCGATTTCGGACTCGTACTCGTCGAGGACCGCCGACACCTCCGATTTCAGCTCGTCGTCGTTGACGTTCACCTCGAAGACGAACGTCTCGCCGTCCTCGGCTCGGGCGACCTCCTGGATGTTGGCGCTGACGAGATCGTTGTCGAAGTAGTACGGCGCCACTTGAGTCATCACGTTCCGGTAGACGGCGTCCTCCACCTTCCGGATCGCCTTCCGACCGGCCGAGTCGGCCGCCCGGGCGACGTGTCCGATCGACTCGCCCCAGCTTTCGCGGGCGCTCTCGGTGTCGTTCTCCTCGACCTTCTCGTAGGACTCGGTGAGCTTCTCGCCGGCCGTCTGGAGGTCGTCGCCCGGCGATTTTCCCGCGCGCTCGCCCTCTCCCTCGTCGACGGACGCCTGCGCCGCGGTCTTCTCCGAGACGTCCTCGTCGATGCGCTCGTGGGTCTTGGGACGCCACTCGTCGAACTCGTAGTAGGCGTCGCTGTCGACGCCCACCTCCCGGAGCGCCAAGGCGATCCGCTCGCCGTGTTCGTCGATGTCGCCCCAGTCCCCGCGCCCCTTGAAGCCGGAGATGCTCTCTTCCATCGGTTGCCCTCATTACGGAACGGAGGGGTATAAGTCTCTCCGAACTGACGGGACTCGGCCGCTCGGTTCGCCGGCCGGAACCGCTACGGCGCGCGCCTCCCCAGCCGGGACCGCTACGACGCTCACCTGCCGTACGCGATCCGGCGCGCGACCGCGTCGAGCCGCTCTTTAACTTCGCCGAGGTAGCCGGCCGGCGACGCGCGCCGGACGGCGGACTCGTCGACTTCGATACGCTCGCCGCGGAACGGGTCGCGCTCGGCGCGCTCCTCGGGGGACTGGTCTCTCGCCACCGCCCCCACGACCGTCGACATCGAGCAGCGGCCGCAGGCCTCCGCCTCGACCGCGCCGTCCGCCTCGTCTCCTTCGTCTGTCATGGTCTCTCACATCACACGACGTGGTCCTCCCGGTTAAAACTCCGCCTCGGGAAAACGACGCCTCGGGGGCGCTCGCGCCCGCTCCGCTCCCGACGCCCTTTTCAATCGCTCCGTGGAATGCGTTCACATGGGATATCGTGTCGTCGACGTCGACTCGGTCGACCCGGAGCCGGACCGGCCGTGCGAGTGTCGAAAGCTGTCCGATTCTGGAGGGCTCGACGCCGCGGCGATCAACCGATTCAGGGCCGCCCCCGGCGAGCAGCTCCCGCTGGCGTACCACTACCACGAGACCCAACAGGAGGCGTTCTACGTGCTCGACGGCACCCTCGCGATCGAGACCCCCGACGAGACATACGAGGTGCCCGCGGACGACCTGTTCGTCGTCGACCCGGAGAGCCCCCAACGGGCGTACAACCCGGCCGACGCCGACGCTCCCGTCACCGTGCTGGCGATCGGTGCGCCCCCGGCCGACGGCGACGCGGTCGCGTACGAGCCCGCCGATGAGTGAGCGTGCCGAGCCGGAGGCGGACGGCGAGGGGGGTGCCGACGCCGCGGACCCGGCGGGGGCCGACGACCGCCGCGCCCCCGAGGAGCTGCCGGCGGAGATCCGCGAGGCCGTCCCCGAGTACGACGACGAGTACCTCGACCGCGTCTCCGACCGGCTGATGTACAGCTACGACCTCGACCGCGACGCCGTCGTCGACGGCGAGCGCTTCGAGATGACCGCCGAGATGCGGGTACGCAATCAGAAGCAGTTCCTCCACCCGGCGCTGAGCTACGCGGACCACGACATGCGGGAGTACGTGTACGTCCGCCGGGTGTCGACCCCGAGCGTCGGGGAGCTAGAGCGACTGGTCGAGTTCGCTCACGACGTCGCCGACGAGCGCGTCGAGGGCCACGAGGAGCACTACGGCACGGACGTCACCGTCGTCGTCGTCGCCGACCGTATCCCGGACGACGTCGCCGACTTCGTCGCCGGGTTCAGCGACCGCACGCTGCTGAAGTTCGGCTACTACGGCCACTACGAGGTGAACCTCGTCGCGGTCGCGCCCGACCGCGAGGCACTCGTCGCCAGCGAGAACGCTGACACCGCGGCCGCGTTCCGACTGTGGGAACGGGTCGACTCGCCGGACGAAGGGTTCTTCTCGCGGTTCGCGAAGCGCTTCTGGCGCTGACCGTCGCCGGTCGTTCGGAAAAAACCGCGCCGAACCGGGCCGATCTCAGTCAGTCGTCGCTCGGTTCTGCGGCCGCTCCGCTGTCGCTCCGCACGGTCGTGATGTTGTCGTAGCCGATCCGCACCAGCGACAGGGCCAGGTAGATGAGGACGAACGCGAGCCCCATCTGGACCACCGCCGATATCTGGCCGCTGAGTCCGGCCACGTTACCGAGGATGAGCTTCTGATAGAGGTTGTCCCACAGCGCCACCCACGACAGCCCGAGGACGGTGATCGTCACCATGATCGTCATCGGGACGCCGGTGGAGGCGAGCTGCTTGGACTCGTCCCAGTTCGCGAGCCAGACCGTGCCGGCGAGCAGCGCCAGCGCCGCGAGAAGCTGGTTCGCGCCACCGAACAGCGCCCACAGCGTCACCCACTCGCCGGAGATGACGAGCAGGTACGCGACGAGCGACTGGACGGCCGGATTCGTGTACCGGCCCTTGGCGATGCTCCCGAGGTCGGCGGAGAAGCCCGTCGTCGTCCCGCTCCCGGTCGTTCCGACGATCTCTTCCATCATGTACCGACCGAGCCGCGCCGCGGTGTCGGTCGAGGTGAGCAGGAAGCTCACCAACACGAGCGCCATGAACGGCGCGCCGACGCCCTGCGGGATCCCGAGGCTGGTGAGGATGATCCCCCCGCCGGTCGCGAAGTTCGGCAGCGCGCCGCCGATGCCGCCGCCCGCGGCCGCCGTGGTCGCCCCGGCCACCGCGAGCGTCGAGATGGCGACCGACGCGAGCAGCCCCTCACCGAGCATCCCGCCGTAGCCGATGAGGCGAGCGTCGCTCTCCTTGTTCAGCTGTTTTGCCGTCGTCCCGGAGGACACCAGCGAGTGGAACCCGCTGATGGTTCCGCAGGCGATTGTCACGAACAACAGCGGGAAAAGCGGCGTGATACCTCGGGTATCGACGGCCAATTCGCTACCGAAGAAGCCCATGTACGCGCCGATGGAGGGATCGACGGTCAGCGGCTGGGCCGAGGTGCCGAGCAGCGTTCCGACGATAATCGCGAGCAACGCGCCGCCGACTCCCGAGTAGAGGAGGAACGACGACAGGTAGTCGCGGGGCTGAAGCAGCACCCACACCGGGAGCGCGCTCGCCAGTGTCGCGTAGACGAGGATGACCGGCACCCACGCGGCGACGTTCGGCTGGAGGATGGCGTCCGCACTCATCACCGCTCCGGGCAGCCACCCGCCGTTACCGAGGAACTCGAAGAGCACGATGGTCCCCTGGGGGAACGCCCCGGACTCCACCGCCGGGAACAGCGCGATCGGGTACTGGATACCGAGCCAGACGCCCGCGAACACGCCCGCGACGAACACCACCGTCCCCGGGAGGAACGGGCCGTCGAGCTGGTACAGGTAGACGCCGAACAGGAACGCCAGCGCGATGTACACGAGGCTCGCGGTCGCGGCCGAGGGGAACGCGTTCAACACGATCCCGACGACCAAGGCGAACACCGCCACCACGAGGATGATGGTGAGGAACGCGAACCACAGCAGCATGTCCTTACCGCGTTCGCCGACGTACTCGCCGATGATGTAGCCGATCGACTTCCCCTCGTGTCGCATCGACCCGGACAGCGAGATGAAGTCGTGGACCGCTCCCATCAGCGGATTGCCGATGGCGACCCACAACAGCGCCGGCACCCAGCCCCAGATGGCTCCGGCGGTGATCGGGCCGACGATCGGCGCGCCGCCCGCGATACTTGAGAAGTGATGCCCCAACAGAACCGGCTTCTTCGCCGGTACGTACTCTTGGCCGTCCTCGTACTTGTGTGCCGGCGTCTCCCGCTCGTCGTCGAGATCGACGAAACGAGAGAGGTACCGCGAGTACCCCACGTATCCCACGGTGAACGTACTGAGTACGGCGACGACGATCCAAATTATACTTGTCATAAGGTCCCTGCCTCGTGGTATCGATTCACTATGTCGAACTTAAACGTTATCTTCGTTCATGACGATAGACGACTCCCCCGGATCGAGTAACGCTACTCACCGTCGAAACGAAGTTAATTTCTCTGACTAATAGGTAAAATCTGCCCAGATCGCCCGTCGACCCACCTCGCGCGCACCCGGACGGACCGCAGCCGCCGCGCGCGATCGAGTCGGATCGCCGCGCGCGCTCTCCCAGCTCGCGGCCGCGCGCTCGACTCCGACGGATCTACGGCTCCACGTCGAGCGACGCGGCCACGTCGGCGAGCACGTCCCCCCGGACCTCCGTCGTGCGCGACTCGATCTCGGCGACGAGCGGTGGGTCGAACCCCTCGCGGACCTGCGCGAGCCGCTCGCGCTCGGTCTCGACCTTCTCGCGGAGGTAGCGCGCTCCGCGCCCCTGCTCTCCCTCGTCGGGGGACGGCGTGAGCTTGTTCGCCACCAGCCCGCGGACCCGCAGGTCTCGCTCGGTGAACGCCTCGATGGCCCGTTCCGTCTCGTTGACCGAGAGCTGGTCGGGGTTCAACACGAGGAAGAAGGCGGCGTCCGTGCGCATCGTCTCGCCGGCGTACTCGAAGAACTCCTTGCGCTCGTTGAGCCGCTCGATCACGGGGTCGCCCTCCAGCAGGCGCCGGGGCTCCATGTCCCCGATCGCCGCCTTCTCGAACAGGTCGATCGACTGCTCGCGCTTGTACAGCAGCCGGTCGATCCAGTCGCCGAGGAACTCAGGGAGCCCGAGCAGCCGGAGCGTCGACCCCGTCGGGGCGGTGTCGAACACGACCCGGTCGTACGGCTCGCTCTCCGTGCGCATCACGTCGACGAACGCGTCGAACAGCGCCGACTCGTACGCGCCCGGCGTCCCGTGGGACATCTCCAGCTGGCGGTTGATCTCCGAGACCATCGCGGCCGACACCTGCTCCGAGAGCGCCTCGCGGATCTCCGTTAGGTGCCGCTGCATCTCGTCTTCCGGGTCGATCTCCATCGCGTCGAGCCCGTCGACGTCCGCGACCGACTCGGGCTCGTCGCCGAACCGCTGGTCGAACACGTCCGACACCGAGTGGGCCGGGTCGGTCGAGACGACGAGCGTCCGGAGACCGTCTCGCGCGCAGCGGTGGGCGTACGCGCACGAGACCGTGGTCTTGCCGACGCCGCCCTTGCCGCCGAAGAAGACGAACTGCTCCATCAGTCGCGGCGTGAGTGTCGTCCGGTCATCAGAAGTGGTACTGCTGCCCCTTCCGCTCTAGCAGCGTCTCGCGGTCCCACAGTCGCCGCTCCCACGCCTCGAACTCGTCTTCGAGGTACGGGAGCAGCTCGGCGGTGTAGTACGACACCGGCGACGGGATCCCGAACGCGTCCGGGAAACACGCCAGCATGAATTCGTCTTCGGCGTCCTCGGCCTCCTTCTCGATCTTCTCGTAGGCCGGGTGCGTGATCATCCCGTGGTACAGGCCCCGGACCCACTCCTCGAGGACCGCCCGGAACCGCTCGATCCGGTCTGCTACTGTCATCATTCCTCATGACACTCTTCCCCTGTTAAAACCTGTCGCGGCCCGGGCCGCCGAGGGGCGGACAGCGGCCGGATCGGCCTCGGCGGTCGCGGCGTCAGGCGGCGTTCCCGTCCGGAAGTTCGCCCGACGCCTCGTCGTTGTCGTCGCCGTCGTCGTCCAGTTCCGGGTGGTCCTCGCTACCGGGGCTCGGCGTGTGGATGTCGCTGTCGAGCGATCCCCAGACGAGATACAGCATCGCGGCGACCATCAGCACCGTCACCGAGACGCTGACGAGCGACACGGCGGAGGCGGACAGAACCATATCGCGAGTACGACGACCGCGGCGTATCAACGTATCGGCTCGGACCGGTCCGCGTCGGTCTCACCCCTCGGGCCGGCCCCGCGCGCCGCCCGGTTTTCGCCCCGCCGCCCGAGTTTCCGTGTGTCGGCCGGGGGTTCAAGAGCGTCGTGTCCGATCCGCCCGTATGGACGACCGCATCCCGGTGACCGTGCTCTCGGGGGGACTCGGCGCGGGTAAGACGACGCTTCTGAACCACCTGCTCCGGAACGCCGGCGACCGCGACATCGCGGTCCTCGTCAACGACATGGGGGACGTGAACGTCGACGCGGACCTGATCACCGAGGAGTCCGAGGTTGATGTCGAGGGCGTCACAGAGCTGTCGAACGGCTGTATCTGCTGTGAGCTTCAGGACGACCTCGAAAGCGCCGTGGTGCGGCTCGCGAACGAGCGCTCTTTCGACGCCCTGGTCGTCGAGTCTTCGGGCATCTCGGAGCCCGCGCCAGTCGCGCGGCTGTTCACGACCGAGTCGCGCGCGGCGGCCCGGTACCGGGTCGACGCGCTGGTGACCGTGATCGACACGCGGCAGTTCCTCGACGCGTTCGCGGGCGACGAGACGCCGGAGCGGCGCGTCGATCCCGACGCCGGCGCCGGGGCCGCGACCGGCGACGAGGACGACGCCGACCGGCCGCTCTCGGACCTCCTCGTCGAGCAGGTCGAGGTATCGAACCTCGTGGTGTGTAACAAGGCGGACCTCTGTACCGACGCGGAAATCGACGAGGCGGTCGACCTCGTGGGCGCGCTCCAGCCCGACGCGGAGACGGTCGTCACGGAGTTCTCCGCGGTCGACCCGGACCGGATCCTCGGCGTCGGGCTGTTCGACGAGCGGGAACTCGGCGAACTCCCCGGCGGGAAGCGCGCGCTTGCCGAGGTCGACGACGCCGACGCCGATAGCGGGACGAACGACGACCACGGCCGCGACGGCGACCACGCCCACGACCACCGCCACCCCGACGAGGTGTACGGCGTCACCTCATTCACTTACCGCCGCCGGCGGCCGTTCCACCCGGACCGACTCGCCGCTCTCCTCCGAGACCTCCCCGCCGACGTGGTCCGCTCGAAGGGGACGCTGTGGGTCGCAGGCACCGACCAGCGCCAGCAGGTCGGGCAGGCGGGTCGGTCGGTCCGCGTCGAGGCGCTCGGCCCGTGGATCGCGAGCCTGCCGTCGGTCGAGCGCGATATGCTCCGCTCGAACCGCCCGAAGCTAGAGTGGGACGACGACCACGGCGACCGCCGGACCGAGTTCGTCGTCATCGGCACGGGAGTCGACGAGGCACCGCTCGTTGACCGGCTCGATGACGCGCTTCTGACCGACGACGAACTCGCGGAGCTCGGCGACCCGGGGATCGGTGACGACCCGGCCGACGTCGGCCCAGCCCCGTTCCCGAGCGAGCAGGGCGCCGAGGTCGCGCTCCGGGAGCCGTAACCCCTCGACGCGACCGGCGGTCGGCGATCAGCAGGCGCAGTCGCCCCCGGTCGCGCGGGCGAACCGCATCGGGTCGCCGCAGTCGGGACACGTCGGCGTCCCCTCCGCGTCGCGGTCGAGCCCCTCGTCGTCGACGTCGACGTCGCGGACGCGGACGCCGCAGTCGTCGCACCAGTACGCCCCCTCGGAGCCGTCGTCGCCGGCGGCCCCGGGTGCCGTCCCCGTCGACCCCGCCAGCGCGTCGGTTACCGTCTCGAAGATGCCCATATCGTAATGATCCGCATCGATCATCTTAGTCCCCCGGTGTCGTGTAACCGATTCGCACAGCCGACCCGCGGAGGCCGCCCCGCGCTCGGCGCCCCGTCACAGCAGCGGCAGCGTGAGCGCAAGGAACGCGATCCCCAGCACGACCCCGGCGTACAACAGGCGTTCGAACCGGAGGTCGGCCGGGAGCGCCCCGGCACCGACCGGAGGCGCGGACCGGACGAGCTGTCGGTACGCGACGATGGTCACTCCGACGAACCCGAGCGCCGAGAGGGCAAGCGCGGCCGAAAGCGACAGCCCGTAGGCGAGGCCGTACAGCGGCCCGAACGAGAAGACCAGCGCGAACGCGAGCCCCGTCGTCACGAGGAAGGGGATCGGATCGATGGGGTCCCCGCGTCGGTTGCGGAGGTGGACCGGGCCGATCATGAGGGCCGTACGGCCCGAACGGACAAGAGCTAAGTGGCGCACAGCCGCGAATCCGCGTATGAGTGCCGAGGAGCGCACGGACGAGGGAGGCGACGAGGCCGGGATCCGCGAGGGCGTCGAGCACTCCTCAGGCGATCCCAAGGTGCTGCTCGCGATGAACGCCGTGCTCTCGGCGTGGTTCGCCTGGATGATCGTCTGGGGGCTCGACTTCGTCGGGACGGCGACGCTGTCGCTCCGGAACGTCGCGACCCTCGCCGTGATCCTCTTCGCGGTGACGTACGTCGTCGCGCTCCGCTAGGTGCGGTCGCCGGAGGGGGCTGCCCTCTGGTCGCGGTCCGGCGAGCGCTCGATTCGCCACGTTTTAAGACCGTTCCGGGCGCGGTTCCGTATAATGACGATCGAAGACCGCGACGACGCGTACCTCATCACGCACGCGCTGGCGACGGACACCCTCTCGCGGCTGCGCGACGCCGAGACGGAACAGGTGGCGTTCCGGAAGGGCCTGGTGAAGCTTGGGCGGATCTGCGGCTACGAGATCATCGACGGCGCGATGGAGACGGAGTACGTCCCCGTCGAGACCCCGCTCGCGGAGACGACCGGCGAGCGCGTGAAAGGACTCGACGACGTGGTGATCATCAACGTCCTCCGGGCCGCGACCCCCTTCGTCGAGGGGCTGTTGAAGGCGTTCCCCCGCGCGAAGCAGGGCGTCATCTCCGCCGGTCGCGACGAGGCGGCCGGGATGACCGACGACGGCGAGTTCCCGATCACCATCGACTACGTGAAGCTCCCCGAGATCCGCCCGGAGGACACCGTCATCGTCGCGGACCCGATGCTCGCGACGGGATCGACGATGGCCGCCGTCCTCGACCACGTCCTCGACGAGGCCGACGACTTCGAGGACCTGTTCGTGCTCTCCGCGGTCTCCGCGCCCGCCGGCCTCGTCCGCGTGAGCGAGGCCGTCCCGGAGGCGGACCTGCTGACGGTCGCCATCGACGATCACCTCGACGACGACGGGTTCATCGTCCCTGGCCTCGGCGACGCCGGCGACCCGTCGTCCCGGACCGCGTGAACCTGCCTCGTTGACCAACCT